>JAHBWH010000020.1 GCA_019637115.1 Myxococcales bacterium | reverse complement strand
GCGGCGGCGGACGCTGGCGGAGACCGCGTTTCTTGCGAAGAATCGCGCCGCCAAGAGTGGCGGATCTGGCGGCGCAGGGCCTGCCCCTGGCGGGTCCGCCAGATCAGGGGTGGCGGCCGCCATACCGTTCCGCCGCGATGGATGTCCGGTCGTACAAGGAACCCAACCACCGTGCTGGACGGTCCAGCGCGCTCCTTGCGCCTCCTCGGACCAAGAAGCGGTCACGCTTGGCGGGGTCGAAAGGGGCGCCAGCGCGACTTGGCTACCCTCGCACCTTCGTAGGTGAAGCATACTCGCCGCCCGGAGGTTCGATGAGGGTTCAGAGGAACACTGTGCGGCGCTCGAGTGGACGAATGGCGTGGGTCGTCGTGATCGCGCTCGGCGGGATGGGCTGCGGCTCGAGCGGCGAGTCGGCCGCGCCGACGCCGCCGCCCGCAACGGAGCCGACTCCGACGCCAGCGGCGACGGCGCCCGGCGAAGCGCCGCCGCCGGTCGAACCTTCGACACCCCCGGTCGGCGCGGAGGTGCTGGGCCTGCCCAACTTGACGTCGCGCGCGGCGGGCGCGCGCGTGGTGCGCTCGACGCTCCCTGGAGCGTATGCGCTGCTCGACGAGGCGCCGGAGACTGGCTGGAGTGACTCCGAGCGGACCGAGGGGGGAATGGAGGCGATCCTCGAGCTCGCCGCCGTCGCCGACGTCGAGCGGGTCGAGGTCACCTTCGACGACTACTGGGTGGTCCGGCGACCCGAGGTCGTGACGCTGGAGGTCGGCGACGGCGCCGCCGGCCCGTGGCGACCGCTCGCGCGCTTCGAGGGGCCACGCGAGGACGAGCGACATCGCGTCGGCGCGATGGTCAACGCATCGGGTCGGTTCGTGCGTGTCCACCTCCTCGGCCGCCTCGGAGGGCCCGACGAGGCGCTTGGCCCGGGGCTCCAGGATGTCGCGGTGCGTGGCCGCTTCCGCACCAGCCCCCCGGCCGAGACCGAGCTCGTCGGCAACTGGCACGGCGGCTGGCTGCTCGGCGGCATGGAGGTCCGCGAGGTCGGCGGCCGCCTCCAGGGCTGCCTCGACCGCGACGCGGACGCCGACGTCGAGATCACGGTCGACGGCAGGGCGGTGCAGCTCCGGTGGACGCACGAGGGCGGCCGGACCGTCGCGATCGTCGTGCGCGGCGTGGGCGGTGAGCTCGAAGGGACGATGCAGACCTGGGACCCGAACGGCGAGGCCGGCGGGGTCGCGGCGCTGCAGATCGACCGGATGGCGGACCGCGATCCGATCTGTGAGCGCCGCGCGCCGCCTCCGCCTGCGAGCGCGCTCGAACGCGAGCTCGAGTCCGGCCGCGCGCGGCTCTATGGTGTGCTCTTCGACTTCGCGCAGGCGACGCCTCGTCCGGAGTCGAGCGCGACCCTCGACGACGTCGCGGCGATCCTGTCGCGTCATCCCGACTGGAACGTGCGCCTCGAGGGCCACACCGACGCCATCGGAGACCCCGCCACGAACCAGCGGCTCTCCGCGCAGCGCGTGTCGAGCGTCCTCGACGCGCTGGTCTCGCGCGGCGTCGCCCGCGAGCGCCTGGCGAGCGAGGGCTTCGGCCAGACGCGCCCCGTCGCGACGAACGAGACGCCGACCGGACGTGCGCAGAACCGGCGGGTCGAGATCGTGCGCGGCGACTGAGCGCGGCTCAGCGCGGCTCCCAGCCTCCGCCGCGCTGGCGTCGCCGGTGCTCGGGGCGAAGCTCGCTGCGAGCGTCCGGCGTGAGCAGCTCGCAGGGCTCGAACCAGTGATGCGTTCGCGCCGAGCCCAGCAGGGTCGGGATCGTCCCCTCGAACTCGGGGTTGTCGGGGCAGCGGTGCCTCCAGAGCGCCCAGCGGTCCGGCACCTCTGCGAACGAGAGCACCTCCTTGACCCCTCCGTTGCAGTTGGTGGCGATGACGAGGACGGCGCCGGGGAGGTCGAAGGGCTCGGCGGGGAGCCGGACGACGACGTCGTGGTGGAACTCGCCCTGCTTCCAATGGGCGACCAGCTCGAAGCCGCCGTGGCGGTCCCGCAGCACGTCGAGGAGGGCACCGAGGACCAGCGTGCGGGCGAGACGATCGAGGGCTTCCATCACGTCATGGTTCCGCGATCCGTGGCTTCGTGCCACGACGCCCACCGCTTCGTGCCACGCCGACGTGCCGAGGGTCCTTGACTGGGAGGACGGCGCGCTCCCGCTGGCGACTCCTCCGCGGACGGCGAGGGCTTCTACTACTCGCAGGTGCCGGCGCTGGTCTGCGAGGCGCCGATCTGACGGGAGGGCTTCTACTACTCTCAGGTGCCAGCGCTGGTCTGCGAGGCGCCGATCTGACGGGAGGTCTTCACCGGGACGCCGACGAGCCGGTAGCGCGTGCCCTCGCGCTCGAGGTGGGGCGCGAGCCCCGCGGCGCGGAGCTGCGCGAGGGCGTTGTGTAGGCGGTTGCTGGCCGCGTCGTCGCGCATGCGCTCGCCCGGCCAGACGCCCTCGACCAGCGCGTCACGCTCGAGGCCCGCGTCGCCGGCCTCGGCCAGCAGGCGGAGGAGCCGGAAGGCGTTGCGGCGCGTGGCGGCGTCGAGCTCGGCGCCGCCGGGTAGGCGGGCGCGTTCGCTGATCGGGTCGAGGCAGATCGCGCGCGCGTCGGGGTCGCGGGCGGCCCACTCGACCGCGAGGCGCGTCGGGGGATCGAGGTCGGCTAGGTACGCGAGCGCGGCCTCGCGTACGCCGCCCGCGTCCGCTGCGCTCACGCCGACGCGCGAGCGCGCGCCGAGGCCCTCCCACGCGGGGCGTAGCGCCTCCGCGAGGCGATCCGTCGGGCCCGTGGCGTCGCCGCTGCGCGCGGAGCGTAAGTGCGCGGCGTGGTCGAGGACGAGCTCCGTCGCGGCGCGCAAGGGCTCGCGCGTGACCCGCTCCAGCGCTTCGCGCGCGGCCCCTTCGGCGGCCTCGCTCGCGTCGAGCTCGCCGAGGCGGGCGAGCACGCGGCTTCGCTGGGCGGCGAGCTGCGCCTCGACGTCCGCGGAGCCTCCCTGACGCGCGAGCTCGATCCCCCGCGCGAGCGCGGCGTTCGCCTCCGCGAAGCGCCCGCGGGCTTCGAAGAGGTCCGACGCGAGCCGCTCGAGGTGCATCGCGACGAGCGGGCTCGGGCTCGCCGCCAACAGCGCCGGTAGCGAGTCGAGGAGCCCCTGGGCTTCGTCGAGGCGACCAGCGGCGAGCGCGACGCAGGTGCGGTTGAAGCGGACGTAGACGTGCTGCTCGAAGTACTCCGTCACCCGGAGCTCGGCCTCGGAGAGGAAGCGCTCGGCGTCCTCGAGCCGCCCGTATTGGTAGGCCAGGATGCCGAGATGACCGAGGGTCGCACCGAGCGCCCCGACGTCACCGATGGCCTCGAAGAGCGTCACGGCCTCCCGCCCCGCGCGATCCGCGGCGGCCTCGTCCCCCGCGAACGAGTGGCAGAGGCAGAGGTTCGAGAGCGCGATCGCCTCGGTGCGCTTGGCGCCGAGCTGCGCCGCGATCGTCCGTCCTCGGGTGTAGAGCGCGATCGCTTCGTCGAACCGCTGCTGCCAGTACCGCATCCCGCCGAGGTCGATCGTGAAGCGCGCGGCCTCGAGCTCGGATCCGTCGGCCGCGGCGAGCGCTCGCGCGCGGTCGAGGCTGTCGGCGGCCTCGTCGAGGCGTCGGTGGAAGCGCAGCCCTTGCCCGTGCTCGGCGTGCCAGCGCGCGGCGACCCGAGGCGGGAGGGGCGCAGGGTCGAGGGCGCTCAGCGTCGCCTCGAAGACCTCCATGTCACCGACGAGACGGCGCGCGCGGGCGCGCTCGATCGCGAGCTCGGGCGAGGTCCCGCCGAAGGCTTCGAAGGCGCGCTCGAGCTCGGGCAGCGGCGCGGGGCCGACGTGGATCTCCGCGCGGGCCTGGAGCGCGAGCGCCAGCTCGACCACCCGCTCGTGCGGTCCGCTTCGGTCGGAGAGGGCGCGCTCGAGCGCGCGGCGCATGCGCGCTTCGTGTTGGGCGATCTCGTCGAGCGCCGCCTCCTCGCCTCGGAGGACCCAGCGCCGCCGCGCGTCGTGGGCGATCGCCGCCGCGTGCTGATCCAAACGCGCGGCGGCCTCGAGGAGCTCTTCGCCGAACGCGGGGTGGAGCGCGAGCCCGCGCGCGGGGCCGTGGAGGAGCTCGACGTCGTCTCCGCGGCGCAAGAGGCCCACGTCGCGCAGCGCGAGGAGCGCGTCGAGCCCGCGCGGCAGCCACTCGTCGAGGCGCGCGTGGGGGACGGGCTCGCCCGCGGCGAGCAGGAGCGCGGCTGCGCGGCGCGTCGCGTCGTCGAGGGGGATCGGAGCTGGCGCCGGGAAGAGCGGGTGCTCGAGGATCCGCGCGTGCGTGACGAGCGCGTCGCGCGCGGCCACGCAGCGCTCGAGGAGCGCGTCGGCGGAGAAGAGCCGCAGGAGGTCGGCGGCGCGCTCGAGCGCGGCGGGGAGCCCGCAGGTGTGCGCGGCGAGCTCGGCGAGGCGCGCGTCGGGGAGCTCGAGGCCGTCGCGACGCACGAGGTGGCCGAGCCAGCGCGCGGCCTCGTGGGGGCCGAGCGGCGTGAGCTCGACGAAAGCGTCCGCGCGGAGCGTCGCGCGCGTCGGGGCGGCGACGACCAGCGCGCCTTCGCCGCGCCACGAGACGAGCGCCTCGCGCGCTTCGTCGGCGCCAGCGGCGTCCACGTAGGTCAGGCGAGGCGCGAGCTCGTGCTCGAGGTCGTGCTCGAGGTCGTGGAGGAAGCGCGTGCGCCCGACGCCTTTCGGCCCCCAGACCACCACGCGACGCGCGCCCTCCTCCAGCCGACGGCGCAGCGTCGCGTGCGCGTCGGCGTGGAGAATGGGCTTCGGTTCGGGTGGGTGGGGGGAGAGGCTCACGGTGCGATCAGCGCTCGAAGGTGATCGTACCGCCGTCTTGGATCACGCACGAGATGCCGCCGCTCGTGTCGTAGCGGCCTTCGATCGCGCCGCGTGCGGTGTTCGCGTCGATGACCTCGCGGAGTGAGATGGTGACGGAGTTGTCGCGGCGCACGGTGGTGGCCGAGTTGCCGTTGTGGTCGCGACCGGGGAACTGGCCCGAGAGCGTCAGCCGAGTGTCGTTGCCGGTGCCGCTCATCTCGTAGCTGGAGCCGAAGGCCGAGGTGAGGTCGTCGTTGTTCCCGGTGAGGCGGGCGGTGACGGTGTAGTCGAGCGCCGTCTCGCGGGGAGCGCCAGCGGAGCTCCACATGCAGCGCGCCGTGTAGGTCGCCCGGACGTTCCAGGTCCCTGCCCAGGTCAATGGAGCGGTCGGCGTGCCCGCGTCGGCGGTCGGCGTGCCGGCGTCGGTGGGCGTCGTCCCCGCGTCGGTCGGTGGGGGCGTGGGGCGCGCGCGGCAGACGCCCTCGCGGGCCGGAGGTGGGGGCGGAGTGGGCGTGCCCGCGTCGGCGGCGGGGGGAGGGGGCGGCGTGCCCGCGTCGGCGGGCGGCGGCGTCGAGGCGCGGTCGGCCTCGCAGTCGGGGACGCACGCCGACACACAGGAGGGATCGGGCGGCACCCCGTCGAAGCCTCCGCACGCGAAGTCGCAGAACTCGGGGCAGGTCGCGCCGCAGCGCTCCGCGCAAGCGTTCTCGCAGGACATGTCACCTGGCCGGCACGCCTCGTCCTCGAGGCAGGCGAAGAAGCAAGGCGGGTCGAGCAGGGGCTGCGCGGTGCTGCCCGCGCCGAGGTCGCAGTATTCGTTGGCGGCGCATTGCGTGTCGGAGGTGCAGGCGCCGGTCGGCGGGTTCGGGGTCGGGTCGCCGCTCGACGAGCCGCAGCCGAGGGTGATCAGACAGAGCGCGAGCGCTCGCCGAGGGGTCGCGAAGTTCATGGGGTCTTCCTTCCTTGGGCGCGCTGCTCGGCGCCGTGGGGGTGGTACGAAGACCGCCGGATTCCGATTCGATTGCGATGACTTATCCGGACTTATTCGGAGGGACCTGCTCTGCGACGAGCCCTGGTCTCGGGCGGCGGCTTCGGTGGCTCGCGAGGCTTCGGCGGCTCGGAGTCGTCGGGGGCGAGCGGAGGCAGCTCGTTCGGCTCGAGCGGCAGCTCGTGGGGCACGTCGTCCCACGACGACTTCGCGGGGCGCGAGCGCGAGCGGGCGGAGCGAGAGCGCGCGCGGCAGGAGCGCGAGCAGCGCGAACGAGAGGCACGCGAGGCGGCGGAGCGCGCGCGCATCGCGGCCGAGGAGGCCGAGGAGGCCGCGTCGCTGCCCAGCTCGCGGTAGGCCGAGGAGGCCGCGTCGCTGCCCAGCTCGCGGTAGATCGGTCGCTGCCCCCGCGCGAGCGTGCGCGGCTCGCGCGGTTCGCCGACGTGTGGGGGGAACGGGCCGCGGCGCGCTCGCAGCGTGTCACCGAGGCCGCGGCCGAGCGGCAGCTCGTGGCGCTCGTCAGCGAGCTCAAGGCTCGCTACCGACACGACGTCACGCGGGGCGACCCGGGCCCGGCGGGGCTCTGCGCGCGGGCAGAGGAGGGCGAGGGCCTCGTGGTCGTGAGCTTCGTGGTCGGCACCACCCGACCGCTCCCTCCGCTACCGGGCGCGCTCGATCGCGACGCGCTGCAGGGGGGCCTCGCGGACGCCGTCGCCACCGATCCTCACTCGTTCGTCGCGCTCGAGGTGATCTGGTCACCCGCGCTCGAGCAAGATCGCATGTCGTCTGCCGAGCTCGAGGCGCTCTACCCCGAGCTCACCCGCCTCGGCGTCGGGCCCCTCGGCCGCGTGTCGTGCGGCGCCTGCGGTGTCGTCTTCGCGGCCGAGCTCGGCCAGTGCCCTGCATGCGGCGCGGGCGTCATGCCATGACCGCGGACCATCGACCTGCCAGTGAGCATGACGCGAGCGCCTCGACGGCTGCTGCGCCGTTCGAGTACCGCTGGTTGGGTCGCTTGGCGAGGCACTTCATCACGAAGGCGTCCAAGTCGGGCGGCACCTCGGCGTATCGCGAGGGGGGCGAGGGCTCGGCCGTGAGATGCGCGAGGAAGAGCGCCGGACCTTCCGCTGCGTCGTACGGGAAGCGCCCCGTGAGCAGCTGGTAGAGCACCATCCCGAGCGCATAGACGTCTGCGGCAGCCGTGGCCTCCTGGCCCTCGATGATCTCGGGCGCGATGTACTGGGGGGTGCCTGCGACGAGCCCGGTCCCAGTGAGCGAGACGCCGTCGGCGCGCTCCAAGCGCGCGATGCCAAAGTCCAGCACCTTCAGGAAGTCGGGTTCGTCCCCTGCTCGCGTGACGAAGAGGTTCTCGGGCTTCACGTCACGGTGGACGATCCCGCGCGCGTGAGCCTCAGCCAACGCGCGCGCCGCTTGCAGACCGAAGTGGAGGACACGAGCCGCGGGGAGCTGACCCTCGCGGCGGATGAGCTCTGCGAGGGTCTCGCCCTCCAGCAACTCCATCGCGTAGTAGGTCAGGCCGTCTTCGGTCGTCCCGAAGTCGAGCACGCGGACCGTGTTCGGGTGCGTGAGCTCGGTCGTCGCTTGCACCTCGCGCTCGAAGCGTTGGAGGGCGACGGCGTCCGAGTCGAGGTGCATGACCTTGAGCGCGATCCGCCGTCGAAGCGCCCCATCGAAGGCCGACCAGACCTCCCCCATCCCACCTCGACCGATCCGCTGCTCCACCCGGTACCGCCCGATGCTGCGGGCTTCGAAGACGGCCCGTCGCATCGCCCAGAGCACGTGTGCCGCGCTCACGAGGACGATCACCGTCCCTGCCAAGATCGAAGTCTCGATGGCGAGATCAATCGCGAACCGTGGTTCCGAGAGCTCGGCGCGTGCGCGTCCCCAAACGAGCGCCGCGACGAAAAACGTCGAGGGAAACGCCAGCACGGTGACGATCGCGCTCGCGAGCGCGCGTGTGTACCGACGCGGAACGAAGGCGTAGGCGGTCGCCGCGAGGTTCACGGCATCGGTGTAAGGGCTGCCGACGCCGCTGATGCAGAGCGCAAGCAACGCGATCATCACGACGAGGACGGGAGGCAACGCGTTGACCCAGAGATCGATCTCTCGCATCGACATGTCGGTCTTGGAGCGAATTCGTAGGAACCCGCTTCCGATGAGGACCGTGCCCACCGCCCGAAGCGAGAGCGCCGTGGGAAGGTCGATGGACTCGGGCCACGCCCATGCTTGCACGAGGTCGGTGAGCGTGAATGAGGGCACGAGGACCGACGCGATCCCGTAAGCGGTCACGAGTCGTCGCCAGTTGGTCGTGCGCTCTTCGAAATCGACGGCGCGTCGCGCGTCGACCAACGGACCTGGTGTCAGGGGGGTGGTGGTCGCGACGCTGACGGCTGGGTTCGTCGCAGGGGTGTCGGGGCCGCCGACCATTCCGGGGCGAGCGTACCCCGGCTGGGCGTTCCTGGCGCGGGTGTGCCGCGCTGGGCCAGCCCTCCGGCTGAGGCGGCGCGGATCGGACGGATGAACGCAGAAATCGTGTTGGCGCGGTTCCTGCTTCTGGGCGACGATGGAGGAGACCCCCATGAACCGACCCCTACGAATTGCCCTGGCGACGGGCAGCCTCGCGCTCGCCGCGACCGCCTTCACGCCACCCACGCCAGCGCACGCCTGCGGTGGCTTCTTCTGCGACGCCGCCCAGCCGGTGAACCAGGCGGCCGAGCGCATCATCTTCAGCCGCGGCGACGACGGCGCGGTGACCGCGATCATCCAGATCCAATACCAGGGCCCTGCCGAGCGTTTCGCTTGGATGCTCCCGGTGGCGGGCAACCCCGAGATCGGCATCTCCTCCGACGCCGCCTTCACGCGCCTTCAGACGGCCACGAACCCGCAATACCTCCTCAACACGCGGGTCGAGGGCACCTGCTCGGACGACGACTTCTTCTTCGGAGGCGGGCCGACCGCGGACAGCGCGGGCGGCTTCGCTGACGCCGGCGCCCGCGCGCCTGGTGAGGGCGGCGTCACGGTCGTCAACCAAGGCAACGTCGGCCCCTACGACTTCGTGGTCATCTCGGTCGATCCGATGCTACCCGAGGTGGCGCAGGTCGCGGTCGAGTGGCTCCGCGACAACGGCTACGACATCGACGAGCTCGGCATCGAGCGCGTCGGACCCTACCTCGAGGGCGGCATGAACCTGCTCGCCTTCCGCCTGACGAAGGGCAACGGCGCGGGCTCGATCCGGCCGGTCATCATCAACTTCGGGCCCGGCCTCGCGAGCATCCCGATCCGCCCGACGGCCGTCGCGGCGGTCGACGACATGGGCGTGATGGTCTGGGTGCTCGGCCCGGGCCGCGCGGTGCCGGTCAACTACCGCGCGCTCGAGCTCAACGACGCGCTGATCGATTGGCTGAACCCCAACCGCAACTACAACGACGTCGTCACCGAGGCGGCGAACCAGGCGGGCGGCCACGGCTTCGTCACCGAGATGAGCGGCGAGGCCCGACCCCTGGCGGACACCATCTTCGGCACCTGGGAGCGCGAGCGCTTCGAGCGACTCCGCACCTCGACCACGAACGACGTCGACCTCGTGCGCGAGCTCATCCAGAGCTACGGCGCCTTCGACGGGATGCGCGAGGCGATCGAGGGGAACATGCCGCTCCCCGACGGCGTCACGATTGACGATCTCTTCGCCTGCATCTGGTGCGTGAACCTCGACCCCGACGGCGACGGCGAGATCGAGGGCTTCGACCGCGCGAGCCTCTTCGCCACGATGGCCGAGCAGGTCATCGAGCCGATGGAGGCGACCCGCGCGTTCTTCGACCGCACGGTCACGGTCACGCGCCTCTACACGACGATGAGCGCGAATGAGATGACCGTGGACCCGTCCTTCGACTTCAACCGCGATCTCGGGCCGGTCGACACGCTCCGTCAGGCCACCCGCATCATCGAGTGCGCGCGGAGCGTGACGCGCGCCGAGGCGCCGTGGCGCGTCGAGCTGCCGAGCGGTCGCGTCGTCCGTGGCGAGGGCAACGTGTGGCCCTTCTCGGTCGAGGACTCGACGATGCCCGCGAACGCGCGCATCCGCCGCGTCGGCACCGAGGGCGAGGGCGACGTCATCGTCGACAACGTCGACGCGATCTCGTCGGCGCTCGAGACCCACAACCGCACCATCCCGCGGCCGGGCGCGCTCGGCGGCGGCGGCGGCTGCAGCGCGGCACCTGGTGCGGGCGGGGCGGCCTTCTTCGCGCTCGTCGGCCTCGGGCTCTTCGTCGGCCGTCGGCGGCGGAGCTGAGATGCGCGGCCGGCTCCTCACGCTCGCCGCGAGCATCGCGATCGTGTGGGCCGGCTGCGGCGATGAGCCGCCCATCGAGGAGGATGCCCGCGTCGAGATCGGCACGGGCACCTTCCGCTTCGTGCCGGTGGAGGACGGCGACGGCGTCGCGCTCGCGCACGGCGCCCAAGGGGGCTGGCACCTCTGGGTGAGCGTCCGCGTCTTCGGCGTCTCCACCGACGAGGGCAGCATCGAGGTCATCCACTACCCAGCGGACGAAGAGCGGCCCGCGAGCCGCGCGGGGCACGGCGTCCGTCTCGACCCGCCCGACGCCGAGGGCGGCCGGGCCTACCTCGGCTGGCCGGCCATCCTGCGCGACCCCTCTTGCGCGGTTGGCGAGCTCTACCGGATCGAGGTCGTCTATCGGCCTGCGACGGGCGGTCGGCTCACGGCCGAGCGCGACGTGACGGTCCTGCCGGGCGACTTCCCGCCGCCCCCTTGCGAGACCGCGGAGTAGCCCGCCGAGTAGCGCGCCCGCGGAGTAGCGCGCCCTCGCTGCGCGTGACGAGGTTGGCTGACGCCACGTGACGCCCCCTTCGAGCGCTCAGGTGCGACCCCAGCGACCTCGCCCCACGGAGCGCCAAGTGGACTCCTCGGGCGGTGTGGAGGTGCGCCGGTAACCACGGCGACGATGCGACGACCCGACGTGACCGTCGTCGCCTGGGTTACGCTCCGAAGCCGCGGCATCCGGCCCGCGCGCGGAAAGCCCCGATGACGGTCTTCGTTCGCCTACTCACCGCGATCCTCGGCACCGCCGTGGCGCGCGCCCGTCGCGGGCCGCTACGGCCGTCGTGGTCGTTCATGTTCGAGGCGATGGTCGCGTTCTTGCGAGCGACCGCGCGCGTCGCGAGCGGTCGCTCGCCTCTCGACCAACGCGCGGTGTGGGCCGCGCTGCGCCCGCCAGCGCACCGAGTCATGAAGCGGGTGCGTCGGGAGCGGGTGGACGCAGACGGCGTACCCGCGGAGTGGTTTGTGCCGGTCGAGGGGCACGGGGAGGCCGTCGTGCTCTTCGCGCACGGAGGCAGCTTCATCTTCGGCTCGAACGACTCACACGCCGAGACCATCGCTCGCATCGCGTTGGCCGCCTCGGCGCGCGTGCTCGCGATCGAGTACCGGCGCGTCCCCGAGGCGACCTTCCCCGCGCCCATCGAGGATATGATTGCCGCGTACCGCTGGCTCCGCTCGCGTGGGGTGACGCCCGCGAAGATCGTGCTCGCGGGGGACTCGGCCGGCGGCAACCTGAGCATCGCGGCCCTGCTCGCGATGCGCGAGCGGGGTGAGCCGATGGCTGGAGGGGCGGTCGCGATCTGCCCGTGGGTGGACCCGCCTCGCAGCGGAGGCTCGATTGATGAGCACGAGCGCTACGACTGGGGCATCGCGCGGGACTTCGCCGAGTGGTGCGCGGCATACGCCGGCGGGGTCGACCCCACGCAGCCGCTGCTCGCGCCAGCCCGAGCCGAGCTCGCGGGCCTGCCGCCGTTGCTCGTGCTGTGGGGGTCGCACGAGATGCTCCGCGATCAGGTCCGCGACTTCGTCGCGCGCGCCGGGGAGGCAGGGGTCGACATCACGGCGCGGGAGTACCCCGACATGATCCACAACTGGATCACGCTGCACGCCTTCACCCCCGAGGCCGAAGCGGCCTACGTGGCCATCGGCGAGCACGTGAAGCGCATCGCCTGAGTCCCTCGCCCTCCGCCGCACGCCCTCCGCCGCTCGCCCTCCGCCGCACGCCCTTCGCCCACCGCCGAGCCCACCGTCACCGACGCCGGCAACGCCGCCCCTTCCGCGAGCGCGCGGGGCGCTCGACGCGAGCGAAGCGCGCGAGTGACGTCACGCCACGCCCTCGTGAAGCGCCGAATCTCACGGGTGGGAGATCGGCGCAGTGGGTGGTAGCGTTCCTCGAGGACACCGCGTGCACATTCCCCGACTCATCCCCGCAGCCATCTGCCTCGCTTTCGCCGCGATGTTCGCGTCGCCGACCCCGGCGCGCGCGTGCGGGGGCTTCTTCTGTGACACCGGTCGAGCCGTCAACCAAGCGGCGGAGCGCATGATCTTCAGTCGTCGCGACGACGGATCGGTCACGGCGGTCATCCAGATTCAATATCAGGGCCCCGCGGAGCGATTTGCGTGGTTGCTCCCGGTCGCGGGGAATCCTGAGATCGGCGTTTCGTCGGATCTCGCCTTCGCGCGACTGCAACGAGCGACGAACCCCGTCTACCTCTTGCAGACCCGGGTCGTGGGACGGTGCTCGGACGACGCGGTCCCTGCCCCGCCTGGTCCGACGGACGCTATCATCCGCTTGGACGAGTCGGACGCCGGCCGCGCGCCGGAGCCGCCGCCGGTCCGAGTCATCAACCACGGCACCGTCGGACCCTTCGACTTCGTGGTCCTCTCGGTCGACCCAAGCGTCTCCGAGGCCGCCCAAGTCGCCGTCGAGTGGCTGCGTGCGAACGAGTACGTGATCGACGAGCTCGGCGTCGAGCGGATCGGCCCCTACCTCGAGGGCGGGATGAACCTGCTCGCGTTTCGGCTCACGAAGGGGAACGTGGCTGGCTCGATTCGGCCGGTCGTGATCGACTTCGGGCCCGGCCTCGCGAGCATCCCGATCCGTCCGACCGCCGTGGCTGCGGTGAACGACATGGGCGTGATGGTGTGGGTGCTCGGACCCGCGCGTGCGATCCCGGTCAACTACCGTGCGCTCGAGCTGAATGAGGCGCTGCTCGACTGGCTGAACCCCGAGCGGAGCTACGACGCGCTCGTCACCGAGGCCGCGAACCAGGCTGGAGGGCAGGGCTTCGTCACCGAGATGAGCGGGCCGAGCCGGCCCCTGGCCGAGGTGATCTTCGGCGCGGGGGAGCGAGAGCGCTGGGAGGCGCTCCGCGCGTCTCCCTCGAACGACGTCGAGCTCGTTGGCGCCGTGGTGCGGGACTTCGGTACCTTCGACGGGATGCGAGACGTGCTCGAGGGGAACGTCCCCTTGCCGGCGGGGGTGTCGGTCGACGCCTTGTTGGGGTGCGTGTCATGCGTGAATCTCGACCCGGACGGCGACGGCGCGATCGAGGGCTTCGACCGCGCGGGCCTCTTCGCTGCGATGGACGAGCAGGTGATGGCGCCGATGGAGGCGACCCGCGCGCTCTTCGATCGAGACGTGACCGTCACGCGCCTCTACACGACGATGAGCGCCGACGAGATGACCCTCGATCCGTCCTTCGACTTCAACGGCGACCTCGGGTCGGTCGACGTGCTGCGCCGCGCCGAGCGCGTCATCGAGTGCGACTCGAGCACGACCCGCGCGGCGGCGCCGTGGCGAGTTTTGCTCTCGAGCGGAGGGGTGGTTCGCGGGCAGAGGAACCGTTGGCCGTTCCAGGTGGGCGACGGCTCGATGCCGGCGAACGTTCGCATCCGTCGGATGGGCACCGAGGGGGAGGGCGACGTCCTCGTCGACAACCGCGAGGCGATCTCATCGGCCCTCGCGAGCCACAACCGGACGATCCCACGCGCAGGCAAGCTCGGTGGCAGCGGCGGGTGCGCGGCGTCCGGGCGCGGGGGTAGCTCGGCGAGCGCGCTCGTCTTCTTGTTGCTCGGCGTCAGCCTGCGGTCGCCGCGTCGACCAACGTCGGTGTGAGCACGCGGACGAGGTCGGCCACGGGGACCCGCACGAGGAAGCCGCGCTTGCCGCCGTTGATGTAGACCTGGTCGAGCGCGGTGATGGAGCGCTCCATGTAGACGGGCATCGCGCGGCGGGTCCCGAAGGGCGACGTGCCGCCGACCTGATAGCCCGAGTGGCGGTCGGCGACGGCGGGCGCGCAGGGTTCGACGCGCTTGACCCCGAGCAGGCGCGCCAAGTTCTTCGCCGAGACCTCGCGGTCGCCGTGCATCAGGATCACGAAGGGCTTCTTGCCGTCGTCCTGGAAGATCAGCGTCTTGATGACGTGGTGCTCGTCGACCCCGAGCTCGGCGGCGCTGCGGCGCGTCCCGCCGCGCTCCTCGTAGGCGTAGAAGAAGGGCTCGAAGGGGACCTTCTGCGCGCGGAGCACGCGCACCGCCGCGGTCACGGGGATGTCCGTCATGGGCCGGAGGCTGGCGCCGCGAGCTCTGGTCGTCGAGGCGGCGAGCCGTCGAGGCGGCGAGTCGTCGAGGTGGCGAGCCGTCGAGCCGTCGAGCCGTCGAGTCTCGAGTCGTCGCATGTGTGGTTGAGCGGCCCCGGGCGCGCGGCCATGATCGCCCCCATGCGACGGTTTCGAGCGGGGAGCGGGGCGCCGTGGGAGACGCGGGTCGGGTACGCGCGGGTCGTGCGGGTCGGCGCTCACGTGCACGTGACGGGGACGACGGCCACGAGGCCGGACGGCAGCCCCTTCGAGGGAGACGCCTACGAGCAGACGCAGCAGATCGTCCGCAACCTCGAGCGCGCGCTCGCGCGGGTCGGTGCGCGGCTCGACGAGGTGGTGCGCACGCGGATCTTCGTGACCGACATCGCCGCCGACTGGGAGGATGTAGGGCGCGCGCACGCCGAAGCGTTCGGCGCGCTCCGACCCGCGACCTCGATGGTCGAGGTCGCGGCGCTCATCGCGCCGTGGATGCGCGTCGAGATCGAGGCGGACGCCCTCCTCGGCGCGGCGCCGCCGCTGGACGCGCCGGAGGTCTACGTGCGCAACGAGCGCCCGGATGACCGTGAGTCGCTCATCGCGATGGCCCAAGCCGAAGGCCTCCCCGTGCCCGGACCCGAGGTCTCCTTCCTGGTCGCGACTGAGCTCGATGGCGCGCTCGTGGCTGCCGCGGGGCTCGAGCGGCACGGCGACGCGGGCATTCTCCGCTCGGTGGTGACTCGGCCGAGCGCGCGCGGCGGCGGCGTCGCCACGCTGCTGGTCGACACGCTGCTCTGCCGCCATGGCGACCTCGACCTCTGGCTCGCCACGCGTGACCGCGCGGCCTTCTTCTCGCGCTTCGGCTTCCGACCCGTCGACCGCGCCCTCGTCCCCGCGGCCCTCGCGGCGACGGAGACCTTCGTTCACGCCGCTTGCGCGGACGCAACCGTGATGCGCCGCCGCCTCGCGTAAGATGCGAGAGGCGTTCGGTGTGGTGGCGCGCGCACCCTGTCGCGAGCGACAGTGCGTGTGGCAGGGGCGATCGTGTATCCTCGACCCGGAGTCGACGATGTACGAGTCCACCGCCGTTTGGCGCCTCTTCGAGAGATACCCGCGGCCGGCGTTCATCGCGGATACCACGTCCATTCGGCGCTTGAATCGCGCCGCGACGACGGCGCTCGGCTGGCGCGATCAGGACGTCGTGGGGACCTCGCGCGACGAGCTCGTCCGCGCGTCGAGCCTCGACGTTTGGCTGAATGAAGCGCTCGCGCGGGATCGCGTCGTGCGGAGCGAAGCGCAGGTGCGGACCTCGTCGGGCCATTGGATGGGCTTTCACGTCGAGGTCCGCGTGTTCGACGATGCGGGGACCTTCCTCGTCGAGCTGCTCCAGCCGCTCTCTCCGGGGGCGCTCCGACGCTCGAGCGTGCCTCCGCCTGCCGACGTGCTCCGCTTCGACATCGACACCACGCCAGCGAGCTTCGGGACGGTGTGCCATTGCGCGCCGGGGACGCCGGTCGAGGTGGGTTCCAAATGCTACGACGCGCTCTTCGGGCACCGCGCCCCTTGCAGCGATTGTCCCGCCATGGCGCTCCCCGTCGGCGGCGCGGCGACCGACATCTACCACCACGCCGACCGCTACCACGTGGTGCGGTCGCGGTGGATGTCGGCCGACGTGGCCTCGATCGAGCTGACCGCCATCGACGATGCGCTCGCGCGCGAGCTTCTCCAGGCTCAGCTCACCTCCTTGGCCGAGCGCGGCGGCCTCTCGCCGCGGGAGCAGCACGTCTTCGAGCTCCTCGTGTTGGGCCGGACGCTCGTCGAGATCGCGGAGATCCTCGGGATCGCAGAGCGCACCGTGCGCTTCCATCAGGCCAACGTCCTCGGGAAGCTCGGCGCCGACTCTCGCCTCGATCTCTTGCGCCTCCTGCTCTGAATCAATCCGACTGTCGCTCACGACAGATCCCGAGCCGAAGCGTCTTTGCGACGCTGCCCACGTGGCTCGGATCCTCGTCGTCGACGATAGCCAGCTCGTCATCCGCTACCTCGAGCACACGCTCGGCTCGCGGGGGCACGTCGTCGAAGCGCTCGACTCCTTCGTGCAGCTCGCGCACGTGGTCCGCGAGCGGCCGCCGGCGCTGCTGATCCTCGACCTGCACATGCCGGCGCTCTCGGGCCTCTCGACCGCCCGGATCGTCCGCGCCCACGAGTCGGACGCGATCCCGATCCTCCTCTACTCGTCGGCCGCCGAGCCAGAGCTGCAGGCGGCCGCGCGAGAGGTGCGCGCGCGAGGCTTCCTGCAGAAGGGATGCGAGAGCGCGATCTTGGTCCGCACGGTCGAGGGCATCTTGGGGGCGCGCCAACGCGCCGCAGGAGGAGGGCCGTGAGCCGCGAGGGCATGGACGCGCGCCTCCGCGAGCTCGAGCGACGCATCGTCGAGCTCCGCCGCGAGCTCTCCTGCGAGCGCGAGTCGTTCCCCAAGGAGCCCGCGCACTACCTCGAGGTCTACGTCGGCGAGGGTCGCTACCTCTTACCGGTCGCGCCGGTCGTCGAGGTCTTGCCCATGGTCTGGCCGGCGCCCCTCCCCGAAGCGCCGGCTTGGGTGCGCGGCACGATGCGGTATGGCGAGCGGGTCGTGCCGATGATCGATCTCGAGCGGCGCCTCTACGGCGTCGCTCGGCTGCCGACGCCCGAGCAGGTCGTCGTGCTGGTCGCCGAGCCGACCTGGGTCGGGCTGGTCGCTCGGGGCGTCGTGCGGGTGCAGCGGCTCGCACCGCTCGACTTCGACGCGCTCGCTCCTGGGGTTCCGCAGGCCCCCTTCCTCGTCGCCACACGCTCCACCGAGGACCTCGAGACCGCGCACTTGCTCTCCATCAGCCGCATCAGCCGGGAGCTACTCGTCGATGATGACCGGTGATCGGGACGCCGCGGTCCGCGCTGCCGCGCGGTTGCTCCACCGACGCCTCGGGATCGAGGTGCCCGAGCACCGCATGTCGGTGCTCTCGAGCGAGCTCGACCACCTCGGGGGGCCAGATGGTCCGGGGGCTGCGCTCGAGCGCCTCCTCGCCGGAGAGGAGGCGCCTTGGGACGCGCTCATCGACGTGATGACCATCCCCGAGACGTACTTCTTCCGCCAGTTCGCGCACTTCGCGCTCTTGCGCGAGGTCGCGATCGCGCGGCACCGCGACGGTCGACCCTGCCGAGTGCTGTCGGCAGGCTGCTCCAGCGGAGAAGAGGCGTGGTCTGCGGCGGCCGTGCTCGCCTCGATCACGGCGCATCCTCGTGACGCCGTGGTCGGGTGGGACGTGAGCGAGCGGCGCCTGCGGGCGGCACGGCGCGGGCGCTACGGCGCTTGGTCGCTGCGCGCGGGGCTGCGGGGTCACGAGCGGTTCTTCGTGAGCGCGGATGAGGGTCAAGAAGAGGTCGCGCCAGCGTTGCGACCCTTGGTGTCCTTCGCGCGCGTGAACCTCGTCGGGCCGCTGCCGAGCCGCGAGCGCTCCTTCGACGTCGTGATGCTCCGCAACGTCGGCATCTACTGGTCCGAGGAGGTCGCGCAGGGCGCTCTGCTGGCCCTCGCCGAGCTCGTCGCCAGCGACGGGCTCTTCATGCTCGGGCCGAGCGATCCCGGCCTGCCACGATCGAGCCCGTGGGAGCACGTCATCGAGCAAGGCGCTCGCTACTATCGCCGCGCGGCCTTGCCCGCCGTGGTCGCTCCTCCCCGCGTGCCAGCCAACGCGCCGAGCCGGCCGGCCGGTGCGAGGCCCGCGGCCCTCCAGCCGCGCGAGCGCCCCAAACGCGCGACCCGCCCGGTCCCCGCCCGAGACGTCTTCGACGACGTCCGGGCGCTCGCGGACGTGGGGCGAACCGCCGACGCGCTCGCCCTGCTCGACGGCGTGTCTGCGCCGAGCGCCCGGGCGCGGCTCTGGCGCGGGATCCTCCTGCTGGATCTCCAGCGCGCCGACGAGGCCGTCCGCGTCCTCCGGCAATGTGTCTTCCTCGAGCCGCGTGAGGCGACCTTCCGGCAGTGGCTCGCGCACGCGTACGAGGCCGCGGGTCTGGCGGCGGAGGCCGCCCGAGAGCGGCGGAACGCGCAGGAGCTCATGGCAGGATGACGGTCGACTTCGACGCTCTGCGCGCACGACTCGGCGCCTCGTTCGAGCGCCTCGACGACGCGGCGAACGTCGAGCGAGTCCTCCGAGCGCGCGCCCGAAGCGCGGCGGCGCGAGCGCTCGAGGTCGTCGAGCGCGAGGTCGTCGCGGGCGTGGTGGTCGTGCGTCGCGCGAGATCGACGTGGGGGATCCCCATGGCGAGCCTCGAGGAGGTGCGCGAGGTGCTCGTCACGCGGCTGCCGCACGCGAGCCCGACGGTGGTCGGGCTCTTCCACCGGCGCGGGCAGATCGCGAGCCTGGTCGACCTCCAGCCCTTGGTCGGGCCCTCCGACGCCCTCGGCCATGGCGACCGCGTCTTGGTCGCGGTGGTCCGGAGCGGTTCCCACGTGCTCGGCCTGCGCATCGACGAGGTCGTCGGCCCGCGCGACGTCTACGCCGACGAGGTCGACGCCGCGTCGGTCGAGCGGCGCCTCGCGATCGTCGCGAGGGTCACCCGAGATTGCGTCGAGATCCTCGACGTCCCAGCGATCTTCGAAGCGCGCGCGCTTCGTCTGGAGGCCCCTCATGTCCGATAGGCTCAGCATCGCGAACAAGCTCGTCCTGATGTTGGTGATCCCGATCGCGGGTCTCTTCGTCTTCTCGACGTTACAGACGAGCGAGAAGCTGACTCTGGTCTCCAACATGGAGCGCCTCGACGCGCTCAGCGGTCTCGCGCTCTCGGCGAGTCACCTCGCGCACCAGCTCCAGAAGGAGCGAGGTCGCACGGCAGGCGTGCTCAGCCGAGACGGGGCCGAGGCCAGCGAGCTCGCTCGACAGCGAGCGCTCACGGACGAGGCGCTGAGCGGCTTCCGTCAGCTGGCCGATGGCATCGAGCTCGGAGGCGACCTGGCGCGGGTCACCGACCGCGCGAAGCAGAAGCTCGCCGACCTCGCGAATCATCGCAGCCTCGTGAGCGCCAGCGGCGTCAGCGCGGCGCAGGGGACCGCCTTCTATACCGACGCCATCGCCGCGCTGATCTCGATGATCACCGTCATCGCGGGTGAGGCCAGCACGCCGTCGGTGGCGTTCCGCGTGGTCTCTCTCGACGCGCTCGTGCGGCTCAAGGAGATGGCGGGGCAAGAGCGCGCGATCTTGATGGCACGCTTCTCGGCCCAGGACGTCGGCTCCGAGCACGTCCGAGAGATCGCCGAGAACGGCGGGATGCAGCGTGGCTACGAGCAGATGTTCCTGGCGCATGCGTCCGAGGAGGCAGCCCGCGTCTATCGGGAGAAGATGACGACCACCCACGTCGAGGAGGTCGAGCGGATGCGTGGGCTCGTCCTGGCCAGCGCGCGAGACCTCGGCGTGTTGCCATCGAGCGACGGGGAGGCCGCGACCGTCGGCGGGCGGGTCCGCGTTCGGGCCGAGGACTGGTGGCGCGTGTCGACGTCGCGGATCGACGGGATGTTCGAGGTCGAGGAGGTCATCCAGCAGCAAGTCCGGGCCGAGGTCGCCGAGCTGCGCGGCTCGGCGTCGTGGGCGCTCGTGTTCTTCGCGACGCTCGCCGTCCTCTCGATCCTCGGGGCCATCGCGCTCTCGTTCGTCTTCGCGCGCGGGATGATCCGCTCGTTCACGGGCGCGAGTGACACCCTGCAGCGCGTCGTCTCGCAGATCTCGGGCTTCGTGCAGCAGCAGAGCGCCTCCACGAATCAGACGGCCAGCTCGGTCAGCGAGACCACCACGACCGTCGAGGAGATCCGGAAGACCGCCGAGACGGCGGACGCGAGCTCGCGGGAGATGTCGGGGCTCGCCCAGCAGAGCCGCGCGGCGTCGTCGGAGGCGCTCGACGCGGTCGCGCATGGGACCGAGGCGATGCAGCAGATCCGAGCCGAGGTCGAGAGCATCGCGCAGAACATCCTCGAGCTCAGCGAGAAGAACATCCAGATCGGCGAGATCGTGCAGACGGTCAACGCGATCGCGGAGCAGTCGAACCTGCTGGCGGTCAACGCCTCGATCGAGGCGGCGAAGGCGGGCGAGCACGGTCGGGGCTTCTCGGTCGTCGCGGCGGAGGTCAAGGCGCTCGCCCAGCAGTCGAAGGAGGCGACCGACCAGATCCGCTCGATCCTCTCGGAGATCCAGAAGTCCTCGAACGCCGCCGTGATGATCACGGAGCAGGGCGTCAAGCGCGTGGAGGAGGGCGCCGCGCTCATCGAGGAGCTCGGGCGGACCATTCAGAATCTGTCGGGGGCGATCCAACGGAACGCGGACGCCGCGAGCCAGATCTCGCTCATCTCGACCCAGCAGCTCGCGGGCATCGAGCAGATCACCGAGGCGATGCGCAACATCGGCGCGGCAACGACGCAAAACGTCGAGGGCGCCCGCCAGCTCGAGGAGACGGCGGGCGAGATCCACGCGGTCAGCGCGCGGATCCTGCAGATCGTGCGCGGGCAGCGGGCGGCGGCGTGACGGTGGACGACGAGCTGCTGGAGGTCTTCCGCGAGGAGGTGGGCGCTCAGCTCGACGCGCTCTCGGTGATCCTCGCGCAGGCGCCGTCTCGGTGGGATCTCGATCGCGCGTTCCACTTGGCGCACAACGCCAAGGGGGCGGGACGAATGGTCGGCGCGCAGGCGTTCGCGGCGGTGGCGCACGCGCTCGAGGACGTGCTCGGCGAGCTGCGCGCGGGCGCGCGCGCGACGCGGTCGACGGTGGCGCTCGCGCGACGCGGGGTCGCGCTGGCGCACGAGTGCTTCGTCCGCATCGGGGGAGAGCAGAGCCCCGACGTCGAGGACTACGTCGAGCGTGTCGGCGCCGCGTTGGGGCGTCCGCCCGGCGTATTGGAGGTCGTCGCCGAGGAGCCGCGCGACGTCGCCGAGGAGCCGCGCGACGTCGCCGAGGCCCCGCGGGCCGAGTCCACGACCGTCCGGATCTCCGTCGATCGGCTCGGCGTGTTGATGGGGCTCGGGGCCGAGCTCATGACGGGCGCCGAGCGCTCGGACGCCCGCCGCGCCCTCGCGAAGCGGGTCACGGGCGACCTGGGGGAGCTCCGTCGGCAGCGGCCGGAGGTCGCGCGCGAGCCCCGCTTCGTGCGGGCGCTCGACGGCGCTCGGACGCTCCTGCGCGAGCTCGAGCGTGATCGAACCCGGAGCCAGCAGCTCTCGGACCGTCTGCAGGACGGGATCCGGCAGCTCCGCATGGTCCGCGTCGACACGCTCCGCTTCGTGCTCGGCCGCGCGATCGACGCCGCGTCCATGGCGACCGGGCGCTCGGCGATGCTCGAGATCGATGGAGGTCAGACGGAGATCGATCGCGCGATCCTCGAGCGCCTCCGAGACCCACTGCTTCACCTCGTCCGCAACGCGGTCGCCCATGGGCTCGAGCCCGCCGAAGAGCGGCGCGCGCGGGGGAAGGCGGAGCGCGGGACCATCCGCCTGACGGCCCGCGGAGAGGGAGCCTTCGTGGAGCTCGAGGTCGGCGACGATGGTCGCGGCGTCGACGTCGAGGCCGTCCGCGCCAAGCTCGTGCGAGAGGGGCTCGCCTCGGCAGAGGCGACGGCGCGGGAGCCCGAGCAGCTCTTCGAGGCGCTCTTCCGTCCCGGCTTCTCCACCGTCGCGAGCGTCTCCGAGCTCGCGGGGCGAGGCTTCGGGATGGACATCGTTCGGACGAATCTGCGCGAGGTGGGGGGGAGCGTCGTGCTCGAGAGCGAGCCGGGGCTCGGGACTCGCGTCCGTCTTCGGGCGCCCCTCACGTTGCTCACGACCCGCGTGTTGATGGTCTCGTCGGGCGGGCAGACCTTCGCGCTGCCGATGATCGGCGTGGATCTCGCGCTCTTTGTGTCGCGCGAGGACGTCCGGTTGGTCGATGGGGAAGAGGTCGTCCCGGTCGGCGACGCGCTGGTGCCTCTCGTCCCGCTCGCGGCGGTGCTGGGGCTCGACGCGGTCGAGCGAGGAGAACGACGGCCAGCGGTGGTGGTCGTCGCAGGGCACCACCGGCGCGCGCTGTGGGTCGACGAGGTCGTGGGAGAGCGCGAGATCACCATTCAAGCGCGGCCCTGGAACCTCGAGCGCGTGCCGTGCGTGGCCAGCGTCGCCCTCACCGAGAGCGAGGAGGTGGTGATCGTGCTGGACGTCGACGAGCTCGCGACCTCGGTGACCCGGGGGGCGAGCGTTGCGACGTCGCGCGAGGCGACCGCGCACCAGCGGCGCGTCTTGGTCGTGGACGACTCGATCACCTCGCGGACGCTCGTGAAGAACATCCTGTCGTCGGCGGGCTACGAGGTGGCGACCGCGACGGACGGCGAGGCCGCGCTGCGGCTGCTGCGAGAGCTCGAGGTGGATCTCGTCGTCTCGGACGTCGACATGCCGAAGATGACGGGCATCGAGCTGACCCGCGCGATCCGCGCGTCGCCGAGCCTCGAGCGCCTGCCGGTGATCTTGGTGACGAGCCTCGGGAGCGAGGAAGATCGGCAGCGTGGCGCGGACGCCGGCGCGGACGCCTACGTCGTCAAGGGCGCGTTCGACCAGGACGAGCTGCTGACGGGGGTGGCACGCCTGCTGTGACGAGCGCGCCCATCCGCGTCTTCCTGGTCGACGACAGCCGGCTCGCGCGGATCGTGCTGAGGCGCATGCTGGCACGCGACGCGTCGATGCACGTCGTCGGCGAAGCGAGCGACGGCGTCGAGGCCATCCGTCGCGTTCCCCTCGTCGACCCCGACGTCGTCCTCATGGACATGCAGATGCCGGGGCTCGACGGGCTCGCGGTGACGCGCGAGCTGATGGCCAATTCGGCGCGGCCGATCTTGATCGTGTCGGACTTGGTGGGCCGAGACGCCGACCTGAACTTCCGCGCGCTCGCGGCGGGGGCGCTCGATCTCGTGCGCAAGCCGACCGCGGCCGACCGCGAGAGCGCCGCGGTCGTCGACGAGCTCCACCGCAAGATCCGCATCGTCTCGCGCGTCCCGGTGGTCACGCGGCGGTGGCCGGTTGCCCCGCGCATGCCGAGCGCGCCGCCAGAAGCCCCGCGGGTCGTAGGCCCACCGCTCGCGGACGCGAAGCTCGTCGTGATGGGGGCGTCCACGGGCGGACCGATCGCGCTCCAGCGGGTGTTGCAGGAGATCGGCGCCCCTCCGAGCTGCCCCGTGCTGATCGTGCAGCACATGGCGGAGGGGTTCACGCGAGGGCTCGCCGAGTGGCTGTCGACCGCCAGCGGGCTGCCGATCGACCTCGCGCGCGACGGGTGCGCGCCCGAGGCGGGTCAAGTCTACCTTGCGCCCGACGGCGCGCACCTCGTGTGGGACCAAGGGCGGCTGCGGCTCCGACAACGGGACGCGGTCGGAGGGCACCGACCTTCGGTCGACGTGCTCTTCGAGTCGGTCGCCGCGAGCGAGATCGCCCCGCGCACGCTCGGCGTGCTGCTGACGGGGATGGGGGCCGACGGGGCGAGGGGGCTTGGCGCCCTCCGGGCAGCGGGCGCGTGGACCGTCGCCCAGGACGAGGCCTCGTCGGTGGTCTATGGGATGCCCAAGGTGGCGGTGGAGCGGGGCGCGGTCAGCGAGGTCCTGCCGCTCGACCACATCGGCGCCCGCCTGCGGCGGGCGTGCGGGCGGTCACCGCTCGCCCGAGGCTCGAACTTCTGAGCGGGTATACTAGGGTCCGCGGGTGGCAGATTCCGACGAGAACACGCTCCTTCGGCAGGTCGAGGCGGCGCTCGGACACGACTTCGGCGAGCTCGAGCTCCTGCGAGAGGCCCTCACCCATCGCTCGTTCCGCAACGAGCGGCCGCGGTTCGCGCGGACCGACAACGAGCGGCTGGAGTTTCTCGGCGACGCCTTCCTCGGCATGGCGGTGGGGAAGCTGCTCTTCGAGCTCGACGCCGAGGCGCGCGAGGGGGAGCTGACGCGCAAGCGCGCCGACCTCGTCTGCGAGGCGAGCCTGGCGGCGATCGCGAGTGAGCTCGGCCTCGGCGAGGCTTTGCGCCTCGGCCGCGGTGAGGACCGCTCGGGCGGCCGCGAGAAGCCGCGCCTGCTCGCCTCTGCGTTCGAGGCGCTCGTCGGCGCCGTGCTCGTCGACGCAGGCGTGGCGCCCACGCTCGCGCTCGTCGACCGCATCTTCCGGCCCCGGCTGGCGCGCGCGACGGCCACGCGCGACCACAAATCTCGGGTGCAGGAGCGGCTGCAGGCGGAGCGCGGGGTCACCCCCGCCTACAAGCTCATCGAGGCGACCGGGCCCGACCACGAGCGCACCTTCCACGTCGCGCTCGTGATGGGCGACGCGGAGCTCGCGCGCGGCTCGGGGCGGTCGAAGGCCGAGGCCGAGCAGCTCGCCGCGAAGCTGGCCCTCGAGGCGCTCGACCGCGCGGCCCGCTCCTCCGAGCCCCCCGCAACCTGACGCGCCCGCCAAGCCCGCGAGTCGACCTGGCGCGCCCGCTCGGGTCAACAGTCCCGGTCGCCTGATACCTGTGAGGTGTCAGTGGGGATCGTTGTCCCCGCTTCCCCTCGAGATCGCGGAAAAACGCGCCTGGCCTCCATGTTGCATTGCGTCTGGAGTGAAATTTTACGGAGGTGCTGTAATGATGCGCGGGACGACGACAGGATGGAAGCAGTGGACGGACGAGAAGGCGAGAGCTCTCTTGGCGTTGATGGTGGTGCTCGCGGGCTGTGAGCGCGGGATGCCCGATCCGGCAACGAACCGGCCACACCTCGACGACGCAGGAACGCCTGGGTGGGAGAACCCCATGGAGCGCTCGAACCCCTCGTCGGGGGGGGACGCGGGCTGCGTCGAGTGGGGCGGTGAGTTCGCCCAGACCTGCCCGGACGCCGGGCCGCCTCCGGAGTGCGAGCTGGGGGAGAAGGAGCGCTGCTACGACGGCGCGGACGCCCCGCCGCGCGGCTGCTCGTGGGGCGAGCGGACCTGCGAGGAGGACGGCACCTGGGGTGAGTGCTGGGGCTCGGTCATCCCGGCCGAGGGCGAGACCGAGTGCCGGACGGTCCCCGACTGCACCGCGGGCGCCACGCGCCACTGCTACGTGGGGATGACGGACACGCCGCCGGAGGGCTGCAGCTGGGGCGCCCAGACCTGCGACGCCGACGGGACGTGGGGCGAGTGCCTCGGCTCGACCGCGCCGATGGACGGGCGCGACAGCTGCCTGCCGGATCGCGAGTGCGAGCCGCGCACCGCGCGTCAGTGCTACGTCGGCGCGACCGCGACGCCGCCCGCGGGTTGCAGCTGGGGCTCGCAGGTCTGCGAGCCGGACGGCTCCTGGGGCGACTGCACGGGCTACCTCGCGCCGCCCGCCGGCCGCGTCGACTGCGGCCCGACCGAGTGCTCGCCCGGGACGGCGCGGCAATGCCACCCGGACGGCGCGCCGCCCGCGGGCTGCGGCTGGGGCACCCAGACCTGTGGGCCCGACTGGACCTGGGGCACGTGCACGGGCGCGACGAGCCCGAGCGCCGGGCGGACCACCTGCCTCGCCTGTGACCCCGGCGCGAGCCGCTCGTGTCATCCGAGCGGTACGGCTCCCGCCGGTTGCCGCGACGGAGCCCAGGTCTGCCAAGCCGACGGGAGCTGGGGCACCTGCAGCGGCGCCACGGTCCCGGCCGCGGGGCGCACCACCTGCCTCGCCTGCGACCCGGGCGCCTCGCAGCAATGCCACCCGAGCGGCACGCCGCCGAGCGGCTGTGGCTGGGGCGCTCGGAGCTGTCGCGCCGACGGGAGCTGGGGCTCGTGCTCCGGCGGCACGCGGCCGGCCGCTGGCGTCGATAGCTGCGACTGCCCAGTCGGGGTGGGCCAGCACATCGTCTACGACGCCTACCGAGCCGCGTACCCGGCGAGCACCATGCCGAGGAACCCGACCGAGCTCAACGGCTACCGTCCGAGCCTCGCGGCGTACCCGATGACGGCCCGCAGCCTGAACGCCGGCAACGAGATCGTCGACCGCAGCCGCGGCGGCCTCACGAACGCCAACATCCTCGCCGGCCTGAACGTCTCGCGTCAGGCGGCCATCGACGACGCGGTTGCCCGCGGGTTGCTCGCCGTCGGCGGCGTCGCGTTGAGTGAGCAGACGAGCCCGGTCGGGCGCTTGGTCACCACCGCGAACCACCCGGAGGCCACTGCAGGCACCTGCAACGGCGTGGGCTGGGCGTGGGGCTCGATCCTCTACGACGCGGTCGACGGCACGCGGCGCGAGCTCGTCTACCACTACGTCGGCGTGTGCACGAACGTCGGTGACGGCGAGGTCTTCACTCACCTCTCCGCGCCCGCCGCCGTCTGCGCGCCCCCCGTCGGGTTCTGAGCCGCCCGACCTGGACCCACCGCACACCCCTCGCCGCCCATCGAGCCGCGCTCGATGGGCAGCGTCTTTCCGTCCGTCGGGCCCGACTGGGTTCTGAGCCCCCGAGCCCCGAGATGACCCGAGTCGGCGATCCCATGACACATCTTCTTCGTCGCCCATCGAGCCGCGCTCGACGGGCGGCGTCTCTCCCTACGCCGCCTCGGCGCGGCCGCTCCGCGCGAGGGCGAGGTGGCCCTCGGCGTCGAGGTCGAGGCGCTCGCTCCCGAACCCCGCGAGGTGCCGCTCGCTGACGCGGAGCATCGCGTCGAGGTCGGGCGAGCGCAGCGTCTCCTGCATCCACGCCCCGCCGTCGTCCACCGCGCGGCCGAGCCAGCTCACGAGCTCCTTGATCCGGCCGACCGCGGCGCGGCGCGCGCGCCCCTCGGCCTCGGGTCCGCTTCGGGCTCCGACGTGCTCGGCGACGAAGGCGCCCTCGAGCGTCTCGAGCCACCCGAGCACGTCCTCGCCACGGGGCCGAAAGGGCTCCCGGCCCGCCGCGAGCTCGGCGACCTGCTGAAAGATCCAAGGGTTGCGGAGCGCGGGGCGGCCGATCATCACGGCCGCGCAGCCCGTCTCGGCGCGCATCCGCGCAACATCGGCCGCGTACCAGACGTCGCCGTTGCCGACGAAGAGGCGGATGATGCGCCAATCCGCGACCCCCTCGTAGCCATCCACCCGCCGCCGCGGGTGGACGGTGATGAAGTCGACCCCGGCGCCGACGACGGCGTCCGCGATCGCGAGCACCTCGTCCGAGCGCTCGAAGCCAGCGCGGATCTTGGCGCTCAGCAGGCCCGGCACGGCGGCGCGCATCGCGCCCAGCACGTCCCGCAAGAGCGCGGGATCGCGGAGCATCGCGGCGCCGACGCCCTTGCGGACGACGCGCGGCATCGGGCAGCCGAGGTTGATGTCGACGACGTCCGCGCCGGCGGCGGCGATGTGCGCGGCCGCCTCGGCCATCTTCTCGGCCTCGTTGCCCATGACCTGGACGCTGAGCGGCACGCCCGGGACCTTCACGACCTCTCGGGCCAGCGCCTGTGGCGCCAGCGGCGCCCGAGAAATCCGAATGAATTCCGTGCAGAGGAGGCCGACGCCGCCCCGCGCGGCCAGCAGCTGGCGGAAGGTCGGCCCCGTCACGCCCTCCATGGGCGCGAGCAAGGTCTCGGGGGCGAAGGGGAAGGCGTCGAGCGGCACGGGGCCCGAAGGCGTAGCACTCGGGTGGGCGGCGCAGCCAGGCGTGATATGTTCGACCCCTGGCGTTGGCTTGGGCGGCTTGGGCGGCGAAGGACGGATGGGCGACGAGCTTCATTTTCGACGCGGTGGACGTCAGCCGATGCGGCTACGAGTGAGCTACCGGATCGGCGCCGCGCTCGAGCAAGAGGGCACCACGGTCGACATCTCGCTCGGCGGCGCCTTCGTGCTCGCGCGACGCCTGCCCGAGGTCGGGCAGCCGCTCGTGCTCCAGCTCTCGACCCCGACCGCGTGGGATCCGCTCGAGATCCCCTCCCACGTCCGCTGGCTCGACGACGGGAGCCGCGGCGGCGCGATGGGCTTCGGCGTCCGCTTCGAGGGGCTCACGCGCGGTCAGGCCACGGCGCTGCACGAGCTCCTGCAGTCGGCGGGTTACCTCGACGAGGGCGTCGCGTGACGACGGGCTCGGGGAACTTCGGTCCGCTCGCGGAAGGCGACACGGAGGTCGACGGCCCGGCCGTGCGCGACGACGAGCTCTGGATCGGTCGGGTGATCGACGGGCGCTACCGCGTGGTCGAGCGGCTGGCCGAGGGCGGCATGGGCTCGGTCTACGTCGCCGAGCACCTCACGCTCGGCAAGCTCGTCGCGCTCAAGACCATCCACCCGAACCTCGCTGGTGACGACGACTTCGCCGAGCGCTTCGCGCGCGAGGCGATGGTGAGCGCCAAGCTCGACCACCCGCACGTCGCGAGCGCGCTCGACTACGGGCGCCTGCCCGAGGGCGGCGCCTACCTCGTGCTGCAGCTCGTCCGCGGGCCGAGCCTCCAGGACATCTTGGAGACCCGCGGCGCCCTGAACTGGCCGCGCGCGTGCGCCCTCGGCGCGCAGGTGGCGGACGCGCTCGCGGCGGCGCACGCCGAGGGCATCGTCCACCGGGACCTCAAGCCCGAGAACGTCCTGCTCGAGCCCCGCGACGACGGCGCCGAGCACGTGAAGGTGCTCGACTTCGGGATCGCCCGCATCGACGCGCGGCCCTCGGGTCCGGGCACGGGCACCCGGCGCGTCCCGAGCGGCGGGCCGCCCATCGCGGGTCGGGCGCTCACCCGACGCGGCATGGTCGTCGGCACGCCCGGTTACATGGCCCCCGAGCAAGCGCTCGGAGAGGAGACGGACCACCGCGCGGATCTCTACGCGCTCGGCGTCCTGCTCTACGAGGCGGTCTCGGGTCGCGCGCTCTTCCCGCAAGAGGGGCTCGCCGAGATCGTGACCGAGCAGCTCTCGGGCAAGCCCTCGCCGCGCCTCGCGATCTTCGCGCCCGACGTCCCCGAAGAGCTTCAGACGCTGGTCGACCGGCTGCTCTCGCGCAACGCCGCCGACCGGCCGGAGACCGCGACGGAGGCGCGCGACGTGCTGCGCGACCTGATGCTGCGGGCGGCCGTCGCGGGTGACAGCCGCGCGCGCATGACGCCCGCCTCGGGGAGCTTCGCGATCCGCGAGGACACCGCGCCCGTGCCTCGGCTGCCGGGCCTGCGCGAGCCGGCGCCGGCGCGGAGCGCGAAGCCGCTCGTGATCGGCCTCGCGGTGTCGTTGATGCTCCTCGGCGGGATCGCGGCCGCCGCCGTCCTCATGAGCGGCGAGCCCGAGCCCGCGGAGGACGTGATGGCGCAGCTGCGCGAGCAGGTGCAGGCCGAGCACGCGCAGGGGGAGCTCGACCGGTGGATCGGCGTGCTCGTGGATGACGCGAGCCGCGAGCAGCGCCGCACGGCCGCGGGCTACGTCTTGGCGCACGAGCCGATCGACCAGGTGCCGGCGTGGGCGCGGGCGCTCGCGACGCTCGAGGACGCGCGCGGCTGCGAGGCGATCGGCAACGCGCTCGCGGAGCTGCGCGAGATCGCCGAGCCGCGGACCCACGGGCCCATCGAGCGGTACTACCGGCGCACGCGCGCGCCGCGGCTGCGCCGCCACTACCGCTGCGTGCAGCAGAAGCTGCGCGATACGCTCGCGGCGATCCCGGAGGGAGACTCGGTCGCCGACGACGATGGGAGCGGCGACGACGAGCCCGGGATCGCCTCCGACGACTCGGGAGAGTGAGCTCTCGCGAGCAGGGCCTGCTGGCTACGAGCTCACGAGCGGGAGCCGGCGAGCCGACGTCGCGGGGGAGGGCGCGGAGGGTGTGGACCCCACGACGTCCTCACCCGTGATCGGCGCGCGCAGCGGGGCCGAGGGCGCGGCGCCTTCGGGGATGGGGACGCCCGCGGCGGCCAGCAGGTGCGGATCGAGGAGGTGGCTGCCGCGGACGTTGCCGAGCGCGGCGAGCATCGACTGGCGGAGCTGCGGCACGCGCGCCTCGAGGTCGACGAGGAGCTGCTTGACCTGCTTGCGCCACAGGTTCTCCTGCGAGCCGCAGAGGTCGCAGGGAAGGATGGGGAACTGAGCCGCCGCCGCGTAGGCCGCGATGTCACGCTCCTGGCAGTAGAGCAGCGGGCGGATGACGATGCTGCCGTCCTCGCTCACGAGCTTTGGCGGCATCGCGCCGAGGGAGCCCGTGAACATCAGGTTGAGCATCAGCGTCTCGATCGCGTCGTCGGCGTGGTGCCCGAGCGCGATCTTCGTGCAGCCGAGCTCAGCCGCCGCGCGCGCCAGCACGCCGCGGCGCAGGCGGGAGCAGAGCGAGCAATAGGTCTTGCCCTCGGGCACGTTCGCCGTGACGACCTCGTAGGTGTCCTCGCGCAGGATGCGGTGCTCGTAGCCTTGCTCGTGGAGCCAGCGCTCGAGCGGCCGCCCGTCGTAGCCCGGGTGGCCTTGGTCGAGGTGCACGGCGATGAGCTCGAAGCGGACGGGCGCGCGGCGGCGCGCGCGCTCGAGCAGCTCGAGCAAGGTGTAGCTGTCCTTGCCGCCGCTGAGGCAGACCATGATCCGGTCGCCCTCTTCGACGAGGCCGAAGTCGCGGATGCAGCGGCCCATGCTCCGCGCGAGGTCACGCGCCTGGTCCCGCGCGGGGGGGCGCGCGAGGTCGGGTCTCGGAGGGGCGGGGTCGGACATGGCGACACGGGATACGGCGGGCCGCGCGCCCTCGCAAGCCCGCCCTCGCGGGGAAGGCCCCGCCGCTCGACTCATCGACCCTCAGCACGCTGCGCACGGGTTCGCCTCGAGCTAGCAAGTTAGGCTCTGCGGTTTTCCGGCCGGGGGCTCGCCGGCTTCCGCGGATAGGTGTACGCATCGGACTCCCGATGCCAACCAAGCGGCGATGCGTTTCGGTAGCAACTGAACGTGTCTAGGGACGAAGAGCGTTTCGTCATGTTACTCCGAACCTTCCTTGCCGGGGCTTCCATCGCCCTCGTGGTCTGCCCGCTCCCTGCAGCCGAGGCCCAACCCCAGTCGGTGCTCGTGATCTCCGGCGCCCAGAGCGCGCGCCGGGTCCCACGGACGGTTCTGATAGAGCTGGCCGCCACCCGAATCGAGGGGGCGCCCGTGCTCCTCGGTCGTGAGGCCGTGGAAACATATCGGAACACGGTCTCCCGCGAACCTGCGCAAGAACACCCCGACGCTATCGATGAGCTAGTCTCGACCACGAATCAAGCGATACGCTTCGTTGCCAGGCACCAGATGGAGCAGGCATTGCCTCTCCTGCAGAATGCGATGCATCTGATCGAGAGAGCCATCGAGACCCTCAGCCGCGAAGAGCGCGGTGCAAGACAGGCTTTGGACGCATGCCTTGTACTAAGCCGTCTCTACCTCGAAACCGGACGGCTACCTCAAGCTCGTGAGCATACGCTCGGTTGCCGACGGTTGGTCCCCGACCTGACGCCGCTACCACGAACTCACCCGCCTGAAGTTGTAGAGCTTGTGCGAACGGTCGATGCACATCTCGCTCGGATGCCGGCGATTCGAGTCGAGAGCACTCCATCGCAGTGTCCAGTCCTTTTGAACGGTCGAGAATTAGGGACCACGCCGTTCGAGGTTCGCGCTCCGCAAGGACAATATCGAGTTCAAGTAGTTTGCGATGTGAACGACTCCGGAAGTCTTCGGAGTCGAGTTCGGGAGCTCATTCTGGGCAGCGAGTCAGTAACGATTCGTTTCGATGTGAATCTTGACCAGGCGATCCTTTCAGAAGAGAACATTATTCTGCAATATCGAAGCTCGTCTGTTGCGCGCCGTCGCGCTCATCGCGACGCAGAAACGATCGGTCGGCAATTGCACGTCTCTACGGTGCTCCATCTTTCAGCCCAAGCTAGCGGCTGGCGGTTGGACCGCGTCCGAGTGCATGACGGTCGTCCTTCCGCTTCCGTGTGGTTGTCCGAGTCTCCTTCGGCTCAAGAGGCATCGCTGGCTATCGAAGCGTTGAGAGTTGGCCGCTCTTTAGACCTATCCGGTAGTGAACCACGAGTGGTCGTGCCATGGGCGCCGGATGAGGCAGGCGCACCTCCGAGAGCGCAAGGTGACGTTGATCATGGGCAGGGTGTTGGCTCAGCGGCCCACCAGAGTTACGAAACAGACGCATATACCAATGGCGGAAGAATCGCCTCGGGACTGTCGTTGTCGATTCTTGGATTAGGCGCGATCTCGGCCGGGATCTATTCGCACAGGCAAGCAAACAGTGCGGCGGTCCGACTCAGGGGCTCTAATCGGTTGGTTGTGGGTTTCGTCGACATGGTAGATTCTTTCGACGGCGCGCGACGAAGAAACTTGATTCTATCCGGCTCAGCCGCGCTGTTCCTATCAGCGGGGATTCCGTTGCTCGCAAGGAGGCACGCAAGGACCCCATGGTGGTCGTGGACAATCGGGGCAGCTGGTCTCGCCGCGGTCTTCATAGGCGCGCTGGTGAGTGCGGGTTCGCGCCAGTGTCTCGATGCCGATTGTTTGAGACGATCGGCGCCTGAGACGATAGGAGCCCTGCTGCTCGCGGCGGGGTTGCCGCTGGTGGTCCTTCCGTTCGCTCAGACCACTCGTCGATTGAACTCACGTGAGTATCGAAGTGTTGGTTTGGCGGCTTCATTGGACCGCGTGGTCTTCTTTGGAGTCTTCTAGGCCTTCTAGGTTGGAGTGTGATTGCGAGATAGGAGGTCCGCATGGCGCATAGTTCGGGCGTGATTCGAGGTCGAGCTTTGATGTCTCGTATGTCGCTGAGTCGTCAGCTTATAGCCGTTTTTTGTGCGAGCACATTTGCGTGTTTTTTTGCGTGCGGCAAGACGGACCCATGTGGCGACCTCCGGTACGATTCAAGTTCCGGCTCATGTGTGTGTCCGGAGGGTTTCACTGCGCGACCCGAAGTCGGGATCTGTGAGGGCCCGGACGGAGCAACCATCGGATTGGACGGTGGAACCCTGGATTCGTCCCCGGACGGGACCCTTGAAGACGCGCCGTTGGACGGTGGAGACGGTGGAGATTTCTGCGAGCGGTGTGGAGGCGACAGTTGTGTTGAGCTATCGCGTGATCGGGAGAACTGCGGTGGGTGTAGGAGGGGCTGTAACTCAGGTTGGTCATGCGTTGATGGTGCCTGCGTGGATGTGCCGGTTCAACTGGTCGCTGGTCACGGGACGACGTGCGCCAGAATGAGGTCCGGTGATTTGTATTGCTGGGGCCTGAACGACCGCGGTGTGGTTGGTGTGAATTCTTTCGAGAACGTAGTCGAGACACCGTCATTGGTCGAGGGCGTGGTAAACTGCACCGACGTTAGTACTAGCGGGTTCTTGACGTGCGCCGTGACCGAGTTCGGCGCAGTCTATTGCTGGGGTGATAGCGAGTTTGGGGAGATTGGTCCGGGTGGCGGAGCAGGATCCAGAGCGCCGCGGCGGATCACGGAACTCGCTGACGTACTGCGGGTCGCGACGGGGCAGGACCACGCCTGTGCACTCCACTTTGACGGGCGAGTAAGTTGCTGGGGGCGCAACCAGTTTGGCCAGCTAGGTACGGGCGACACTGCGCCGCGAGCGGAGATCGTCCCAGTTCAGTTGGGAGGGCGAGTTGTGGAGGAGATCTCCGCGGGTCTGGACACCACCTGCGTTCGCGATTCCGATGGGGCCGTGTTGTGCTGGGGTGCGACCCCGGGTAGTGGCTCGACTGACCCGTCAACGGTGCCAGTCGCTCCTACGGGGCTTGGTCGGGTGGTGAACATCGCGGGCGGAGGATTCAACTTCTGTGGTGTGCGCGAAGGGGGAGAGGTGCGTTGCTGGGGTTGGAACCCGGGGCCCGGATTGCTGGGAACCGGGTCGTCCCAAACCGCTGTGGTACAACCGGAGCATATTGCGGGTGTGGCTGGCGTGACCTATGTTGCAATTGATTCGTATCTTTGGAGGTTTACGCCGCGGTCGGCTCTCCATGCTTGCGCGTTGCGCGAAGAGGGTGAGGTGCTTTGTTGGGGGGCAAATCAGTCGGGAGAGCTGGGCGATGGAACCAACGAGGCAAGGGTAAACCCTGTCCGTATCGAGACCGAAGGTGTGCGTCAGATTGCGGCGGGTGCAATTCATACATGTGCGTTGATCGCGGGGGATGGGATTGCATGTTGGGGTGAGAATGGCGACGGAAGGTTGGGGTTGGGGGACCGAGACGACCGGTCGTCTCCGACGCGGTTGCCACGATTCCCAATGGTTGAGTAGATCGAGAGGGGCTCCGAGCCAACACCTTCCAACACGCGTTCGTTCGCGACGCACGGGTTTCCTCCACGATGCCCGCCGACTCGGCCTCGAGCACCGAGAACTCGAGGGTGGCTCGCTCCGCGGCGAGACGACCCTACGTCGGACCTCCCGAGGTGCGTGTTCGCGTGACCTCCGACCGTGTTCTGGTAAAGTCCCAGGGTCATCGTCGCGGGGTGCGGATGCGCATCGTCATCGTTTGGTTCGTTGGGATCACGTCGATCGCGTCCGCGCAAGATGCGTCCCTGGACGCCGAGGCGCGCGCGCTCTTCGAGGCGGGTCGGACCGCCTTCGAAGCGGGCCGCTACGAGGACGCGCTCGGGCACTTCCAGGCCGCGCTCCGCCGGACGGATCGGCCCGGGTTGTTGCACAACATCGCGTTGGCCGCCGATCGCGCGGGTCACCGCGAAGAGGCGATCGCGAGCTACGAGAAGTTCCTCGAGACCGTCCCCGACACGCTCGACCGCCCGACGATCGAGGGCCGCCTAGAGGAGCTCCGGCGCGCTCGGCGCTGGAGCGACCCGCCTAGTCCTTTCGCGGAACCCCGCCGCGCGCCGCGCCGTCTGCACCCATCGCGCCGCCTGCGCGCGTCGAGTCACCCGCGCCGGTCGCCGCGCCCGCGCCCGTCGCGCCGCCTCCGGTGGCCCCGGCCCCGCAGCGCGAGCCACCCCCCGCGCGGCCCGACACGGGGCGTGCGTCGCTGGTTCCAGGGTTGCTCACTGCGGCGGGTGGGGGCGCGCTCGTCATCGCGGGGGCGGTGACGATCGGGAGCGCAAGCGCGCTCGCGGGGAGGCTCGAGCGTACGAACGAGGTCTATTGGGTCGACGTCCGACGCGACGTGAACCGCGTCTCGAGGCGTGAGGCAGTCGGTTGGACGCTCGTCGGGGTCGGCGCCGCCGCGGCCATCACGGGCGTGCTCTTGCTGCTCCTGCGCGGTCGCCGCGCGAACGACGCGAGCGCGCAGCGCCGCGTGTTGCATCCCGAGCTCGGCGCAGGGACGTTCGGCCTCAGGGGGGCGTTCTGATGAGCGCTCCGCCGAGCCTGCGAGGTGCCCCGTCGGACGGCGCTCACCGAGCGACGCAGCTCGGCCGGGTGCCCCGCGGAGCGCTGCTGCTCGCCCCTCGTAAGGCCCCGATGCGGGCGGCGCTCGCCGTCGCACCGGCGCGGGTGACGCTCGCTCTCGCGTTCGTCGCCCTCGCGGGCTGCATCGACGTCGAGCTCCCGGTCGGGCAGTTCCTCTGTCTGGACGCCGGGGACTGCCCGGACGGGTGGACCTGCGGGACCGACAACCGCTGCTACGAACGCCCGCTGGCGTGTTACCCGCACGTCCAGGCCGGCTGCGGGGCCGGCCAGTCCTGCTACGTCGGCATCCGCGAGACCTATTGCGATCGCACCGGCCCTCTCGGCGAATACGCCGCACAGTGCGGCTAGCTCGACGACACGACGCGCTGCGGCGCGTACCTGCTTTGCGTGAGCGTCGCTGACGAGAGCTATTGCCTGCGCATGTGCCGCCCGGACGCGGACTTGTCGCCCTGGCGACCTGTGCGCCCTCGACCTCCTCGTCTCGGACGAGCTCGAGCGCTCGTTCGGCCGCGACCTGCGGGTTTGTGTGCCGTCGGGCTGATCCAGACGACGGCGCACGAGGTGAAAGACGAGGCTCCCGCTCCGGCGGTGGCTCGGCTACCCTGCGCGACGCGATGGCGGAAGACCTCCCGGAGCAGCTCGGCCGGTATCGGATCCTTCGGCGCCTCGGCACCGGCGGCATGGCCGAGGTCTTCCTCGCCAAGTCGACGGGCGCCGAGGGCATCGAGAAGATCCTGGTCGTCAAGCGCGTCCTCCCCGGCTTCGCGCGCTCCGCGAAGTTCATCTCGATGTTCGTCGACGAGGCGAAGGTCGCGATGCGCCTCAACCACCCGAACATCGTCCAGGTCTACGCCTTCGAGCAGGTGGGCCGCGAGTTCTTGCTCGCGATGGAGTTCGTCGACGGGCTCGACCTCGGGCGTCTGGTCGCCGCCGCCCGCCGCAAGACCATGAAGCTGCCGCCGGGTCTCTGCGCCTACGTGATCCAGGAGGTCGCGCGCGGGCTGAGCTACGCCCACAAGCGCAAGGACGAGGCAGGCGTCCCGATGGAGATCGTCCACCGCGACGTGAGCCCGCAGAACGTGCTCCTGACCTACGACGGCGTCGTGAAGGTTGGCGACTTCGGCATCGCCAAGGCGCGCATGGTCACGGAGGAGACCGGCGTCATCAAGGGCAAGTTCAGCTACATGTCGCCCGAGCAGGCGCGGGGCGAGCGGGTCGACGAGCGCAGCGACGTCTACTCGCTCGGCGTGCTGCTCGCGGAGCTGCTGATGGGGCGGCCCATGTACCCCGGCATCCACGGACTCGACGTGCTCGAGAAGGTCCGCGCCGCCGAGCTCACGCTGCCGAGCCAGGTCGACCCGGGCGTGCCCCGCGGGCTCGAGCGCATCGTCCGGCGCGCCACGGCGCCCGACCGTGACGACCGCTACGCGAACGCCCGCACGATGGCCGGCGCGCTCACGCAGTTCCTCCACACCGAGGAGGACGTCTGGGACGGCGAGGCCCTCGAGGGCTTCATCGGCGAGGTCGCGCCGCGGGAGCAGACGAGCCCCGAGTCCCGCCGCAGCGCGGTGCAGGACCTGATCGGCGGCGCGACGCTGCTCTCGAACGTCGAGGCGCGCGAGCTGCGCGAGCGCCGTCGGGTGGTCGTGGTCGCCGGGCGCCTGCGGAGCGCCGGCACCGAGGCGGGCGGCGAGGCCCGCTGCGACGACGAGACCATCAAGGTCCTCGACGCCATCGCCTACAAGGGCGACGCGGTGCTCTCGTGGCCGGACGGCCCCGGGCGCGGGCGCTTCCGCTTCATCGTCGGGCTCGGCAAGGCCTCCGTGAACGACCCGCTCAAGGCGACGCGCATCGCCACGGACGCCTCCGAAGCGCTCGAGAGCATGTCGGCGGACGCGCTCGCGCCGGTGACGGCGTCGTACGGGATGTCGCGCGGCATCGTCTCCGCGGTCCGAGATCCGAACGGGCGGCTCATCCGCTATGCGCCGGTCGGCAACGTGCTCGAGGTCGCGGAGCGTCTCGCCGAGGCTGCGCCTTCGTCCGAGGTCTTGGTCGCGGGCGAGGTCTACCGCTCGATCCGGCGCGACTTCTCGTTCGAGGAGGAGCGGGTGCGCGAGGTCGACGTGCGCACCGAGCACGGCAGCGTCCCGCGCGCGATCAAGGCGTGGCTGCTCGTCGGCGCGCGCACGCAGCGGCAGCGCGAGGCCGCGCTCGAGAGCGAGTCGGCCGACCTCATCGGGCGCACCGAGGAGCTCGAGATGCTCACGCGCCTCTACGCGGAGGTCGTCGAGGCGCGGCGCACGCAGTTCGTCGCGGTGGTCGGTCCGCTCGGGGCCGGCAAGACGGCGCTGCTCCGCGCGGCCACCGAGAGCTTCGCGCCGAGCCCGCGCATCATGCGCGCCGACTGCGGCTTCGGCTCGGTCGACGTGCCCTTCGGCGCCGTCACGCAGCTCATCCGCAGCGCCGTCAACGCCGACGACCACGACCCGGCCGAGGTGGTGCTCGAGCGCATCGAGGCGCTGCTGCGGCGCACGGTGCGCGGGCGCCGCCGCGACGAGCTCGATCCCTTGATGCACGCGCTGCGTCCGCTGCTCGGCCTCTCCGAGCCCCTCCGCGAAGGCGAGGGCGACCGCAGCGCCATGATCCGTCGCGTCGTCGAGCTGCTCGTCCAGACGCTCTCGCGCGAGGCGCCCGTCGTCGTCTGGCTCGACGCGCTCCAATGGGCCGACGCGCCGAGCCTCGAGCTGCTCGGCGCGATGCGCGCGCGCACCTACGAGACGCCCTGCCTCGTCATGATGTCGAGCCGCACGATCGGCGGCGGCAACGTCGACGAGCGCCTCTCGCCGGTCTTTCGTGGAGTGCCCTGGGTCGAGGTCCGCGAGCTCGACCTCGACGCAGCGCGCGCGCTCGTCCGCGCGCGCTTCGGCGCTCAGGTCCCCGAGGACGTCGTCCACCTCATCGAGAACCGCGCGGGCGGCAACCCCTTCTTCATCATCGAGCTGGTCGACGCGCTCCTCGAGCGGCAGGTGGTGCGCGTGGAGGGCGACGGCCGCGACCGCCGCGTCGTCCGAAAGCCCGGCGTGCCGATCTCGCTGCCGACCACGCTCGAGGGCGTCGTAGCCGCGCGCCTCGACGAGCTCACGGAGCCCGAGCGGCAGGCGCTGCGGTGGCTCGCGGTCGCTGGCAGCGGCATGCACGCCGAGGACGTGCAGGAGCTGCTCGGGGCGCCCTCGACCGAAGCGCTCGCGGGCCTCGAGAAGCGGGGGCTCGTCCGCCGCGCGGAGGGTGGCGGGTTCACCTTCCCGAGCGCGGTCGTGCGCCAGGTCGCCTACGAGGCGACGGACCTCGAAGATCGCTCGCGCATGCACCGGCGCATCGCGCAGCACCTCGGCACGACCGCGGCCGCGGTCGGGATTGGGCGCGTCGCGCGCCACCTCGAGCAGGCCGGCGAGCGGAGCGCCGCCGCGGGCGCCTACCTCGAGGCGGCGACCGAGGCGCTCGCCGTCTACTCGAACCGCGACGCGCTGCGCTTCTATGGCAAGGCGCTGGAGCTCCTGCCGAGCATGGACGACGAGGGCCGCTTCCGGGCGCACGAGGGGCGCGAGCAGATCCTGCGCTTCCTCGGGCGACCGCACGAGCAGCTCCGCGAGCTCGAGGCGATGCGCGCGCTCGCCGAGCGCGGGGGTGGCCCGCGGCGCCGCGCGATCGCGCTCCTGCGCATGGGTCGTTTCGACCTCGACAACGCGCGGACGGGTGAGGTCGACGAGCTCGTGCCCGAGGCGCTCGCGGCCGCGCGCGAGGCGGGGGACCTGAAGCTCGAGCTCGACGCGCTCCGCCTCGAGGCGGAGCTCGCGCGGGATCGCGGCGAGCCCGACCGCGGGCTGGCGGCGTGCGAGGCGGCGCTGCGGCGGGCCGGGCTCGAGCGCGAGACGCTCTCCTCGCGCGGGGCGATCCTCGTGCAGAAGGGCATCCTGCTCCGTCGCATCGGCAAGACCGACGAGGCCTTCGAGGCCTACGCCGAGGCGATCGTCATCTTTCGACGCCTCGGGATCCGGCGGAACGAGGCCTTCGCGCTCAACTCGCTCGGCGTCGCGCTCGCGTCGAACGGACTCTACGAGGACGCGATCACGGCGATCCGCGCGTCGATCCACATCGATCGCGAGACCGGCGATCGCCTGCGGCTCGGGCGGAAGCTCAGCAACGTCGGCCAACTCTACGACGCGCTCGGGGACACGAGGCGGGGGCTCACGTTCGTGCAGCGGGCGCTCGACGTCTTCGAGGCGGTCGACGACAAGGCGGGGCGCTGCGACGCCTACGCCGCGCTGACCGAGATGATGCTCGACGAGGGGTCGAGCCCGCAGGCGGCGGCGATGCACCTCGACCAGGCCCGGCGGATCGCCGAGCGCCTCGGCAGTCATTACGAGCTCGCGCGCGAGCGCATCGTGCGAGCCCGGCTCGAGCGCCTGAGCGGAGACAGCGAGGCCGCCGAAGAGGTGGCGCGCGAGGCGCTCGGCGCGGCGCGCGCGGAGCGCCTCGCGAGCTACGAGGTGCACGCGCTCGCCGAGCTCGCGGCGGCGCTCGCGTCGCGAGGCGAGGACGCCGAGGCGCTCCGCTACGCCGAGCAGGCGCGAGCGCGCCTCGACGACGTGGACGTCGAGCGGCCCGAGAAGGTCCACCACCTCTTGGCGACGACCTTCGAGCGGCTCGGCCAGCGCGACGCGGCGCGCCACCTCTACCAGCGAGCCTCCGAGCTGCTCGAGGCGAAGGCGCGCACGATCCGGAGCAAGCTCATGCGCGACCGCTTCCTGTCGAGCCGCGACGTCACTGCGATCCGCGACGGAGCCCGCGCGTGAGCCTGGGTCTGGTCCTCTCGGGCGGCGGCGCGCGCGGCGCCTACGAGGTCGGCGTCCTCCACTATGTCTTCCACGACCTCGTCACCGAGCAGCGCCGCGCGCCCGCGCTGCGGGTGATCGCGGGCACGAGCGTCGGCGCCGTGAACGCGACCTTCCTCGGCTCGACGGCGGAGGACTTCCCGCGCGGGCTCGACCACCTGGTCGAGCTCTGGGAGCGCCTCTCGCTCGCCGATGTGATGAGCTTCGGCTTCCGACAGGCGACGAGCCTGCACCGCGTGCTCTTCGGTGGGCGGCACGGCGTCGGCCTGCTCGACGCGTCGCCGCTCGTGCGGCTCGTGAGCGAGGGCGTGCGATGGCGACAGCTCGGGCGGAACCTCCGCACCGGCGTGCTCGGCGCGCTCACCGTCTCGGCGACCAACGTGCCGACGGGGCGGCCCGTGGTCTTCGTCGACCGCCACCCGAACATCCCGCCTCCCACGAAGATCCCGCCGCCCGCCACGGTGCGGTGCTGCCGCATCGGCCCCGCGCACGTGCTCGCGTCCGCGGCGATCCCCTTCGTCTTCCCGCCGATCCGCATCGGGCGGCAGCTCCACTGCGACGGCGGGCTGCGGCTGAACACGCCGATGTCGCCCGCCATCCACCTCGGCGCCGACCGGCTCTTCGTGATCGGCGTGAGCGACCCGACGGCGGACCGACCCGCGCTGCCCGACGACCGCTACCCGGGTGCGCCCTTCCTGCTCGGCAAGGTCCTCAACGCGTTCTTGCTCGACCACCTCACGGCGGACCTCCAGGAGCTCCAGCGCATCAACAACTTCCTGCGGGACGGCGTCCGCGTCTCGGGGCCGGGCTTCCTCGACGAGATGAACGCGCTCGCGCGCGAGCGCGGCGAGGCCGACAAGCGCATCGTCGACGCGCTGGCGATCCGGCCGTCGCAGGACCTCGGCCGGATCGCGTCGGGCCACCTGAAGAAGAAGAGCCGCGAGCTCGGTCGCACGCTCGGTCGACAGCTCCTGCGGCTGCTCGACGTCGGCGAGTCGGGCGACGCCGACCTCGCGTCGTACCTGCTCTTCGACGGCGACTACGCACGGGATCTGATCGAGCTCGGGCGCAGCGACGCGCGCGCGAAGCGCGACGCGATCGAGTCATTCCTCTTCGACCCGCGCGCTTGAGCGCTCATGGTAGGCGCTTCGACGTCTCGTAAGCGTTCACCCAGTCGCAGGTTGAATCGGTGCCAGCAATCACGCCGTAGGCGTCAGGGGGGGTGAACGCGTATGACGTCTCAGGGACGGCGTCGACACTCCTCGTCGTGCCACGTGATGTTGCCGACGCGGGGGTCCGCGATGCCCACGAACTCGTCGGCGTTGCTCACGGTCCGAACCACGGCGAACGCGAGCACGTCCAGGTCAGGGCGCGCGGTCCAGAGCTTCCACGCGGCACCGAAGAGCTGAGCGCCGCGCGTTACGACGTCATCCACCAGAGTCACTCGGCCCGGTAGCGAGAGCGGAGCGACCACGGCCAAACTGTCGAGGTGAAGACGAGCCTTCGGACGGTGCGTCGAGAGCGAAGTGGCGGCCTTGCGCACTGGGACCACCCGCTTCAAGCACGGCAAGACACTGTGGCCGAAACCCTCGCGGTGAAGACCCGACGCGATCTCGAAAGCTGGCCACAGGTCGCCCGGTCGGCTCAGGCCGCTTCGCGGAACTGGAACGAGCACGCGGTCCCCTCCCAAGAACGTCTCCACGAACGGCACGTCGTCACGCTCGCGAAGGCGTCGCGCGACCCGGACCGAGGCCGTCTCGCCGGTCGGCGCCGACGCGCGGTTCTCCTTGAGCGCGACCACGAAGTTCTTGGCTGCTGCGAGCTGTCCGCTCGCACGCGGCACGTACGAGAGAAAGGAGGCGAACCGGAGCTCAGAACGCGGCGGCGGCACGGATGTCGTCCGTTGGGAGGACTTCGAGAACCTCCTGCACGTCGTTCAACACGAACGCGCCATGCTCGATCATCGTGGCTGGCCAAGGATGGCCGGCGTCGACGAGCGATTGTAACAGGAACAAGGGGCGGCCCAACCGCAGCGCTTCCCAGCCTTGCGACACCGTGCCGCTCGTCGCCCCGGCTTCGACGATGATCGTGGCGTCGGACACCAAGGCCATCGTTCGGTTTCGTTGAGGGAAATTGCCCTTCGTCACCACTGAGCTCGGGGCGAACTGCGACACCAGGAGCCCGCGCTCCCCGATCGTTCGTTGGAGAGCGGCGTTCGCCATCGGGGATGCCTCGTCGAGCGGCGTACCCAGGACTGCAACGGTCCCTCCTCCACGTGCCAGCGTGTGAGTGTGCGCGATGGTGTCGATGCCTTGGGCGAGTCCGCTGATGACGACCGCGTTCGCTTGCACCAACTCGCGTACGAGTCGTTTCGTACGTCGCTCACCGTCCGCGCTTGGCCGACGTGTCCCGACGATCGCCACGCGCGGGTGGCGTGAGAGCAGATTCTGGTCACCGAGGAGCCAGAGCACTGGTGGTGCGAATTTCTGCTCGACTGCATTCAGCGGTCCGAGGACGTCGGTGGTGGGGAGCGAGATCACGGGAGGGCAGCGTAGCTGAACGGACGGTGTGGGAGAACCTGCCGCCGTCTGGTGCCAAGGGCAGCTCACGGTATCGATGTGCGGCTCGATCCGGGAGGCTGCCGGTCTGTGTGTCGTCGGCTTCCGCCGCTCCCGTGCTCACGTGGGGTTGATGCAGAAGATGGTGAGGCGGTACGTGCCCTCGCCGGAGACCTCTTCGCCCGAGGTGTCCCAGTAGGTCGTCGTGATGACGGTGACGCGGTCCCCGGGCTCGAGATCGAGATCGAGGCGGGCGTCGCTCGTCTCGTTCGTCATGTCATCGTCGTTCAGGGCGAGGCACATCGTCGGGTCGGGCGGGTGGGTGTCGCCCGCGTAGACGACGAGGTAGGGGTCGGGGAGGGTGCCGGCCTCGGCGTCGAAGCCCTGCATGCGGATCTCGCAGTAGAGCGGCGTGTCGCTCGTGTTGCAGAAGAAGCGGCTCTCGAAGTAGCTCTCGAACTCCTCGAGCTCACCGCACGCGAGACCGCTCGGCTGAGGGCGGAACCAAGTCGGGCTCGACGACGAGAGCTCGCCCGAGATCACCCGCTCGTCGGGGTCGAGGGCGATGCACGGGATGGGCTCGGGTCCTGCGTCGGTGCCTGCGTCAGTGCCCGCGTCGGTGCCCGCGTCAGTGCCCGCGTCAGTGCCCGCGTCGATGTCGGTGCCCGCGTCGGTGCCCGCGTCGATTCCCGCGTCCGTGCCTCCGTCGATGCGCTGATCACCTGCGTCGGCGACGCCCGTGTCCGGACCGGCGTCTCCCATCAATGTCGCGTCGTCGTCGCCACAGGCGATCGTCAGGGTGAGACCGAGGGCGAAGAACAGGGGGCGAGACGTCATCGGGGGAGGGTGCCCGAACGACACACCGAGGTTCAAGGCCTCCACGGCGGGCGCGAGCCCTCAGGCGCACGCGAGGTCGCGGAGCAGCTCGCTGCGGAGCAGCTCCGGCAGCTCCCCGAAGGTCGGCGGGGCCTCGCCGCGGGGCCCGTGGAGCGTGAGCCTGCCCAGCTTCTGGTCCGGCCTGGCCTTCACCTCGCCGAAGGTGAGGCCAGGGGCCAGGGCGACGCTCGCGTGCCCGCCTCCCGGGAGCGGATGCTCGATTCGCGCCATCGTGTCGGCCACGGGGGTGCGCCGCCAACCGGCCGTCGCGATCAGCTCGAGCACCGCGGCGAAGGACATCGTGACGCCCTCGGTGCACGTGAGCTCTCGGCTCGCGAGCTCGGCCTCCGTGAACGACGCGACCTCCCGACCGAGCTGCGGGAAGGGCTGCGTGATCCCGTAGTCGGCGAAGCGCTCGGTCATCGCGCGGCGCTCGGCGTCGTCGAGCCGGAGCGGGTGCGCGACGCGCAGCGGGAAGCGCGGCGCGAACGGACGGTCCGCGGCGTCGACGAAGTCTCCCGTCTCGTCGACGCGCAAGAGGCGCCCGCCCGCGTCGGCCCAGGCGAGGCGGGTGACGAGCGAGGTGCCGACGAGCGACGAGCGGAGCGCGTCGAAGGTCTCGCGCGCGTAGTCGCGTTCGTCTCGCATCGCCCGCTCGAGCCGGGACGCGTGGCTGCGCACGATGGCGCCGAGGGTGTCGCGGAGGGTCCTCCAACGCGCCGTCGCTGCCTTCGCGAGCGAGGCGTCGTCGGCCTTGCGCGGCTTCGGCGGCGCCTCGAGGATCTTCCCATCGTCGTCTCGCAGCGACGGCCGGAGCAGCTCGTCAATCACGATCGCGAAGCGGCGGGCGCCGAAGTCGAGCGGCGAGAGATCCAGCGCGGGGACCAGGCCGCTCTCGAGCGTGTCGACCGACACGCCGCGGAGGTCCGCGGCGCGGGAGAGGAGCGCCTGCGCGCGCTGGCGCGTGTCTTCGAAGGTGGCCGTGCTCGCGCGCAACGAGAGCAGCGCCAGCGCCTCGTCCGACCCGACCAAGCCGAGCACGTCGAGCGCGCGCTGCATCAGCTCGACGCTGCGTGTGCCCGGCCAGGCGCGGCTGCTCGCTTCGAGGCGCGCGACCTGGGCCGCGCTCCCGAGGTGACCGATCATCTCGATCGCGAACGCACCGGCGGCCCTCGCGCCACCCGCGATCCAATCCTCGTAGACCGCCCACGCGAACGCGTCGAGCGAGTCGGGTTCGCACGCCTCGCGGACGAGCGTGAGCGCCGCGTGACGGCCGTCGTTCGGGGCGGCGAGCACGGCGCGGACGATCGCCTCGGCGGACGCGCGGCTGATCGTCTGGCCGTCGCGCGTCCTCGGCAGCGGGAGCCGCCCCAGGTCGAAGGACTTCGGGAGCGACGGGACCTTCGGCGGGAAGCGGACCATGGGGTCCATGTCCAGGATCGCGGCGAGCGCGTCCGCGACGCCGTGCTGGCCCGCGTGCGCTCCGAGCGCCGCGCCGAAGCCGCGGCGAGCGAGCATCTGCAGGAGCGACGAGGCCGCGAACGCCTGCGCGTCGTCGTCGCCGAGGGCGAGCTGCAGCAGCGTCGGCGCGGCGTGCTCGAGCTCGCGCACCATGTAGTCCTCGATCCGCGCGCGCTCGAAGTTGCTGCGCGCGAGCGCTGCGACGAGGCCTCGCACGGCGGCTCGCCCGCGGGTCGCGAGGAAGAGATCGACGTGGTCCGTCGGCTTCGCCATTGCGTGCGTCAGCGCGGCGGGGACGACGCGGGGGTCGCCCGACGCGTACCCGCGGAGATCGCGCGGGGTCATCTGCAGGTGCGAGTCGAGCTTGGCGATCAGGGCGTCGACGTCCGCGACGCGGTAGTGCACGTCCAAGGGCGCGACGAGCGCGGCGACGTCGTCCTCCAGGTCGAGCGATGCCCGCGGGCGCGGGGGGCGGGCGCGCTCCCACGGAGGCGGGACGAGCAGCGCGTGGGTGTGGCTCGGGGCGGCGTCGTCGCGACTCGGCGATGCCTTCTTCGCCGCGCGCGGCTTGGGCTCGGCGCCCTTCGGGGTCTTCGCCTTCTTCGAAGGCTCGGCGCCCTTCGGGGTCTTCGCCTTCTTCGAAGGCTGGGTGGCGCCCGACTCGCGCCGGGCGAGCGAGCCGAGGATGGCGCGGCCCACGTCGGCGTCGCGTGGCTTCATGGCCGCGACCGCGGCCTCGAGGTGGTGCACGAGCGAGGGGTGTCGGGAGAAGTACTCCGTCGCGATCGGGGTGATGTTCTTGACCGCGGCGAGCGCCGCGAGGGCCTTGGCGACGTCGTCGTCCACGAGGCAGGCGGCGTAGAGCGCGAGGGATTTGATCTCGCCGGGCCGATACTTCCACCGCTTGGCGTTCGTGAGCGCCAGGGCGAAGAGTTCGGCGGCGTTCTCGGGAGGCCCATCCAGGAGGTGGCGCGCGTGAAAGGTGTAAATCTGGAGCTGTTGTGGGTGGGTCTTCACGAGCTCGAGGAGCGTCGCGCCGTCCCGAACGTGGGCGTAGAGGTGGTAGATCCACGGAAGACGGTTCGGGTTGGGCAGCGCCATCACCTCGCGGGCGACCGCGTGGATAGTGTCGAGGTCGCCGAGCAAGAGCCCGTACGCGCCCCGGTTGGGGAGCGGGAGGCCGGCGAGCGTCGGTGCCAGCAACGCGCGGAGCGTCTCGCGCCGAGGGTGGGAGGCCGCCAGCAGCATCGTGCGCTCGATGCTGCTCCCGAAGAACGCGCTCTCGGGCACGGGGGCCGTTCCGTCGCCGTCGAACCACGCCTGGAGCTCGGCTTCGAGGGTGGGGGAGAGGGCGCGGTTGGGCTCCGCGCTGCGAAGCTTGATGACGGCGGGGAGCAGATCCAGGGCGGCCATCGGCGAAGGCTCGCACGTTCGTCGGCCCGCCAACAGCGCGCGAAGCGTGTTCTGATCGTCCGGTCCCGCGCTGGTCGGTAGGAATCGTCCGGAACCCTCTATAGGGCGTCCTCGTGGGACTCACGAACGAAGAGAGCGGACGATGACCAGGGTCATCGTCCGCTCGCTCGACGTTTCGGGTCTGCCGATCAGAAGCTCATGCCGACGCTGAGCTTGTAGAAGTCGGGGGACGCGCTCGACTCGACGTCCCAGCCGCCCGCGAAGCGGAGGGAGAAGCCGTGCGGGAGGCTGAACTGCACGTAGGGGCCGATCCACTTGTAGATGTCGGCCGGGTCACCGCCGACGGTGCGCGAGAGGCGCAGGTGCTCCCAGTGGACGCCGACGGAGAAGATCGAGCCAGCGCGCCCGAGCGAGGCGAAGGGCTTGGCGCCCGCGTTCGCCCAGTAGTGGATGAAGTCGTTGGCGCGCTCGCCGCGGAGCGCGATGTAGTAGCCGAAGTAGAGCTCGGCCTCGACGAAGCGGCTGTCGTAGTTGACGGTGAGGTTCGGGACGATGCCCTCGAACGCGAGCGGCCGGTTGCTGCCCGAGAGCAGCGTGCCGTTGAGGATGCCGACCTGCGGGTTGATGTTCAGGTCGCCCCCGAGGAGGACGAAGTTCGCGCCCACGCCGGCCTCGGTCCACAGCCCGCCGCCGCCGCTGTTGAAGCTGAAGGACGAGGTCGTCCAGACGATGCCGTAGAACGTCAGGTCGATGATCTCGTGGAGGCGGTATCCACCCGCGACGGTCGGATAGAAGCCGAAGAAGACGTCCTGGTTGAGGCTCACGGAGCCCGAGAACTGACCGACCGGCGACTCGGAGGCAGCGTTCGCCGGGGCCTCTTCGGTTTGCGCCGCGGCGCGCCCCGAGTGAGCGGCGACGCCGAGCGTGAGCGCCAGAGCAAGAAGAGAAGAGAGACGTTGCATGGCCGAATCCTTTCGAGTCATCGCGGCTCGACTCCAGAGACACACCCACTTGCGTGACGCACGAGCCCACGACGCGCGGTTCCCAGGCCGCGCGGACTTGTCCGCCACCTTCACCTTCACCGGCGGCCGAGACACCACGCGCGGCCGCGTTCACCACACCGAACGAGGAGAGCCAGGCTCGCCTCGGCAGGACGTGTCGTAGCTCACGGTCTTTTCGAGCATGTTTCGGGCGGGTAAGAACGCGTTTCGCGCGGAATCATCGCTGGCGAGCTGGCGGGTACGGCCGCGACGCGTTCGGTGCGCGTCAGGGGAGAGGATCGAAGCGTGCGTTCGACACGACGTGGCGCTCCGCTCGACGCGCGACGCCCGCGTTTCGGGACGAGGGCGCTCGTGGGCGCTGTCCGTGGGGCGCCGACCTGGTGCGCGTGACTCGCGTGATCCGGTGCGCGTGACCGAGGGGCGACGACGCGCGGCGCCATCGGTCTGCGGTGCACGTCCTCGCGGGAGCTGTACTCAGGGCAGGTCGTCGTCCGCGGGGCCCTCGAGCGCGACGAGGGCGTCGTGCAGCGCGTCGCGCTCCTCGAGCAGATGCGCGACCGAGAGCTTCCGGCGGTGCCGCGTCAGGCGCACGCGGAGCGCGCGCGCGGTCTCGCGGACGAGCCGGAGGTAGCGCAGCGCGACGGCGCCACCCACCGCGCTGAGCAGCGCCATCATCACACCCGAGAGGATGGCCGCGTCCGGCAGCCCCGCGTAGCGCTCCTGCAAGGCGAAGTGCCCGAGCGCGGTAAGCACGCCGACGGTCGTCCACGTGACCAAGAAGAGCAGCGCGCCGCCGAAGAGCTTGATCGACGCAACGTCCTTCTGGCGCTTGGCGGCGAGCTTGGTCGCGACCAGCAGCAGGAGCGCCGGCGGGCCGTTGACGAGGTAGCCGAGGAAGAGCAGCGGTGGGAGGAGCAGGTAGACGAGCGCGGCCTGGAGCACCAGCAAGAGACCCAGCCAGACGTTCAGAAGCTGCGGCGGTCGGTCGAGCTCGTGATCCTCGAGCCCGAGCGCGCGCAGGTCCGCGTCGTACTCCGCGAGCCGCGCCTGCAGCGCCTCGACGCCTTCGGGGTCGGTGGCCTTGCGGGCCTCGTAGGCGCGCCAGATCCGCGCGAAGACGGCCTGCCGTTCCTTCATCGACGACCGCCGCGCCGTCTCACCGTCACGGCGCGCGCGCTCGGCGCGGGTGAGCGTCCGCGCGCGGTGCATCAGGTGGTAGACGTCCCAGCTCTCGGTCGCGTGCACGACGTCGACGAGCACCCGCTCGAGCTCGCGCGTCAGCGCGCGCACGACCTCTTCGCGCTCCTCCTCGGGGACTTCGGCGTCGAGCGTGCGGTCGAGCTCGCGCGGCAGCGTGATCGGGGGGTGGTACGTGACGAGCACGTCCGAGCGGAAGAGGTGCTTCTTCTCGTAGTGCAGCCCCACCGGCACGATGACGATCGGCGACGCGCCCGGCGGGGAGAGCTCGCGGGCGCGGTAGTAGAAGCGCGCGACACCGGTCTTCAGCCGCAAGAGGTGCGGCGAGTCGTGGCTGTCGCCCTCGGGGAAGAGGCAGCCGAAGTGCCCCGCGAGCACGGCGCCGGCGAGCGCGTCGAGGCTGCGCTCGTTGGCCGCGCGGCGCGACGCCTCGTCGCCGGACGCGTCGGAGGCGCGATAGATCGGCACCGTGCCGACCGCGCGCATGATCGCGCCGAGGATGGGGACCCGGAAGAGACCGTGGCGCGCGCCGAAGACCACGGTCCGCGGGAAGGTCTCGAAGATGAGGGCGGGGTCGACGACGCCGTTGGGGTGCCAGCTCACGAGGATGCCACCCCCGGCCTTGGGCAGGTGATCGAGCCCCGTGACCTCGACCCGTCGGAAGAACGCCCGCAGGAGGAGGTGCGCGAGCTTCACCACGATGCGGTAGGCGCGCGATCGCACCCGCCGAGCCTCACCCGCGACCGGTGACGGACGCAAGCGCGCGGCGCCTTTCGCGGTATCGTGATCGCATGAGCCTGCCCACTGGACGCCACGCCGTGCAGACCGCCCTCGGCGCGAGCCCGCTCGACGCGCTCGACTACCTCCGCCTCGAGCCGCAGCCGGCGCCCGAGCCGCGCGGCGACGAGATCCTGATCGAGGTGAACGCCGCGACCGTCGGCTGGGTGGACCTCTTGATGTCGAGCGGCCAGTACCAGCACGTGCCTGAGCCCCCCTACACGCCAGGACTCGAGCTCGCGGGCGTCGTCGCGGCGGTCGGGCCCGACGCTGCCGGCGTCGCCGTCGGCGACGCCGTCATCGCCGACGGCCTCCTCACCGGGCCGCGCTCGCTCGGCGCGTATCGGCGCTACGGCGGCTTCGCGAGCTGGGCGCTCGCCCCAGCGCGCGCGGCGATCCCGCTGCCGTCGTGCCTGTCGTTCGACGAGGGGGCTTGCCTGCTCGGCGGGTACGAGACCGCGTACCACGCGCTCGTCTACCGCGCGCACGTGCAGGCGGGCGACGTCGTGCTCGTGCTCGGCGCGACGGGCAGCACGGGGCTCGCCGCGGTGCAGCTCGCGAAGCTCCTCGGCGCGACCGTCATCGCCGCGGGCCGCACGCCGTCGAAGCTCGAGCTCGTCCGGCAGCACGGCGCCGACTACGTGCTGCAGACGGTCGACGAGGCCGGAGCGCCGCGGCGCTTCCGCGACGACCTGAAGACGATGACGGGTGGTCGCGGCGTGGACGTCGTCTACGACGCGGTCGGCGGCGACGCCTCGGTCGAGGCGCTGCGGGGCACCGCCTTCGGCGCCCGCTTCGTGCTCGTCGGTTGGACGTCCACCCCCTTCGCGGCGCGCGGCGAGCGCGACCCGAACGTGCTGCCGACGAACCTGATCTTGATGAAGGGCGTCGACGTCCTGGGCTCGCCCGCCGCGATCGCCGTGCACCGCGATCCGTCGCTCCGCGAGGAGCGTCTGCATGCGATCCTCGGGTGGGCGCGCGAGGGCGCCCTGCGCCCGCTCGTCTCCAAGACCTACGGCTTCGACGAGCTGCACGCCGCGCTGCGCGACAAATGGGCGAGCCGCCACGTCGGCAACGTCATCGTCCATCCGTCCGCGTGAGCGCGGGCGCTCAGCGTCGCCCGAGCGCGCGCAGGCGGAGCGAGCGTACGATCATCACCTGCGTGGCCATGGCGAGGCCGTGCGAGAGCGCGACGTCGCCGGCGAGCATGCGGCGCACGAGGCGCGAGGCCTCGGCGGGGTCGAATCGCGCCCAGCCGACCACCGCCGCCTCGCCGCCCGCGTAGACGTGGGTGTCGAAGCGCCAATGGCCGCTGCGGAGGCTGCCGCTCACGCCGTCGACCGCGATGACGCCCTCGCTCGGCACGAGGCGCATGCGGCCGTCGATGCCGACGAGGGGGAGCGGGATGCCCCACTCGAAGAGCACTCCGTCGTCGCTGCGCTCGAGCACGCGCGCGGTGCTGCCGTGCACCAGGCTGCGTCCGAACTGCTCGGGGTCCTCCATGACCGCGCGCGTGTGCGCGAGATCGGTGCCCATGCGCGCCGCGATCGAGACCCGCGCGAGCGAGTCCCCCTCGAGCTCGAGGAAGGCGAGGTCGCCGTGGACGAGCAGCGGGCCGAGGCGCTCGAGGTCGAGGGGAGGACGTGTGAGCTCGTCCTCCGAGGCGGGCCGCTCCACCGGGGTTGCGGCGCGGCCGACCTGCGCCTCCGCGCGGGCCTTCGTCCCGAGCGCCATCACGCTCGCGAGCGCGACGTTGATGCTGCGCTGCACGGCGACGCCGCCGCTCGCGAGCTGGTCGGCGAGGTAGTTCGCGCCGCGCATGTCGACGCGCGAGGCGAGCACGAGCGTGGACCGCGAAGGGCCGTCGGGGTGGACGCGCCACGAGAAGCGGCCGAGGCCCATGTCGCCGCCCGTCGAGCGCACCTCGACCCGATGACCTCGCGTCGGGTGCGGCGGCATCACGGCCATCGCGTTGCGGCCCGTCAGCGTGAAGAGCGCGATGCGCCACTTCCAGCGGTACGCGAGCTGCGGGCCCTGCCGGGTCTCGACCTCGATCTCGTCGAGCGCCGACATGAACTCCGGGTACTGCTCCGGCTGCGCGATGACGTCGGCGACGATCTCGGCCGGAGCGTCCACGCGGGTCGCGAAGACGATCTCGGGCATCTCCCGCTCGTCGGGACGGAAGCGGGTGTAGAGCACGGGCCCGCGGTCGAGGTCCGGCGCGAGGACCGCGAGGTCGGCGAGCGTCAGCCCGCGGAGCGCCGCCTCTGAGGCCGAGGTCGGCTGCGGGGGGGCAGTGGGTTGCGCCGCGAGGAGCGCGGGGAGGGATAGCGAGAGCACGAGCACTCCGGCTCGAAGGGGCTGGCGCGCCGTCATGTGGGTCGGACGCGCGAGGGCATGTTTCGCTTCAACGACCGTGTCGTGGTCCGTGCTGATGTCCGTGCTGATGTTGCGCGAGCGCCATGCGCCTCGAGGTGCTCGACGGATTTGACGATCCGTTTGCGCCGGCGCCGCTCGGCGGCCCGACCGGCCTTCGGCCTATCTCCTCGAATATGCTCTGCATGTCCTTCGTCGATTCGGACCGCCGAGCGACGCCGAATCCTCGCCGGTACGGTATCGCCACATCCGCCGGCAGTGCCCCCAACCCGAGCTCAGCGGCGCGGTCGCCGCCGCCGGAGGGCCAGCGCGACCCCAGCGCCGAGCACGACGAGGCTCGACGGGGCGCCCGACGGTGTGTGGCATCCGCAACCAGGCGATCCTGGCTCACCGATCAACCGTCCCGCGTCCATGTCCGCCTCGCCGCCGCCGCCGTCAGGTGACGGCCCCGGGCCGCTGTCGGCCAGGCCGCCGCCATCGACGCTCGGTACGGGGCCGGCATCGGGTTGGGGCAGGGTGAGCATCGGCGCGCACACTCCGTCGCTGCAGCTCTCCCCGCGCGGACAGACCACACCAGCGCACCCGTCGACGCACGCGCCCTCGACGCAGACAGTCCCAGGACCGCAAGTGATGTCGACGCAGGCGGTCGACACACAGCGGCCGTCCGCCGTGCAGGTCTCGCCGGATTCGCAGCTCGCGCCGCGGTCGCACCGCGTCACGCACGCGCCCCCACGGCATGTGGTGCACTCGTCGCAATCGATGCCGGCGCAGGCGTTGACGCAGCGACCGCCAACGCAGGTCAGGCCGGGTGGGCAGACGACGCCATCGCACGCTCCCACGCAATCACCCCCCACGCAGACCTGGCCTTCGGGACAAACGCGGTCTTCGCAGCCTGCCTCTACGCAGCGGCCCGCCGCCGTGCAGACCTCTCCGTCGAAGCAGCCTCCCTCGAAGCACCCCGCGACGCACACGCCGCGGTCGCAGACCTGCGTCGCGGGGCAGAGATCATCGCCCTCGTCGACGTTGCCGTCGCAGTCGTCGTCGAGCCCGTTGCAGCGCTCGGGCGCGGGAGTCACCTGAGGCACGCAGGAGGTCGTGCACGAAGCGCCAGCGCACTCGCACGAGGTCCGACCCTCTGCGCAGACACCAGGCGCGCCGGTGTCGCAGCGCTCGCCGGCCTCCGGGCAGAGCACGGCGCCGGAGCGGATCTGAAAACGCCAGATACCTGGTTCGGCGACGTTCGAGTCGTTGCAGAGGCGCCGAACGATCTCACGGGTCATCCGAGACCCCTCGATCTCGACGTAGTCCCGCGAGTTCCCGGCGTCGAAGCCCGACTGCGCGGCGGCCCCGGACGTGCCGGTCTGAAATCCACCCGAGCCACCCGACGCCCCGCCGGTGTCCCACTCGCAGCGGTTGAACCGGAACTCCACGTCGAAGTCTCCCGCGCCCGCGCAGCCCGGGGCGGAGGTCAGGACCAGCTGGAACGACATCCGTCGGTCGTTCACGCAGTTGTAGTACCCGACGCGATCCCAGGTCATGATCGCGCGACCCGGCTCGAGGTGCCACCACACGCCGTTCTCGGTCGGGTTGTGGCAGGGTGTGCACGGGTTGCACGTGACCCCGACGCTGCCCTGGCAAGTGCCGCCGACCGGATAGCGGCGGATGTCGACGTCGGCCCAATACGGCGCGATCATCGGCCGAGCCGCGACGGGGAACGCTGCGGGCGTGAACGTCGAGAGCGCGGCGCTGAACGTGATGTTGCCGTTCGTGTTCACGAAGATCGAGCGGTGCGTATTCCCGAAGAAGTCCAGGCCGTCGGGGAAGTACGGCGCGAGGTCGATCGACGGCGAGCTCCCGTCGTCGTTCCGCGACAGGCAACCTTGGCCCGCGACCGCTGGGTTCCCGAACCCGGCGACACCTCCGAGGCCGCCGATGAGCGACGCCCCGCAGTACCGATGCTCTGCCGGCCGATCGTCAGAGTCGGCGGGCGACACGCAGCGCTGCGCGAGCGCGGGTCCCCCGTCCATCACCAGGCCGAAGAGCGCCACGACGGTGGCGAGCAAGAGAGCACGCCGCGGAGGGGTGTGAAGCGGGACCATGTCCGAAGTGTACGCGACCTCCGGAGTTGGTGACTACGCTCACTCGGGATCTCACCGACACGGCCGAGCGATTTGCTTGTAGGTCGATGTGCGATGAGTGTGGTCTGCTCGTGTGGAGCGACGTCCGAGATCTCGGCGGTCGCGCGAGGCCGGCCGCTGCTCGCGCACCTGTGGATCGGGAAGAGGCTGAGCGAACACGTCGGCGACTTCCGCTCGTGGGTGGAACGAGCCACCGACGGCGGTGACTTCGACGGAGCGGATCGGTGACCTCGGCGCGTGCGCAGGACGTGGGGAGGACTCCGTGACATCGACGCGCGCGGGGATGGAGCCCTGTCGCGTGGCCTTTGGTACGTTGCGTCGATGAGCCCGCGGCTGCCGTTCGTCTTCTTGCTCGCGTGCGCCGGCGCGGCGCCTCGTGTCGACACCCCCGCGCCGTCCCTGCCGCCGGATCCGGCGACCTGGCACGGCACCCTCAGCTTCGACACGCGGCACCCGACCCCGCGAGGCGCGTCCGCCGCCCTCACGCCGAAGCCCGCGCGGCTCATCACCGTCCGCTTGGTGGACGACGCCGGGATGACCGTCGCCGAGAGCCAGACCGACCGCGAGGGCGCCTTCCAGATCCGCGGCGACCGCAACGTCGCGCGGCAGCTCGTCGTGCTCTCCCGCGTGCGCCACGACGGGCACGCCATCGACGTGACGCGCGACGCGGCGGGCCTGCACCCCCACGCGCTCTTCGTGCCCTTGCCGGAGGACACCGAGGCGGCGCTCGCGCTGCACGCCACCGACGCGATCCCGATGGCCGGCGCGCTGCACATCCTCGACACGCTCCTGCTCGGCGTCGAGACGGTGCGCGCGTGGGTGGACGAGACGCTGCCGCCCTTCTTCGCCTATTGGGATCGAGGCGTGACCACGAACTGGAGCTTCTACGTCGGCCAGCGCGGAGAGCTCGTGTGCCCAGGCGAGCGCCCGGCGGGCGGGCTCGGCCCGAACGACGAGGGGCCGACGGAGGCTTGCGAGCCGCGCGCGCTGGGGGCGGAGGCGCCCGAGGGGGCGTCGCGCCTGCCGCGGTACGGGATCGAGCTGCTCGGCGGCGAGCCCGGCCGACAAGCCGACACCGACACCGACGAGCACGACGAGATGATCGTGATGCACGAGCTCGGGCACTTCGTGATGGACGTGCTCTCGAGCGACAGCTCCCACGGCGGAAGCCACCCTCGCGGCGTGCTCATCGACCCTGGCCTCGCCTGGGAGGAGGGGCGCGCGACCTGGTTCGCGACCGCCGTGCTGGGCTCGCCACGCTACCAGGACACCATCGGCCTCGAGCCGCGAGGGAGCTTGCGTGTCGACCACGACGTGGAGCGCGGTGAGCCGGGCGACGTCCGCGGCATGGGCTCGGAGTCGAGCGTCGCCGAGATCCTCTGGGACCTGGCGGATGGCGCCGACGGACTCCCCGACCGAGACGGCGACCCCATCGCGCTCGGACCCGCGCGCGTGCTGCGCGCGATGATGGAGCTCGGCCAGCGCCCTGGCAGCTATCCAGCGCTCCCGACCTTCCTCCAATATTTGGTGAAGACCGAGATCGTGCAGGCGTCCACCCTCGTCGAGCTCCTGCGCCGCAACCGCGAGCCGCTCGCGCTGCTCCCCGAAGGGGACCACGTGCCCTGGCCGCGTAGCCTCGACGTGCCCGGCACGGTCGCGGCGAAGATCGACGGGCTCAGCGACCCCGCGCCGAGCGGTGGTCCGGCGCGGGCGAGCAACGGCATCGACGCCGTGCATGCCTATCGCGTGCACGTCGCCGAGCCTGGCTGGCTCGCGGCGACGTTGACGATCTTCGGCACGGGTCGGCAGGCCGATCGCCACGACCTCGACCTGGAGCTCCGCGATCTCCGCTCCGACCTGCTCGACCGCTCCGCGGGTGAAGAGCCGACCGAGAGCGTGGGCCGCGCCGTCGAGCCCGGTTGGTACATCCTCTACGTGCGCGACGGCGGGGGTGGCAACCGGGTGGGGTACGAGCTCAAGGTCGAGCGCCGCTGAAGCGAGCAGAGGGGCTCACTCGTCGCACGGGAGAGCGCCTGCGGGCCGCCGAAGAGGCCCGCGAACTCGGAGACAGACGCTCACTCGCCGCGCGGACCGAGCGCTTGCGGGCCGCCGAAGAGGCCCGCGATCTCGGGTTTGCGGAGGTGCGCGGCGCCCCAGAAGACGAAGCCCAGCTTGAGCAGGAGCCAGCCGCCGCCGCAGGCGAGCGCGATGGCGATGCCGAAGCCCATCATGCCCTCCATCATCTCGCCCATCCCTGGCGTGTCGGGGGTCGCGAAGACCTCTCCCATCATGTTCATCGTGCGGAACTGGAGCCACATCTCGCCGATGGTGCCGAGCGTCGACACGCCCGCGTTCGTGAAGAGCAAGGTGACGCCGAGCTTCGGGGCGCGCGGGTTGCGCATGAGGATCAGGATACCCACGGCGAGCAGGCAGAGCGCCGCCGCGAAGGCGACGAACTGGAGGAGCGCGGTCGGGACCGCGTTGGCCTCCTGCAGCGCGGCCATGCGCTCGAACGTCTGGCTCATGTCCGGCGCGTCGCCGCCCATGCGGCCGCCTTGGAGCGTCCCCATCGCGCGCATCTGATCGGCGGCGTTCTGCTGGTTGAACGCGCTGATCACGCCGAAGCCACCGACGCAGGTCCCGAGCACGCCGAGGAGGATCGCGGTCACGGCGAGGAAGACGGTCGAGCCTGGAAGCTTCGCCTGCGAGCCGGGGCCGCCAGGGCCGGGGCCGTAGCCGTGGCCGCCGGGGTCGTAGCCACCGTATCCGGGTTGACCGGGTTGACCGGGTTGACCGGGTTGACCGTGAGGCGCGGGGCCACCTGGCGCGCCCCAGGACGGATCGTTCGGTTGCATCCGCGCATGATGCACGATCCCGTCGCGCGGGCGAGCCCCGACGATTCTTCAGTCGTCGAGCTCGCCGCGCTTCGCCTTGTCGACCCAGAGGCGGATCTCGCGCTCGATGATGTCCAGCGCCTGACCCTTGAAGACGCGCAGGACGAAGGGCACCTCGAGATCCATCACGATCTGGCCAGGCTCGAGATCGAGCGCGCCGCGCAGGGTGAAGCCCTTCACCGAGAAGGTGACGTCGCAGTGGCGCTCGTGGGTCCAATGCGCGCGAGGGGAGTACTTCTCGAAACGCTCCGCGTACGCGGCGAAGGCCTTCTCGGTGGCTCGCTTGGCGGTGGCGTCGTCGAGATCGTGCGTCACGGAGTGCTTCATCGTGTCCTCTGCCGACGGTCACCGCGCGTCCTCGGAGGGGCGCGCGCGGAAGGCTGGACCGCTGGCGCGCGGACCCTAGTACACCCGCCCGGAAATTCGAGCCGGGCGGCCGCAGACGATGGGCGGGGAGCCTTCGTATCCCATCGTGACGAGTCGGTGTCATCGCGGCGCGCAAGTCGACGCGTGCTCGCACGCACCGCGTGAGCGGCGATCGGTTGGTCGCCACGCGCTCGTGCGTCATCCTCGATGGCGTGACGCTTCCCGATGATCTCCTCGCGCGCTCCGCGGACGAAGCCGTTCGTCGCGTCGCGCTTCAGCTCCTCGACGAGGCCGAAGCGGCGCGCGATCGTCTCGTGCGCGGCGAAGACGGCGAGGCGCTCCACGACTTCCGCGTCGCGTTGCGTCGGTTGCGCAGCCACGCGCGCGCGCACGCGCGCCACCTCGACGACGCGCTCGATCGCGGCGTCCGCAAGAAGCTCGCGAAGATCCAGCGCGCGACCGGCGGCGCGCGCGACGCGGAGGTCGGGCGTGAGTGGCTCGAGCGCCTCGTCGCCGAGCTCGGCGAGCGCGTCGACCGACCCGAGGCCGCGCCGCTCGCGCGAGCGGTCGCGCCGGTGATCGTGAAGCTCGAGCAGACGGTCGAGTCCGACGATCGCGCGCTCTCGCGCCCGCTGCGGCGCGCGATCGAGCGCTTCGAGCGCCTGGTCGAGCGCCATCGAGGGCCGATGGGGACGACGACGGTGCAGCTTCGGGGTGATGAGCCCGAGTCCTACGGTGCGGTGGTCGGAGGCCTCGCGCGCACGCACGTCGCGGCGCTCGCCGAGCGGCTCGAGGCCGTCGGCGGACCGGAGGAGGTCGAGGCGATCCACGACGCGCGCATCGCGGGCAAGCGGCTGCGGTACCTGCTCGAGCCCGCGCGAGAGCGCGCGGCGGGCGCGACGGAGCTCGTCAAGACGCTCAAGCGTTTGCAAGACCTCCTCGGCGACCTGAACGACCTCGCCGTGCTCGACGTGGAGCTCACGCGTCGGGGTGACGAGCTCGCGGGCGGTGAGGGTGAAGCGGTCGCCGAGCGCGAGGCCCACGACGCGCTGCAGGCCCTCCGCGCGCACTTGAGCGCGCGTCGAGGTGAGATCTTCGCGGACGTGGCGAGCTCGTTCGCGGGGCTCGGGCTCGCCGAGCTCGTCGATCGCGTCGAGACCCTCGCCCGTCGTCTCGACGGAGTCCGACAGACCGAGACGGAGCGCAAATACCTCCTCCGCACGCTCCCACCCGAAGCGCGGCGGCACCCGTGCAAGGAGCTAAGCCAAGGGTACCTCCCGGGCGAGAAGCTCCAGGAGCGGGTGCGACGCGAAGAGCGCGGCCGTGAGGTGCGTTACCTGCGGACGCTGAAGGCCGGCCGCGGTGTGCAGCGCATCGAGGTCGAAGAGGCGACGACGGCGGAGGTCTTCGACGTCCTCTGGACGCTCACGGAGGGACGCCGGGTCATCAAGCGCCGCTACCGCGTCGAGGAAGGCGGGCTCGTCTGGGAGATCGATGAGTTCCTCGATCGCGCGCTCGTGCTGGCGGAGGTCGAGCTCCCCGCCTCGGACGTCCAGCCCCCGATCCCGAGCTGGCTCCGCCCCCACCTCGAGCGAGAGGTCACGGGCGAGGACGCGTATGTGAACCTGAACCTCGCGAAGTGAAGCGGCCCACGAGTCCCCTGCCCCCGCCCTTGCCCTTGCCCCTACGCCCGCCCTCGTAGACCCCTGCCCCCGGTAGGCCGTGGTTCGACCAGCTGACCAGACCAAAGTGACCAAAGGGGTGGGCTGGAGGAGCGAAGGTGCCGTTCCTGACCAGACCAGACCAGACCAAAGTGACCAAAGGGGTGGGCTGGAGGAGCGAAGGTGCCGTTCCAGGTGAGGCGGATCGTTGCGGTGTCGGTGCCTTGGTGCGCTCGGCGTGGCGGCGGCGGTCGGGTCGCGCGGTGCGCCGGGGGCCGGGCGACGGACGCACGTCGGCCTCGGCGTCGGCTTGGGGCGTGACGCGAGGCTCGGGGCGCGGTGGGGCCTTCCGGCGCTGGGGCGTCGGTGGGCTCCGGTGGGCGGGGCGGGCTCAGGTCTCGGCGACGGCGAAGCCGAAGACCTTGGCCCAGCGGTAGGTGCCGGGTGGGAAGAGGACCTTCTTGCCAGCCTTGGCGGCGGCCACGGCTTCGGCGTGGCGGGCCCAGAAGTCGCGGAGGACCTCGAGCGCGACGTTGCGCGCTGCGGTCTGGCCTCGGCCGGCCTTGACGTAGGGGACGTGCTCGCCGAAGGGGAGCTCTTGGCTCGCGACGTGGTGGATGCTCTTGCGGAGGGCCTGCGCGACGCGGCCGAAGCCGCGGTCGCTGCCGACCTCCGCGCGCTTCTTCTCCACCAGCGCGTTGAGCTCTTCGTTCACGAGCTGCTCGTAGTCGTAGGCGTCGATGCCATCCTCTTCGAGCGCCGGGACGGGCTCGAAGCGGAGCGCGACCTGCTCGGGCCAGGTGTCGCCCGTGAGGTCGAAGTAGCGGACGCGCTGGCCATCCTCGGTGCGGAAGCTGTCGGGGCGTCGCACGTGCTCGAGCTTGCCGGTCGCGAGGTCGTGGCTCTTGCAGAGGTTGCCGGGCCACTCGTCCGGGCACGGCGTGATGCCTGCCTCGGTGGGGTTCGCGAGCGTGTAGGCGGCGGCCTCGATGATGCCCGAGGGCGTGACGACGTCGACCTGGTTGGTCTGGCGCTTGTCGAAGACGTACGAGCGGCCGAGCCCACGGTAGAGCTGCAGGCACCGCGTGAGCGCGGCGTGGAAGTCGCGGAAGAACTCCGCCCGGTTGCCGAGCACGTCCGTGAAGAGGAGGTGGTAGTGCGTGCTCATGATGCTGCAGGCGTGCAGCTTGATGCCGTATTTCGCCGCGTAGAGTGCGAGCAGGTACTTGAAGAGGTGCACGGTCTGCGGGTCGGGCCGCAGGACGAAGCGGCGGTGCAGCGTCATCCGCGACGCAAAGATCACCTGACCGGGCACGACGCGCTGGGCTCTGCTCATGCCGGCGTCGCTATTCAAGACACGTTCCAGGATCGCGTTCGAGTGATCTCAGGTACTTACGGCCGAGCCCCTGGCGGATTGGCGGGGATAACTCCGCCATCCGCCGGCGGCCGCCAGGTGACCCGGCTCGCTCTTGACCTCCTTTGGGGGGCACCGGGCGAGCCCAAGCACGACGCGAGCCCAGCGTGAGGCTCAGCGTGGAGGTGGGGCGTTCCACCACTGGGGCTGCTGAAGAGATCCGAGCGGCGCTCAGGATCGACGGCTCGAGCACGCCCGCGAGCTGGTCGACCGGGTCGGTCCGCTGACGTGCCGCCGGTGCGGCCGCGTCTCTGATGCGTGACGTCCACCGAACGTCCAAAGGGACCGTGTGTCGTCCGAAGCGGCGCGCACCGCGCGCGCGTCGTCCCCGAGTACCCCGCGTACCGCGAACGACGACGTCACTTGCGTACCGCGAACGACGACGTCACTTGCGCCCGCCCTCGTGGAAAGGGACGATCGAAGCATGGCGAGCCTCTTCGAACGAGCCCGAACGACGTGGCGCAAGATCCGCCACCACAGCCGCCGCCGCTGGCGCCAAGGCAAGCGCCTGCACCTCGAGGTTCGGCCCGTCCCGGCTGAGCTCTCGCGCAGCTTCGCGTCCGCCACGGAGGCCGCGTTCGCCACCTTCCCCGAGGTCCACTGGGCCCGCTACAACGCCGTCCTCGGGCGTGTGGTCGTCGAGCTCGCGCGCGAGCCCGATGACGCGATCCTCGCCGAGCTCGACGCGGCGCTCGACGCCGTCGAGGAGCGCTTCGGCCTCGCCGAGATCCCCTTCGCGGACGACGAGGCCGCGCAGCACCCCGGTGACGACGAGATCCGCGTGCGTACGCGCGTGGAGATCGGCGCCGACGTCCTCGGCATCGCCACCGGGCTCGCGTTCCGGCTCTACGGCGTCCGCGCCGATGGGCGCCGGCTCCCCCTGGATCTCGCCGCCTTGCTCTCGGCGCTCGAGGGCATCCCCGATGCGCGCCTCGCCATCGAGGGCCGCCTCGGCAAGGGCACGACCGAGCTCGCCCTGAACCTCGGCAAGGCGATCTCGTCCGCGATGCTCCAGGGCGCGGTCGGGCCGAGCGTCGACGCCGCGCGGCGCGTGCTGCGCCTGCGCGAGGTCGAGGCGCGCGCCGCCGCGTTCGCCACGCGCGAGGAGGAGCTCTGCGGCGACGCGGACGGGCACCCTCCCATGCGGCCAGACGTCGGGTCGCGACCCCAACCGCTGCCGCGCGGCCCGATCGAGCGCTACAGCGAGAAGGCCGTGCTCGCGACGCTCGGCGGCGCCGGCTTCGGGCTCGCGTCGAGCCAGAGCCTCGAGGGCGCCGCCGCGGGGATCTTCGGCGGGCTCCCGCGCCCGGCCTACCTCGGCCGGGAGGCCTTCGCGGCCTGGCTCGGCTTGCTGCTCGGTCGGCGCGATGTGGTCGTGCTCGAGCGCGAGGCGCTCCGGCGGCTCGACCGCGTCGACTTCGTGGTCCTCGAGGGCGCGCTCGACGTCGGCGGCGACTCGGTCGACCCCGATCTCGAGGCCTTGGTGCTCGCCGCCAAGCGCGCGGGGCTGCGCGTGCGCGTCGGCGGTGAGGCGCGGCTGCGCGCCAAGCGCGTCGCGGCCGGGCTCGCGGGCGTGCGCGAGCTGCAGCGCGAGGGGCACGCGGTGCTCTACGTCGGCAGCGACGCCGAGGCGCTGCTCGCGTCCGACGTAGGTGTCGGCGTGATGCCCTCGGCGGGGCCCGCGCCCTTCTGCGCGGACCTGATCTGCGCCGATGGTCTGCGCGACGCGCGAATCCTCGTCGACGCGACCCGAGCGGCCCGCGATGCCTCGTCGCAAGCCGTCCAGATGGCCGGCGTCGAGCTCGCGACCAGCGTGCTGCTCGCGCTCGGCGGGCTCGAGGCGCGCACCGTACGCCGCGTCATGCTCGCCGCGCACGCGACGCAGATCCTCGCGATGGGCAACGGCATCCGGCTCGCCGACCAGGTCTACAAGCCCGGCGCCGCGGGGTACCGCGCGCCTCACGTGGCGTGGCACACGATGTCGCCCGCCGACGTGCTCAGCGCGCTCTCGACCGACCCGGCGGGCCTGGCGGAGGTGACCGTCGCGGCGCGGCGCCCGCGGCACCTCGCGCCGAAGTCTCGGGCGCGTCGGCTCGGAGGGTTGGTGGTGGAGGAGCTCGCGAACCCGCTCACGCCGATCCTCGTCGCGGGCGCGGGCCTGTCGGCGCTGATGGGCGGCCTCGTGGACGCCTCGATGGTCGGCGGGGTGCTCGGCGTGAACACCGCGCTCGGCGTCGGCCAGCGTTTTCGCACCGAGCGTGATCTGCGCGAGCTCTTCGCCGAGGAGCAGCGCACGGTGCGCGTGCGGCGGGGTGGCGTGCTGACACAGGTCGCCACCGACGAGCTCGTGCCCGGCGACGTGGTCGAGCTCGACGCGGGTGAGGTCGTGCCCGCCGACGGCCGCTTGCTCGGGGCGAAGGGGCTCGAGGTCGACGAGGCCTCGTTGACGGGAGAGTCGGTGCCGGTCCGCAAGCGCGTCCCGGCGGTGGCGCTCGGTGCCCCAGTCGCCGAGCGTCACTGCATGCTCTACGCGGGGACCGTGGTCGCGGCGGGCGAGGCGGTGTTCGTCGTCACCGCGGTGGGCGAGGAGACCGAGGCCGAGCGAGGGCTCGCGGACGTCGAGGTCGGTGAGGCCGGCGGGGTGGAGGCGCGGCTCGACGCGCTCACGTCGCTGACCGCGCCGCTCGCCGCAGGGGCCGGCGCGGCGGTCATCCTCGCGGGGTTGGCCCGCCAGCGCGTGGCGCCGCCCGAGATCGTGAGCGCCGGGGTGAGCCTCGCCGTCGCCGCGGTGCCCGAGGGGCTGCCGCTCATCGCGACGAGCGCGCAGCTCGCGGCGGCCAAGCGCCTCAGCGAGCGCGGCGCGATCGTCCGCAACCCTCGCGCCATCGAGGCGCTCGGCCGCGTGACCGTGCTCTGCGCCGACAAGACGGGCACCCTCACCGCAGGTAAGCTGAGCGTCCGCTTCGTGCATGACGGTGAGCGCGAGGCCGCACCCGAGTCGCTCGACGAAGGGCTGCGCAGCGTGCTCCGCGTCGCGCTGCGTGCGACCCCGCCGCGCGAGGCCGACGGCCCGCTGCCGCACCCGACGGACCAAGCGCTCGTCGACGCCGGCACGCGCGCAGGCGTCGACGTGCACGAGACGCTTCGCATCCGCGGCGAGCTGCCTTTCGAGCCGGCGCGCGGGTACCATGCGCTCTGGGAGGACGGTGGGCGCCTGCACGTGAAGGGAGCGCCCGAGGTGATCGCCGCTCGTTGCACGCGGTGGATCCACGACGACGTCGAAGAGCCCCTCGACGCCGTCGCCCGCGAGAGGCTCCACGCCGCCGCCGCCTCGCTCGCCGGGCGGGGGCTGCGCGTGCTCGCGATCGCGGACGGACAGCTCGCGGATGGCAAGCTCGCCGACGACGCGGTGCGCGGCCTGCGTTTCCGCGGTCTCGTGGGCATCGCGGACCCGGTGCGCCCGACCGCGAAGTCCGCCATCGACGAGCTCCGCCGCGCGGGCGTCACGACCCTGATGATCACGGGCGATCACCCCACCACCGCGGCGGCGATCGCGCGTGATCTCGCGCTCGATGGCGAGCTGCCGACCGTCATCACGGGCCCAGAGCTCGACGGGCTCTCGGACGTCGAGCTCGTCGCGCGCATCGAGCGCGTGCGGGTCTTCGCGCGCGTCACGCCGAGCCAGAAGGTGCGCATCGTCCGCGCGCTCAAGGCCTCCGGCGAGGTCGTCGCCATGACCGGCGACGGCGCGAACGACGCGCAGGCGATCCGGCTCGCGGACGTGGGGATCGCGCTCGGTCACGCCAGCACGGGCGCCGCCCGGCACGCCGCCGACCTGGTCGTCGCCGATGGTCGCGTCGAGAGCATCGTGGCGGCGGTGCTCGAGGGGCGGGCGCTCTGGCGGAGCGTGCGCGAGGCGGTGGCGCTCCTCGTGGGCGGCAACCTCGGCGAGATCGGCTTTACGCTCGCCGGCGGTCTCATTGGCGGGCGCTCGCCGCTCAACGCGCGGCAGCTGTTGCTGGTGAACCTGCTCACCGACGCCCTCCCTGCGCTCGCGGTCGCCCTGCGCCCGCCTTCGAGCGTGACGCCCGAGGAGCTGCTCGAGGAGGGGCCCGAGGCCTCGCTCGGTGATGCCCTCGAGCGCGACATCGTCGAACGCGGCGTGATCACGGGCACCGCCGCGACGCTCGCCTGGCTCCTGGCGCGCGCGACGGGCGACCGCCGGGGCGCCGACACCGTGGGACTCCTGGCGCTCGTGGGCGCGCAGCTTGGGCAGACGCTCGTCTCGGGGGGACGCAGCCCCTTCGTGCTCGCGACCGGGCTCGGGAGCCTCGCCGCGCTGCTCGCCATCGTGGAGACGCCGGCGACGAGCCTCTTCTTCGGGAGCCGTCCGCTCGGTCCGGTCGGGCTCGCGCAGGCCGCGGGCGCCGCCAGCGTCGCGACCGCGGCGGCGTGGGCATGGCCGAAGCTGCGGCGCCGCTTCGCGGCGGCGAGCGAAGCGGAGGCGCCCACGCCGGGCGTGAGCCCCGTGGAGCGGTGGCGTCGCGTCCTCGAGCGGATGCGCGACGCCGCCCCGCCGGTCGCACGAGGGGGCGAGCACCAAGCTTCGTGACAGGTCGCGCTCGCGCGTGTCACCGTGGTGGGGGTGACGCGGGTGAGAGCGATCGCGATCGCGATGACGCTGCTGGGTTGCGTCGACGAAGGCGGATCCGCAGGGACGTATTGCCGTGACTCGCGGCAATGCCGCGGCGCGTTGATCTGCGTCTCGCTCGTCTGCCGCGAGGCGCCGCGTGCGAGCGAGGGCGTGCCCGACGCGGCCGCGCCCGCGGACGGGGGCACGTCGGAGCCCCGCGACGCGGCGGTCGTCGACGCGGCGGTCGTCGACGCGCCGTTGATGGACGCCGACGTCGACGCGGACGCCACGGACGCGGGGGTCGACGCAGGCGCACCCGACGCCGGGCCGGCCGATCCTTGTGAGCCCATCGTGGACGCGGGACACCTGCTCTGCGTGCGGCAGGCCGATCGCTGCGAGGCCGTCTTTCAAGGCCGCGGCAACACCTGCGCCGCGCTCTGCGCCCTCGCCGGTCTCGTCTGCACCGCGTCGTACGCCGACGACGACATGGGCCTGTGCACCTACGACGAGGCGGTGGCCTTCGCGTGCATGGACGGCAACCGGATGACCGATCATTGCATCTGCGAGCGCCCCTGAACGACCCCTGGCGGCACGAACTCGTGGGCTGTCGGGGCCTGCCCGGTGACAGACGGGCCGGAGCTATGGCACCGTCACGTGCATGAGGGTGGGGCTCGCGATGATCGTGGTGCTCTGGGGCTGCATCGACGAGGGCGGCACCGCCGGCACGTATTGCCGCAACTCCGGGCAGTGTCGTGGCGAGCTGATCTGCGTCTCGCTCACCTGCCGCGAGCCGCCGCGCATGGTGTCGGACGCAGGGTCCCCATCCGACGCGAGCGTCCCTCCCGTCGATGTGGGCCCCGTCGACGCGGGCCCCGAGGACGCGCGCCCCGAGGACGCGGTGGTCCCCACCGACGCGCCGCCGGACGACGCAGGGGAGCCCGAGGACGCGAGCGTGATGGAAGACGCAGGCGTCGACGCGGGCATCGACGACCCTTGCGGACCGATCGCGGCCGTGGGCCACACGCTCTGCGTGCGCGAGCCTGGGCGCTGCGAGGCGGTCTTCACGGGCGGAGGCACGAGCTGCAACGGCCTCTGCACGCTCGCGGGGCTGTCGTGCACGGGGGCCTTCACGCCGAGCGCGACCATGTGCACCTACGACGCGGGGGCGAGCACGGGCTGCGGGAACGGCTCCCGTTCGACCCTGCACTGCATCTGCACCTGAGGGCGCGCACCTGCGCCGCGGGGGCGAGCACCTGGGCCGCGGGGACGGCGCCCCCCTCCCCCGCATCTGCACCTGAGGCATCCGCTCTCGAGGGGGATCTGCCAGGCCATCCGGGAGCTGCGCCTGAGCGCAACCGCGCTCGTGACGTTCGCCGATGGCGCGACGGCCTGGTCGCGATACGATGCGCGTCCATGAAGAGCGACTTCGACTTCGTCATCATCGGCAGCGGCTTCGGTGGGAGCGTCAGCGCCTTGCGGCTCGCGGAGAAGGGCTGGCGGGTGCTCGTCATCGAGAAGGGCCGCCGCTTCGAGACGAAGGACTTCGCCAAGAACAACTGGGACCTGCGGCGCTGGATGTGGCAGCCCGCGGCGGGCCTGCGCGGCATCTTCCAGATGTCCTTCTTCGAGCACGTCACCGTGCTCTCCGGCGTCGGCGTGGGTGGCGGATCGCTCACCTACGCCAACACCCTGCCGACGCCCTCGCGCGAGTTCTTCGCGCAGCCCTCGTGGGGCCACCTCGCGGACTGGGAGCGCGAGCTCGCGCCGCACTACGAGATGGCGCTGAAGATGCTCGGCGCGGCGACCAACCCGCGCGAGACGCGGCACGACCGCGTCATGCTCGAGATCGCGCGCGAGATGGGCCGCGAGGAGCACTTCCACCCGACGCGCGTCGCGGTCCACTTCGGCGAGCCTGGCAAGCGAGTGCCCGACCCCTACTTCGGCGGCGAGGGTCCCGAGCGCGTCGGCTGCACCTTCTGCGGCGCGTGCATGACCGGCTGCCGCGTCGGCGCCAAGAACACGCTCGACAAGAACTACCTGTGGCTCGCCGAGCGTCGCGGCGCGCAGGTGCGCGCCGAGACCGAGGTGGTGCACGTCGCCCCACGCGAAGGCGGCGGCTACGTCATCGACACCCGCGCCTCGATCGGGCGCGGTGCCGAGCGCATCACGGCCGACCGCGTCGTCTTCGCGGGCGGCGTGCTCGGCACGATGCCGCTCCTCCTCAAGATGAAGGCCGACCGCGCGGGCCTGCCGAAGCTCTCCGACCGGCTCGGCGACGCCGTGCGCACGAACAACGAGGCCCTCATCGGCATCCAGCTCCCCGAGGGCAGCGACGTCGACCTCACGGAGGGCATCGCGATCACCTCGATCCTCCACACGGACGAGCACAGCCACGTCGAGCCGGTGCGCTACGGCAAGGGATCGGGCTTCTTCCGGCTCATGGGTGCGCCGCACGTCGACGCGCCCCAGCGCCTCGCCCGCTTGCGGGGCGTCGCGGCGGGGCTCGCCAAGGACCCGATCACGTGGGCGAAGATCTTCGGCACCCGCGACTGGGCACGCAACGGGATGGTCCTGCTCTACATGCGCACGCTCGAGAGCACGCTCCGCCTGCGGCTCGGGCGCGGGCTGCGCACGGGCTTCCGCGAGGGGCTCGTCAGCGAGCTCGCCCCTGGCCAGCCTGCGCCGAGCGCCTTCATGCCCGAGGCGACCGAGATCGCCGAGCGCTACGCGGCGAAGCTCGGCGGCGTGCCGATGACGCTCATGACCGAGACCCTCCTCGGCATCCCTTCGACCGCCCACATCCTCGGCGGCGCTTGCATGGGCGAGGACGCGAGCGAGGGCGTGATCGACGCGATGCACCGCGTGCATGGCTACGACGGCCTCTACGTGATCGATGGCTCGGCGGTGAGCGCGAACCCCGGCGTGAACCCATCGCTCACGATCACGGCGCTCGCCGAGCGCGCGATGTCGCACGTGCCCGCGCGCGCTTGAGGTGTCTCGGAGCGGTCGGGTCCTCGCGTGGCCGCCACGGAGATCGACCGGCCTCACCGACCGTCGAGGAGGGGCAACCGCTTCTTGGTCCGGGGAGGACCCCGGTCCGCGTGACCACCCCGGGATCCACCGGCCTCACGGACGGTCGAGGAGGGCAACCGCTTCGTGGTCCGGGGAGGACCCGGTCCGAGGAGCGGGTACCGGAGAAGCGCAGGCACGACGTGCGGGGGGTTTTCCCGACCCGCCGCGAGGCCGCGGGGGAACTGCCACGCGGGCCAGCGATCTTTGAGCTTTCTCACGGATCGTGGCTGGCCCTGGTGCCGCGTGATCTCCCCTCATCGTGGGAGGTTTGCGCCGCCACGCGCGTCAGCAGCCCACGAACGGTGACTTGCAGCCGCTTCGCCGATCATCGACAAAACAGATCGGGGGACATGATGAACATCAACCAAGCTCGGCTGCTCGTGGTCGACGACAACGCATCGATGCGGGGCGTCATTCGGAGCGTCCTGGACGAGCTGGGCATCGTCGAGGTGGACGAGGCGGAAGATGGAGAGGTCGCCCTGCGGCTCTTCTCCGAGGGCGCCTACGGGCTCGTGATCACCGACCTCTACATGCCGCGACTCGACGGGATCGGGTTGCTCCAGGCCATCCGCTCGGCGTCCGAGCGCCAGGACACGCCGGTGCTGATCCTCACCGGCGACGACAACCCCATGAGGGGCGTCGAGGCGCTCACGGCGGGGGCCGACGGCTTCATCGTCAAACCCTTCATCACCTCGTCGCTCTTCGACCAGGTGCCGCGCCTCCTCGCGCGCGCCCACCCCTCGGCGTCCGAGAGCGGCGTGCGGGACATCCGCGGCGTCGGCCCCTCCGTGAGGTCGGCCCGCCCGGACGAGCCGGCCCTGCCCGCGCGACGAACCCGAGACTCCGCCTGACGTCCGCTCGCTCTGGAGATCCCCCTCCCAGGAGCCCACGGCCGTCAGCGCAGGTCGAGGATCGGTCGAGAGTCCTCTTCGCCGCCCGCGGCTGCGAGTCGCGGGGCCTGTCAATCGAGCAGGGCGAGGAGCTCTGACGCGGCGCTGGGGCTGGCGTCGACCGAGATCTCGAGCGTCCCCCGCTCACCGACGCGCACCACGAAGGGCTGTGGAGCCGTGCGTCTCTCGGCCCCGCCCAACATCGCGAGCGCGCCAGCCACGTCGACGTAGAGCGCGAAGCGCGCGCGCCCCGAGATCCAACGGGCGGCGTCGGGGTGGGCCCCGAGGCTCTCGGCGTCCGCGCCCGGCCACCGGGTGAGGGCGCTCGCGAGCAGGCCCGCGTCGCCTCGCTCCGCGCCGAGCAGGGCGAGGGAGCCGCTGCGTCGGCCGGCGTAGAGGTCACGGCGCGGGTCGACCAAGCCCTCGGCGAGACCTGCCGCGTGGGTCCCGGGCGCGAGCACGGTCCGCAGCGCGCGGAGCGTGGCGGCGTCGTCGCGGATGGCGCTGTGTGCGACGTCTGGGCCGGTCGCGTCGTCGCGGCGTGCGGCGTCGTCGCGGCGTGCGGCGTCGTCGCGGCGTGTGGTGTCGTCCGGGCGCGTGGTCGAGGCAGCCACCGCGCCGCGGGCGAAGAGCGCGAAGGTCGGCCCGATCGCGAGCACCCGGGGTCCGGAGGGGAGCGCGCTCGCGATGCCGCTGAGCGCGTCGCGTTCGGTCGTGCGCCAGCGATCCGCGACGAAGTCGAGCACCCGCGGGGCCCAGGGCGCGTCCCCGACGTGGAAGAGCGCGGCGGCGGTAGAGCCTGGGAGCGCGGCCAGCGTGACCTCGGCCGGAGCGGCCGCCTCGAGGGCGCGGTCCAGGGGTGACCCCGCCACGGGCTCGGCCCACAGCGCGAGGTGGAGCCCCGCGGCGTCGCGGCTCAGGGCGAGCTCGAGGTCGCCGATGTCACCGAGGTAGGCGAGGAGCACGCCGAGGCGGGCGGCGGCGTGGGCCAGCAGCGGCTCGGGGTCGCCGAGCGTCGGCGGCGTCTCGTGCGCGGCGCGCTCGCGCGCGAGGTCCGCGGTCGCCTCGCGGATCGCCTCGCGCAGCTGAGCCTCGAGGCGCCCTCGGAGGGTGGGCACCCACGCGCTCGGGATCCGCGCGTGCAGCCCCGCGGGGCGC
>JAHBWH010000002.1 GCA_019637115.1 Myxococcales bacterium | reverse complement strand
TACGTCCGCTTCGCCTCGCACGATTCCGCTTCGAACTACGCCCCGTGGGGGAGGGGCTGGCGACCTGGCGACAGCCCCTCAAAGGAAGCTGTACTGAGTCGGCTTCCCCCTCGGCCTCGGGAGCGAGTACGCTCGCGTCATGTCTCGGATCGTCGTCACCACCGCGAAGGCGCCCGCCGCCATCGGCCCCTACTCGCAAGCCGTGCGCGCCGCGGGGATGCTCCATTGCTCGGGGCAGATCGCGCTCGACCCGAGCACGGGCGCGTTCGTCGAGGGCGACGTGCAGGCGCAGACCGAGCGCGTGATGCAGAACCTCGGCGCCGTGCTCGCGGCGGGCGGCAGCGGCTGGGACCGCGTGCTCAAGGTGAACATCTACCTCGTGGACATGGGCGACTTCACGGCGGTCAACGAGGTCTACGCCCGATACTTCGAGGGGGTCGAGCCCCCCGCGCGCGCGACCGTCGCCGTCTGCGCGCTGCCGCGCGGCGCCAAGGTCGAGATCGACTGCGTCGCGCTCTGCGAGTGACCCGCCGCGCGTGATGAGGGCCCGGCGCGACTCGCCCACGTCGCGCGAGCGCCCCGCGGGCCCATGCGCGCGACGAGCCCATGCGCGCGACGAGCCCATGCGCGCGACGAGCCCATGCGCGCGCGACGAGCCCATGCGCGCGACGAGCCCGTGCGCGCGACGAGCCCATGCGCGCGACGAGCCCATGCGCGCGACGAGCCCATGCGCGCGACGAGCCCATGCGCGCGACGAGCGCCCCGCGCACCTTCACGCGATTCGATCCGACCGGACGCGCTCAGCCGACGAACGGGTCGGTCAGGCCGATCGTCTGATCCCGATCGGGGCCGACGCTCACGATGCCGATCGGGCACTCGGCGAGCTCGGAGATCCGCGCGAGGTAGCGCCGCGCGTTCGCTGGCAGCGCCTCGAGCGTGCGGCAACCCGAGATGTCCTCGGTCCACCCCGCGTGCGACTCGAAGATGGGCTCCACCCGCTCGAGCCCGTCGAAGGGCGGCACGTCGATGACCTCGCCATCGAGACGATAGCCCACGCAGAGCTTCAGCTCGCCGAGCCCCGTGAGCACGTCGAGCTTCGTCAGCGCGAGCGACGTCATCCCGTTCACGCGGGTCGCAAAGCGCAACGCGGGGAGGTCCAGCCACCCACAACGCCTCGGGCGCCCGGTGGTCGCGCCGAACTCCGCGCCCGCCTCGCGGAGCGCGTCGCCTTCGGGGCCGAGCAGCTCCGTCGGGAAGGGGCCGCCACCGACGCGGGTCGCGTAGGCCTTGGTGATGCCCACCACCCGCTCGATGCGCGTCGGCGGCACGCCGCCTCCGGTGCACGCGCCGCCGCTCGTCGCGCTCGAGCTCGTGACGAAGGGGTAGGTCCCGTGGTCGACGTCGAGCATGGTGCCCTGCGCGCCCTCGAGCAGGACCTTCTCGCCTCGCGCGATGGCCTCCGCTGCCAGTCGCGCGCCATCGCAGACGTAGGGCGCGATGCGCTCGCCGAGGGCCAGGAGCTCCGCCGTGACCTCCGCCGCGTCGGGCGCTTCGCCGCCGAGCTCGCGGAAGCGGGTCGCCCACGCCGCGACGTTCGCGGCGACCTTCTCCGCGAGGCCGGGCCGTACGAGGTCGCCCACGCGCACGCCGATTCGCCCCGCCTTGTCTTCGTAGGCGGGCCCGATGCCGCGCTTGGTCGTGCCGATCTTCCCGTCCGCGCTCTCGCGCAGACCGTCCACCGTGCGGTGGTGCGGCATGACCACGTGCGCGCGATCCGCGACGAAGAGCCGACCCGCGGTCGAGATGCCGCGTGTCTCCAGGAGATCGATCTCACCGAGCAGGGTCTTCACGTCGACGACGCACCCTTGGCCGACGATGCACCGCTGCCCGGCGTGGAGGATCCCGCTCGGCACGAGGTGCAGGACGATCTTCTCGCCGCCCACGACGAGCGTGTGACCTGCGTTCGCGCCGCCAGCGTACCGAACTACGAGGTCGGCGTAGGGCGTGAGGAGGTCGACGACCTTCCCCTTGCCCTCGTCGCCCCACTGCGCACCTACCACCACCGTTGCCGGCATCTCGACCTCTCATCGCTCGGAGCACGCTCGGCTCCGGCCGTTCGTTGTAGCAAACGCTCGCGTCGCGTCGCGTGGTTCGTTCGGTAGGCCAGTGGTGCTCGGCGGAAGTGACGATACCGTACCGGCGAGGATTCGGCGTCGCTCGGCGGTCCGAATCGACGAAGGACATGCAGAGCATATTCGAGGAGATAGGCCGAAGGCCGGTCGGGCCGCCGAGCGGCGCCGAGGACCGGCGCAAACGGATCGTCAGTTTCGCCGAGCACCACTGGTCATCCCTCGAGGAGCCACCCCGCGAGATCGACGCCCTCCATCCGCTCGAGGCCGATCGCGCGCTCGTCGCCGACCCGCACCAAGCGGTCGGCTCCCAGCAACACCGCGTCGTAACGCCACGCGCGCGCGTACGCGAGCGCGGCGGCCGACGGCGAGCCGCCGCGCCCCCAGCCCTCCGGCAACGTCGCGACCTGCGCGCCCTGCTCGCGGAGCGCGTCGACGAGCGCGGACGGGGCGTCCACGGCGACGATCCTCGGCGGGGTCGGCGGCGCCCAGGGCGCGCCTTCGGCGGCGAGGGCCCACGCCAGATGTTCGACGTCGATCGCGAAGCCCGTCGCGGGCGCGGCGCGACCGAAGCGGGCGAGCAGCTGATCGTAGCGGCCGCCGCCGCCGATCGGCTCACCCGGCCCCTCGGCGAGGATCGTGAAGCTCGTGCCCGTGTAGTAGGCGTGGCCGCGCAGCTCGCCCAGATCGACGCCGAGGTGCTCTCCGAGGCCGAGCGCCACGATGCGGTCGTGCAGCGCTTCGAGCTCGTCGAGGGCGGCGCGCGTCTCCACGTCGCGGAAGCGGCGTCGGGCGCGCTTGAGCGGCTCGGCGCCGTCGCCGTAGAGACCCGTGAGGTCGGCGAGGCGCCGCCGCTCGACCGCGGGCACGTGCGCGGCCTTCAGCACGGCCTCGAGCGCGACGACGTCCTTCTGCCCGAGCGCGTCGGCCGCCGCGAGGCGCGCCGCGTCCGGGAGGGACGCGAGCACCGCGCGGCCGATCCGCACCTGCCCGAGCTCGAGCCGGAAGCCGCGCAGACCCGCGCCGAGGAGCGCGCGCGCCGCCAGCGCGACGACCTCGACGTCCGCGTCGAGGTGGGCCGTGCCGACGTGCTCGACGCCCGCCTGCGAGAGCTGCCGGCTCCGACGTGCGCGACCACGCGCCCGTCGGAGCACGGTCCCGTGGTAGCAGAGCCGCCACGGCGCGGGCCGCCCCTTGAGAGAGGTCGCGACGATGCGGGCGATCTGCGGGGTGATGTCGGGGCGGAGGAGGGCGACCTCACCGGTCTCGGGCTCGACGAAGCGGAGCACGTCGCGCCGGTCCACCTCGAGCCCGCGCTCGATCACCTCGGCGTGCTCGAAGGCGGGTGTCGTGACCCGCTCGTAGCCGTAGCTCTCGAAGACGGTGAGCACGCGGGACGCCAGCGCCGCCCGATCGCGCGCGTCGGGTGGGAGCTGGTCGCGCATCCCGGTGGGGGCCGAGAGCGGCACGTGGCTCGTCGCGCGCGGAGCGGCGGGCGCGGGCGCTCGTCGCCCCGCGCCCGCGCGGCTGCGTGTCGATCCCATCAGCTTCCTCGAGGGGAGGGCGGTCGCCGACCCCCCCACATGCAACATCGGACTGGCATCGTCCGACCGTCAGATCGAGACGTAGTCGACGCTGCTCACGTTCGGCAGCGCGCGCAGCTCGGCCAGGAGCGAGGGGGAGACCTCCGCGTCGACGTTCCAGAGCGCGAGCGCCTTGCCCGTGTCCTCGTCGAGGCCGACCTGGAGCCGCGCGACGTTCGCGCCGTGCTTGCCGAGGATGGTGCCGATCGCGCCGATGACGCCCGGCTTGTCCTCGTTGTGGATCACGAGCGCGTGCCCCTTGAGCACGGCGTCCATCTCGTAGCCCTCGAGCCCCACGAGGCGCAGGCCGCCCCCGCGGCTGCGACGGCCCGACGCCGTGTGGATGCCCTCGCCGTCGTTGACGACGACGCGGATGATCGGAAGCGGCTCGCTCGGCTCGCTGATCTCGACGATCTTGATGTCGCGCTCCTTCGCCTCGTAGGGCGCCGAGAGCGGGCTGACGGGTTGACCCGAGTGGCGCTCGAGGAAGCCCGCCAGGGTCTCCTGCGCGAGCGGCGCCACGAGCGGCGCGAGCTCTCCGTACGCCGTCACGCGGATCTCGCGCGCGCCGTCGGCGAGCTGCGCGAGCAGGCGACCGAGGCGGCGCGCGACCTCGAGCTGGGGCGTGAGCCGCTGCGCGAGGTCACCCGAGAGCGAGGGCACGTTGACGCCGTTCTCGATGGTCCCGTGCTTGAGGAACGCCACGATCTGGTGCGCGACCTGCACGCCGACGCGCTCCTGCGCCTCGTCGGTGGAGGCGCCGAGGTGGGGCGTGAGCACGATGTTCTCGAGCTTCGTGAGGGGATGATCCGCTGGCAGCGGCTCCTTCTCGAACACGTCGAGCGCGGCGCCGCGGATCTTCTTGCTCTCGAGGGCGCGCGCGAGCGCGTCCTCGTCGACGATGCCGCCGCGCGCGGCGCACACGAAGAGCGCGTTCTTCTTCATCTTGGCGAACGCAGCGTCGTTGAAGAGGTGCTTGGTGCTCGGGACGAGCGGCGTGTGCACCGAGATGCAGTCCGCGCGCGTGAGCAGCTCGTCGAAGCTGACGAGCTCGACGCCGAGCCGCTCCGCCTCCTCGGCGCGGAGCACCGGATCGGACGCGATCACCTTCATCTTCAGGCCCTGTGCGCGGTCGGCGACGATCTTGCCGATGTTGCCGAGGCCGACGAGGCCGAGCGTTTTGTTCCAGAGCTCGGTGCCCTGGAACGCCTTCTTCTCCCACTCCCCGCGCTTCATCGACGCGTCCGCGCGGGGCACGTAGCGCGCGAGCGACATCAGCAGCGCGATGGCGTGCTCGGCGGTCGTCACGGTGTTCCCGAGAGGCGTGTTCATGACGACCACGCCGTGCTTGCTCGCGGTCGGCAGGTCGACGTTGTCGACGCCGATGCCCGCGCGCCCGACCACCTTGAGGTTTTTCGCCGCGGCGAGGACCTTCGGCGTGACCTTCGTCGCGCTCCGGATGACGAGGCCGTGGTACTCGCCGATGATCGCGCAGAGCTCGTCCTCCGACAGCCCGGTCTTGACGTCGACCTGGACGTCGGTGGCCTCGCGCAGCACCTGCACGCCTTCTTCGCTCAGCTTGTCCGAGACGAGGACCTTCACCGTGGCCATGGAGCGCTCCTTGGGGTCGAGCAGGGCACGCGGCGCCCATGCTCGATTCTTGGGGGGATCGTGTCTTGGGAACCTGTCGCCGCGCCTCGCGCGCGGACGGGCGGCGTCGCCGCCGCGTGCGCCACCTACCAGCGACCGACGCATCGCGTCAAGCCGACCACGCCAGCGCCTGACGGAGGCGCGTCCCCGCGGCGGTTTTTCGCCTCGCGCCGCTCGCCTGGAATCCGTGGGCGTAGTTCGCCGCGGGAGTCTCCGCCGCTGACCACCCTCCTCGAGCGGTCAGGGCTCGTGCGGCGAGGTGCGAGCGGCGGGCGGGCCCTGCACGGCCCGCTCGCGGGACTCGAGGGCCTCCACGTCCTCGTCCGAAGGCGCCAGCGGGCCGTAGTACGCGCGCTCGACGTCGCGCCCGAGCGCGCGCACCCGCGGGTCCCGCGCCTGCGCGCTCATCTCGTGCAAGGTGCGCTTCTCCCACCCGTCGATCGGCACGCGCCCCGCGACGCGACGGAAGACGGCGAGGGCGCGCTCTCGCCAGCTCTCGAGCTGCACGTCCACCGCGCGCCACTCACCGCGGTGAGGGGTCGTCACGCTCGTCTCGAGCGCGGCGTGCCGAGGCGCCTCGAAGCGAACCTGCCACGCGCCCGGTGGGAGCTCGAGCGCGAAGGTCCCGTCCGGAGCGCAGTCGGCGTGGTGCTCGCGGCCGGCTGGATCGCGGGCGACGACGCGACCCGCGAGCGCCTCGTCGCGTCGATTGGAGAGCCGCCCCGCGCGCCGGAGATCTCGGGGCGCCCCGCGGGCGCTCACCGGCGCCATCGCGATGGGGGGGCGTTGGGGCGTCGGCGCGGGGGCGGGCCGCGCGCGGCGCCAGAGCCAACGAACCCCGAGCCACGAGGCGACACTCAAGAGGAGCGCCGCGAGCGACCAAGGGTTGAAGGGCGCCGCGACGCTCACGACGACGTCGACCGGCGCGGACGCGGCGCTGCCGTGACCCGGCTCGTCGCTCTCGAAGCGCGCGACGAGCGAGAGGCGAGGCGCGTCCTCTCGCGCGACCGTCCCGCGCCACTCGAAGCGCCCCGTGTCGTCGGTGAGGACGGAGCCGAGGTGGCGGTCGCCGTCGAAGAGGCCGATCGCGCGCCGACGTAGCGGGCCGTGCGCGTCCACGAGCGCCCCCGACGCGACGAGGACCTCGCCAGGGCGGGCCTCGCCCGCCGCTGCGAGGGTCAGGGTCGCGACGCGGCGCCGGAGGATCGGCAGCTCGGTTCGGCCTTCGGCGCGACGAGCGTCTCCGTGGGTCCACAGCACGAGCCGACCCGCGCCCGGCGCCCCGAGCTCCGACGAAGGGACGACGAAGGTCGCCTCGCCGCGACCGTCGGTGGTCGCCCGGGCGAGCGTCCGGTCGAGCTCGTCGCGCAGCTCGAGCTCGAGCGCCTCTCCTCCCGCGTCGGAGCTCACGCGCGCGCGCACCTCGTGACCTTCGTCGTCGAGCGGCAGGACCCGCTCGCCTCGGGCGAGCTCGAGGTGCAGCCGCACGTCCGCGCGCGAGCGGTCGACGACCCGCTCGACCTCGAGGCGCTCGTGGCTCGCGTCGCCGCCGAAGATGGCGGTCACGCGCAGCGGGGTGTCGTCGGGGCTCCGCACGTCGACGTGAAAGCGACCATCGCGATCCGAGCGCAGCCGGTGCCTCGCGATGATCGCGCCGCGTTCGTCACGGACCGACACGCTCAGCTCTCGCGCGCCGAGCGGGACCCCGAGGTCGTCGAGCAACGCGCCGTGGATGCGCAGGCCGAGCGGTGTCGGCTCGCCGCCCAGCTCGATCCGCGCCTCGGCGCGGACGCGCAGCGTCGGCTGTGCCGCCGAGGGGAGGCTCACGAGCCCCATCACCACGAGGGGGAGGCGAAGCAGCCAGGCGCGCGCGTCGGTCACGCGGCCACGTTGTCGTGGCAGACCCGGACCCGTCAATGATGGCTTGCCGCGCTTCGGCTAGGGAAGCGATACTCGGACCCAGCGGGGTGAAGCTTTGCGACCTCGCTGCGTCTGAGAGGCATCGGCGCCGGGTGGCGGTCGTCGGAGGAGCGTGGTGGCGTGCGGATGATGATGACGCGAGCGTTGGGGATCGTGATCGCGCTCGCCGTGCTCGGCACGGCGGGGCGGCTCGAGGCTCAGGCTCAACGCGTCGACTACCTCGTCCGAATGTTGCAGACCTCGGACCAGTTCCGCGTCCGGGCGCAGGCCGCGATCTCACTCGGGCGCGTCGAGGCGAGCGAGCCCATCGTGACGGCCCTCGGCGGCGCCCTCGCTGACGAGCACCCCGCCGTGCGGACCGCCGCGGCCGCGTCGCTCGAGCGCCTCGCAGATCCGAGCGCCCTCGGCGCGCTGCGCGGTGCGCAGCGAGATCGCGACGCGGGCGTTCGCCGCGCCGTGACGTCGGCGATTCGAGTGCTCGAGCGGGTCGCGCGGACGACCCCTCGCCGGGACGCGGGCGATGGGGGAGGGCCCACCCCGAGCCAGAACGCGCTCTACTACGTCGGCGTCGGTCAACCGGGTGCGAGAGACGGAAGCGTCGACGCCGCGACGCTCCGGCGCGCCAAGGAGCTGCTGACCCGGCTCGTGGGCGAGGTCGAGGGCGTCGAGGTCGCGCCGGAGAACGAGTCGAACGCGGCGGCGACCCGGGTCATCCAGCGGCGGCGGCTGACCGGCTACTACATCGACAGCTCCGTCGTCAGCCTCTCCAACGAGGGGGGCAACACCCGCGCGGTGGTCTCGGTGATCCTCAACACGTACCCCGGCCGGGACATGCGCGCGATCCTTCAGGGGTCCGCCACCGTGCCGGGCGCGACGGGACCCGCGGCTCGAGAGCAAGCGCTCGAGGGCGCGCTGCGCGGGGCGATGCGACGCCTGCCGCAGGCCATGGCGTCGAGCCGGCGATGACCATGGATTTGTCAATTCGCAGCGGAACGGCTTAGGATCGCGTAGCAAACGGGAGACATCGAATGTCAGCCAACGCAGAAACGCGGCCCATGCAGGGGCCTCCCCCCAAGCGCCGCCTGCGCAACTACCTCCTCGACACGCGATTTCAGCTCAAATACACGGGCATGGTCGTGCTGGTGACCGTGATGGTCGCCGGTGTCCTCGGGTACTTCGCCTACGACCACTCGCGCGGTCAGACCGAGGCGATGAGCATCACGATGGCGATGGAGCCCGACCTGCACCCCGAGGTCGCGGCCGATCTCGAGGGCTGGGCGCAGCGCGAGGACCGCAAAGTGCTGCTCGGCATCATCGGCGGCATCCTCGCGATGGCGCTGGCGCTGGGCTTCACGGGCATCATCGTGACCCACAAGCTCGTCGGCCCCGCCTATAAGATGCGGCTCTTGCTCAACCAAGTGGCCGCGGGGAAGCTCAAGCTCGTCGGCCGGTTGCGGAAGGGTGATGAGCTCCAAGAGCTCTTCGAGGCCTTCTCCAACATGGTCGAGTCGCTGCGTGACGCGCAGGCCCGAGAGGTGGCCGAGCTCGACGCCGCGATCGAGCGCGCAAAGGAGCACGGCTTGAGCGAGGCGGACCTCAAGGCGTTCGTCGAGGTCCGAGAGCGTATGCAGGCCGCGCTCGACTGAGCTCCGCGATCGAGATCGCACGAGCCCGGGTCGGTCTCGACTCGGGCTCTCTCGTGCTCGTTCGTCGAGGCCGTGCCGTTCGTCGAGGCCGTGCTCGTTCGTCGAGGCCGTGCCGTTCGTCGAGGCCGTGCTCGTTCGTCGAGGCCGTGCCGTTCGTCGAGGCCGTGCCGTTCGTCGAGGCCGTGCCGTTCGTCGAGGCCGTGCCGTTCGTCGAGGCCGTGCCGTTCGTCGAGGCCGTGCCGTTCGTCGACACCGTGCCGTTCGTCGACACCGTGCCGTTCGTCGAAACCGTAGGTTCGAGAGCGAACGCAGTCGGCGCTCAACCGAGCTGCCGCCGCGGTCGAACGAGCTTGGGTCGGCCTCGACGCGGGCTTCTCTCGTGCTCGCCCGGCGAGGCGCGGGGGCTCAGTCGCTTGCCACCAGGCGCCGTCGAAGTGGGGTCGAGCCAGCTCGAGCCGAGTCCATCGGAGCGGCCCGCCTCAGAAGGCGTCCTCGAAGTACTCGATCTCCACGCGCCCGTCCGGATGAAGCGTGACGCCAGCGGCGTCGAAGCGCAGCGTGGCCCGCCGCAGATCGGGCCGCGCGCGCAACCAGGTGGCTGCGGCCCGTCGGACGTTCGCGATCTTCGCCGCGCCAATGGTCTCCACGGGATCGCCGAAGAGCGTCGAGGTGCGCGTCCGGACCTCGCAGACGACCACCAGGTGCTTCCGGCGCGCCACCACGTCCAGCTCGAGGCGCCCGACCTGCACGTTCGTCGCCAGAACGACGAAGCCGCGCTCCTCGAGGAGCGCGGCCACGCTTCGTTCGCCGAGGCGGGCGGTCTCGCCCCGCCGGTCCATCAGTCCGCCGGCGCGGTCTCCGACCGGACGCAGTAGCCGCCGCGGATGCCGTCGCCTCCGAGCGTCAGCAGATCTTCCACGCACGTAAAGCCGTCCGCGCACTCGCAGGTCGGCGTGTCGACACCCGCCGGAGCCTGGCAGCGGCATGTGCAGTAGACGCGCTCCGCGATCGTGGCCTCGCTCGGGAAGGCCGAGCAATCGGCGTTACCGGGCCCCAAGCGCCGCTCACAGGCCTCGCGAGACTCGCTCGGGTCGAGGACGGCGGAAGCGCCGAACTGATAGACCATGCAGACGCGGGTGCGGCACTGCACGGCGCTCGTCTCGAGGTAGGCCTCACCCGGCTGGAACCCTCCTGGCGGTGCGTTCTCGGGCACGCACGGATCGCCGATGCCGACGCCGCGGCACCCTCCCGTCGCCAGCGCCAAGGTCGGAAGAATCAAGGTCCAGAGCAATCGGCACGTCGTCTTCATGTCGTTCCTCACGGGGCCTCGCGCGGCTCCGATGTGCCACCTCGCGGACGGTCGCCTATACCGCCCAATTCCGAGCGTGGTGTGGGTTCCATGGGTAGTCGGAAGGACCCACGGAGATTTCCACGGGGCCGGACCCTACTCAGGGGGTCGTGATCCTGTCAATACGCAAAACCGCCAGGGACCTTGGCGTCATAGGCTCTTGACAACGCAGAACCCAGGTTTCTATCATCGCCGCCCGACAGAGGTGCAAGGCTTCGACTTTGTTGAACTTTTCCTCCCTCGGGAATCCACCTGGCTCGGTGCTGGGCGGCGACGGGAGCGAAGCACGTGAGCGAGCACCACGAGGAGCAAACGATGAGGCGTAGCGGACGATGGACGTGGACGGCCGTGATGGTGGCCCTGCTCTCTGGGACCGTCACCGGCGTCACGGCTGCGCAGGACATGCAGTTCTCGTTGGACGAGACGGGGCAGCCGCCCGCGCCGCCAGCGGATGGACCGCCGAGCGAGGCGCTCGCCAACGCGCTGCGCCTCTATCAGCAGGAACGTTTCCAAGAGGCCGCCGTGCAGTTCCAGCGCGTCGTCGAGGGCGAGTCGCAGGACGCGCCGGCGAACGTGCAGAAGGCGCAGTTCTTCCTCGGGAAGTGCCTCTACCACCTGCGCTACTACCAGTCCGCGCTCGCGATCTTCGACGAGATCGGCCAGCAGGGTGAGGGGCACCTCTACTTCGGCCAGACCCTCCAATGGCTCGCGCAGCTCGCGTCGCAGCTGCCCGAGCCCGCTGGCATCATCGAGAAGGTCGGCCGCTACGGCGTCGATCAGCTCGAGCAGTTCAACACTGGCGAGAGCCAACCCCTCTACAACGAGCTCCTCTACATCATGGGGCGCTACAAGTACGGCCAAGGGGAGTTCGAGGAGGCCATCAACCTCTTCCAGCGGGTCTCGGACAGCTCGCCCTTCTTCGTGAAGGCGCGCTTCTTCGACGGCATCGCGCACATTCGCATGCGCCGCGCCCGCCCTGCGATCGCCGCGTTCCGCGCGATCATCGAGTCGATCGAGCGGGGCAACGTCCGCGGCGTCGAGGACGAGCAGCGCATGCTCAACCTCGCGTGGATCTCGCTCGGCCGCGTCTATTACACCGCTGCGAACCGCACGGACGCCGAGACGGGCGACCGGAGCATCGACGGCCGCTTGCTCGGTCAGGCCGTCGAGGCGTGGGCCCGGGTCGATCAGGGCAGCGAGTACTGGCTCGACGCGATCTTCGAGACGAGCTGGGCTTTCTTCCTCGCCGACGAGTTCAGCCGCGCCCTCGGCAACATCCACACGCTCTTCTCGCCCTATTTCGCGAACGCCTACTATCCAGAGGCGCTGGTCCTCAAGGCCGTGACCTTCTTCGTGAACTGTCAGCTCGAGAACGCCGAGGCGATGATCGGGCAGTTCCACGAGCGATACGATCCGGTCCGCAACGAGCTCGAGGAGATCCTCGGCCGCTTCCAGGACAACACGCAGTTCTTCGAGTTCCTCCAGCAAGTCCGCGCCGGTGAGGCGAACCTGAGCCCGACCGTCCGGGGCATCGTCTCGACGGCGCTCTCCGATCGCGACGTCCTCCGCCACATCGAGTACGTCCGCGTGCTCGAAGGCGAGGAGCAGCGGCTCGCGTCGTCCGCGGCCGAGTTCCAGAACAGCTCCCTCGGGGCGCGTGTCCTCCAGGACGTCGCCGTCGCGAAGTCCTTCGCCGTCGACCAGACCGGCGACCTCGCGCGCAACCGCTACACGCGCCTCATCGACGACCTCGCCGATCTGACCAACCAGATCGACACGGTGGAGCTGGAGATCGCGACCGCGATGCGTGGTGAGCTCGACCAAGAGATGCAGCAGCAGATGACCGAAGCGCAGCGCGCGCGCGGTGGCGACGTCGAGGTGGACGAGGAGCACCAGCTCTGGCCCTTCCGCGGCGAGTACTGGCGCGACGAGCTCGGCTTCTACCGTCAGCAGGTCACGAACCGGTGCGGCAGGTGATGAAGATGAAGCGCACGTTCTCGACGACCCTCGCGCTCGCGAGCCTCCTGACGCTCGCCGGGGTAGCATCCTCGGCCGAGGCGCAAGGGGGTGGCCAGTGCATCACCCCGCGGGCGGCATCGACCGTCAACGAATGTCCGACGGGTGGCCCCCCGGCCGCGCGTCGGCAGAAGGGGACGGCTCCTCGCAGCCAGCTCCGCACCGCCGCCCCTCAGAAGCAGGCGGAGGCGGCGCAGGGACCGACCGGTCCCGGCTTCGAGATCGACCAGTCGACGGCGCGCGGCCGACAGCGCGTCCAGGCGCGGCAGCAGCAGCTGCTCGCCCGCGAGGTCCAGATCCTCAACCGCCTCGTCTCCAACACGCGGCAGAACAACCCGCAGCGGCCGGAGATCCTCCTTCGCCTCGCGGAGACGTACTTCGAGATGCAGACCGCGCTCAACGCCCGGGTCCGCAGTTTCGACCAGCCGATCTTCGAGGCCTGCAACCGCCAGAAGAATGCGGCTCGCTGTCGTGAGCAGCGCCAGGGTCAGCGGCAAGCCACCGCCCAGCTCGACGAAGCGCGCCAGCAATCGATCCGCACCTACGCGACGCTCGTCAACGACCACCCGGACTTCGGGCGCATGGACGAGGTCCTCTTCTCGCTCGCGTTCGGCCTCGAGGAGCTCCGCGAGACGGACCGCGCCCGCCAGGTCTACCACCGCCTCATCAAGAGCTACCCACAGAGTCGGTTCATTCCGCACGCCTACCTGAGCTTCGCGGAGTTCTACTTCAACGAGAGCGAGATGACGGCGGCCCTCCAGTTCTATGGGAAGGTCACCGAGTTCCCGCCCGAGCGAAACCCCGTCTACGGCTACGCGCTCTACAAGTCGGCGTGGGCGCACTACAACGTCGAGAACTTCCGCGGCGCCCTCCAGGCGTTCGTCGAGACCATCGAGTTCGCGGTCGCGAACCCGCAGGCGACCGACGCCGCGAACCTCCTGCGGCAATCGCGGCGCGAGCTGGTCTTGCCCTACGCAATGGTCGGCACACCCAACCGCGCGCTCGAGTTCTTCCAGCGCTACGCGGAGAACCAAGCGCAGGCCTACGACATGCTCGAGAGCCTGGCGGAACTCTACTTCGACACGGGTCAGTGGAACAACGCGATCGCCGTCTACCACAACCTCATGGCCCAGCAGTCGGCCAGCCCGAAGCTCTGCTACTGGCAGTCGCGCGTGACCAACGCGGTGATCTCGTCGAAGCCGAAGGCCGATCAGGTGACGGAGATCCGCCGCATGGTGGACATCTACGACGCCTTCATCGCGGGCTCGCACCCGGCCGAGTCGGTGACCCAGTGCAAGGCGTCCACCGCGCAGGTCCTCGCGTGGCTGGCGACGAGCTGGCACCGAGAGGCGATCGGCACGCAGGATCAGCCTGGCACCAACGATCGCAACACCATGCGCCTCGCGACGCGGCTCTACGAGCTGCTGATCGAGAAGTTCCCGGATCTCGAGTCGCTCGAGTTCCCCGAGATTGCCCGTGACGACTGGCCGACGCAGTACAAGGTCGCCTATTACTATGCGGAGCTCCTCTGGAAGATGGAGGACTGGTCGCGTTGCGGCCCGGCTTTCGACAAGGTGGTCGAGCTCAACCCGCAAGGCGAGTTCACCAGCGACGCGGCCTACGCGGCGGTGCTCTGCTACAACAACCTGTACCAGCAGCAGTACGAGAGCCGCGAGCGGCAGACTCGGGCCGACGCCTCTCGGCGAGGCGCGCGTCGACCCGCCGGCCGACGAGGTCGTGCGGCCCAGGAAGCCGAGCCCGAGGAGAACCGCTTCACCCGTCGTGAATTCAACGACACGGAGCGGGGGATGCTCGCGGCCTTCCAGCGCTACGTCTGCTTCGTCAACGACGCGGAGGATCTCCCGCAGATCAAGTACCGCCGGGCTCGCATCTACTACGAGGCCAACCACTACGAGGAGGCGGCGGTCCTGTTCCGCGACATCGCGTGGAACCACCGCACGAGCGAGCTCGCCGAGTACGCGGCGAACCTCTACCTCGACTCGCTGAACGTGATGGGCAGCCAGATCGAGCCCAACCGCGTCGAGTGCCTCAACGACCTCGAGGCGGCCATCGACCCGCTGAACGGGTTCTACTGCGCGACGCCGCAGCAGGCCGCGCAGCACCCCGACCTCTGCGGCGTGCTCACGACGTTGAAGTGCAACGTCTTGCGCAAGCAGGCCGAAGCGTACGGCAACAACCAGCAGCACAAGCGCGCGGCGGCGCAGTACGTCCGCATCTTCCGGCGCCATCAGGAGTGCTCGGGCGAGGACAACTTCGCGATGGACGAGGTCCTCTACAACGCCGCGATCCACTTCGAGGCGGCGCGCTTGCTCGGTCGAGCCATCCAGGTTCGTAACGTGCTCATCGAGCGCTTCCCGCAGAGCCAATGGGCCAAGCGCGCGCTCTATCTCGTCGGCGCGAACTTCCACGCCCTGGCGTTCTACGAGCAGGCGGCGAGCTATTACGAACGCTTCGCCCGCCAGTTCCCTGGCGAGGACGGCGAGAACTGCACGCCAGAGCAGGTCGCAGCCAACACCTGCGCCAAGGCACACGAAGCGCTCGAGAGCGCCGTGCTCTTCCGCATCGGCCTCGGTCAGACCGAGCAAGCGGTCGAGGACGCGCGGCTCTTCGAGCGGAACTACAAGCGCAAGTTCCCCGCCGATACGGCGCGGGTGGTCTACGCCATCGGCACGATCTACGAGCGGGAGCAGAACTGGGCCGCGGTCGCACGGCACTTCCGCCAGTTCCTTCGGGACTACGCGCGCCAGGCCCTCCCCAACCAGCGGGTCCGCGCGAACGTCCTGCTCGCGCGCGCGCTGTGGGAGACCAATGATCGGCGGACGGCGATTCGGCACTTCAACGACGCGCTCGCCGCGTTCCGCGACGCGCCGGCGCAGATCGCCTCGCTCGACGCGGACGACGCGACGAAGGTCGGCTACCTCAAGGAGGCGCTCGACTCGGCCGCGGAGGCCCTCTTCTACCTCGCCGAGGTCAAGTACGAGGAGTTCCGAGCGGTGCGCTTCCCGCGCTACTCGGGCGGTCGGAGCCTCCAGCGGGTCAACACTTGGGCGCAGAACGAGTTCATGACCTGGATTCGCGACAAGCAGCGCCTGCTCGGCGCCGCGGAGGGCGAGTTCAACAAGATCGCGGAGCTGCAGGTCTCGGTCCGGGAGGGGCTCCCGCCTCTGACGTCGCCGCCGTGGCTCATCGCTGCCGCAGCGCGGATCGGGCAGATGTACATTTCGATCATCGATGCGGTGCAGACCGCGCCCATCCCCGAGGAGATCGAGAACGATCCCGAGCTCTTCGACATCTACGTCGGCGCGTTCGACGAACCGCTCGAGCCGGTCCGCCGGCAAGCGGTGGAGAAGTTCGAGTTCTGCCTTCGCACTGCGACGAACGTCCGGTGGTTCAACGAGTATTCGCGCATCTGCGAGACCGAGCTGAACCGCCTCGACGCGCGCCGCTACCCGGTGGCCGCCGAGCTTCGCGGCAACGCGACCTACACATACGGCGGCGTCGGCCGTCCCGGCCCGGTCGAGCTCGTCACGACGGAGGACGACGCCGACCTCGGAGACACCGGTGGTGACACTGCGGCGGGAGGTGCGTCGTGAGGAGGAACGTGATGCGCAAGGCGCTGTGGCTCGGTCTCTCCCTCTCGCTCGCTTGTGGTGGCGGCGGCAGCGGCAGCGGCGGTAGCGGTGGTCCGCCGGCGACGACGGAGGGTGGCGACACCATCCGCTCGGCGAGCGGCGACGCGGTCACCGTGCAGGCCCACAACCACTGGACGGAGGGGCTCGCTCTCTACCAAGCGGGCGAGAGTCAGGGCTGGACGGCGGAGCGTTGCGACGCGGCGCTGGCCAAGTTCAACGAGGCGATCTCGGCGCAGGGCGGTAACTTCGCGGAGGCGCTCTACATGAGCGGCGTCATCGCGGAGAACTGCAACCGCAACACGGCGCGGGGTTTTTACGAGCGCGCGCTCGCGGCGGCCGAGGCGGCACGCCAACGCAACCAGAACCGCACCGTCGGCAACGGGCCGCTCTGCAAGTCGCGCGTCGCGCTCGGTCTGATGGACCTGGCGGCGGGCAACCAGGCGGCGGCGATGACGGCGTTCCAGCGCGCGGTCCGCGAGGATCCGCAGTGCACGTCGGGCTACACCAACCTCGCGATCATCCAGCGGCAGCAGGGTGGGGCGCAGGAGGAGGAGGCGCTCCGCAACCTCCGCCGCGCCCTCGCGATCGAGTCCGACTACCTGCCGGCGTTCAACCAGATGGCGCTGCTCTACTACACGCGCGGTCTGCAGCGCGGTGGCAAGGCGTCGCTCGATCTCGCGGAGGTGGTGTGCCGCCAGGCGCAGATCATCAACCGCAACTACGCGCCCATCTACAACACGTGGGGGCTCGTGAAGATCGAGAAGGGCGATGTCATCGAGGCGCTCCGCTACTTCGAGCGGGCGATCCAGCTCGACGACGGGATCTTCGAGGCCCAGATGAACTTCGGGTCGATCACCCTCTCGTTCCGTGGCTACGAGGACGCGCGCCGCGCGTTCGCGCGCGCGAGTGAGCTGCGGCCGAACGACTACGAGGCACAGATCGGCCTCGGAGCGGCGCTCCGCGGGCTCGAGCAGTTCCCCGAGGCGAAGGCGCGCTACGAGCGAGCGCGCGAGATCGACGGCAACCGGCCGGAGTCGTACTACAACCTGGCGCTCCTGCATCAGGACTACCTCGGCGGGTCGTCGATGGACGAGACGATCGGCAACCTGACGCGCGCGAAGACGCTCTTTGAGCAGTTCATCGCGAAGGCGGGCACGAATGCACGCTTCACCGACGCCGTCGAAGGCGTCCGCAAGCGGTGCCGCTACGAGCGCGACCGGCGCGGCCGCGAGTCGGTCCGGCCGGCCGGCTGCCGCCCCGGACGGATCCAGAACATCGAGCGGACGATCGAGGCCCTCCGCGAGGCCGCGGCCATGCAGGCCGAGGCGGAGCGCATGCAGCGGGAGGCCGAGCGTCAGCAGCAGGGTCAGTGACCCCCACGGTGACCTGAGCGTGAGCGCCGCTTCCTTCGGGAGGCGGCGTTTCCGCATTTTCGGGCAGTCTGGATCAGGGCCGGCTCGAGGGACTCGCGAGCGCCGGTCTGGCGACGGGTCGCACACCCGACCGCGCCCAGCGACATGAGGTGTAGGTGCACGCGCACGTGGACGTGGACGTGGACGCGGACGCGGACGTGGACGTGGACGTGGACGCGGACGCGGACGCGGACGCGGACGCGGACGCGGACGTAGACGTAGACGTAGACGTAGACGTAGACGTAGACGTAGACGTAGACGTGCGCGCTTCTTGATGCTCGGATCGCGGGCTTCGAGCGAAAGCTCACAGCACTCGGAACCTCCCCGGGGGCGTGGTGTCGGAGACTTCGTGAGCAACGCAACTTCGCCCGTGGCGCGCACGAATCGTGCGTTGACCTCGGGGGAGCCCGCACGATAAGGTTCGCCCGCTTTGGTCCCTGAGTGCAGGCGCAGGGCTCACTCGCCCAGCAGGGCGGTGGTGGAGGTACTCGTGAACAAGATCCGGATGTGGTCGATGGTGGTCTTCCTCGGAGCGTCTTTCGCGGTCCCCGCGGCGGCGCAGGATGGTGATGCCACCACCTACGACTTCGACGACGACCTCGTCGCCGGTGATCTCGTGCGGCCCGACGGTGAGCTTCTCAACGTCCGCCGTCGTGGTCGCCGCGCTTCGCTGATCCGCGTTCGCGAGCACTTCATCCCGGAGATGCTCAAGTCGGTCGAGGACCTCTGAGCCCGAGTGTGCGTGGAGACCGAACGCTGCGAGAGATCGCGGCCCCCCGGAGGCGATGGTGAGTAACAACATCCCGATGACGTTCCGGATCTATGCCGGCGAAGAGCTGGTCCGGACCGAGACGCTGACCCAAGACATCATCAAGGTCGGCAAGCTGCCCTCGAGCCACCTGCGCATCGACGACGACAACGTGTCGCGCATGCACGCGGTCATCGAGGTCACCGGGCCCGACGAGATCTTCATCATCGATCTCGGCTCGGCTTCGGGGACCGTGGTGAACGGCAAGAAGGTGAACAAGTGCAAGCTCGAGCATGGCGACGAGGTCGTTCTCGGTGACACCCGCGTCGTCGTCGAGATCGGCGGCGCCGGGGCCCAGGACGAGGCGCCGACAGTCGTGGCCGCGGGCGCGCCCGCTGTCGCGCCGCCGCCGCCGCCGGGCGCGCCCGCCATCCCGAAGCCTTCCGTCCCGAACCCCTTCGCCGTGAAGGCTCCGCCCAACCCGTTCGCGGCGCCCGCGGCGCCGGCTGCGGCGGCCGCGTCACACGGTCACGACGACGAGGACGAGGATCCCGAGCAGGTCAGCTACGGCATCGTCGCTTCGGGGCCGCCCGTCCATCCCGACGAGGTCGAGGTCTCCGACCAAGCGGTCGAGGTCGTGGTGATGTGGGGCGACCGGCAGGTCCTCCACGTCGAGCACCTCTCGCCGGTGCGCCCGTTCTACGTCGGTGAGCCTGGCGCCGGCCCGATCGACTACCTGATGGGCTCCGAGGTGCTCGGGACCGCGCGCATGCCGCTCGTGGTCGCGACGGGCATGGGCGCGGCAGCGGTCATTCCGCAGGGCGCGACCGGGAGCGTGACGGTCGGCGACCAGACGATGTCGATCGCGGACCTCCGCGCGGGCGGCAAGCTTCAGCCCTGCGTCGAGGCGACGGGGGCGGAGCAGTACCCGATCCCGCCCGGCGCGACGGTCAAGGTGGAGCACAACGGCTTCACCTTCGTCAGCAAGCAGGTCAACGCCGGCAAGAAGATCGCCGGCGGTGTGAAGATCGACTGGCAGCCGCTCAGCTACGTGCTCGGCTCGATGGCGATCTTCGGCATCCTGCTCACCCTGATGTACTTCATCCCCCCGGCGGGTGGAGGCCTCAACCTCGACCTCCTCAACACGGACTCGCGCCTCGTGCAGTACCTGCTCGAGCCGCCAGCGACCGAGGAAGAGGAGACGCCCGAGTGGCTCGAGAACTCCGAGCAGCAGGACGACGCGGGCGGCAAGGGCAAGCGCCACAAGGGTGAAGAAGGCGCGATGGGCAAGAAGGAAGCGAAGAAGACCAACAATCGCTACGCCATCGAAGGCCCCGCCGACAACCAGGACCCCCACATGGCGCGCGAGGCGGCGCGTGAGCAGGCTCGCAACGCGGGTGTCCTCGGGACCCTCCGCGCGATGACGGGGGCGTGGGACTCACCCACCTCGCCCTTCGGTCGCGATACGGCGCTCGGCAACGATCCGATGAGCGCGCTCGGTGCCCTCATGGGTGACCAGATCGGCGAGAACTTCGGCTACGGCGGCCTCGGTCTGCGCGGCACCGGTCGAGGGGGCGGCGGCACCGGCGAGGGCACGATCGGCCTCGGTAACCTCGGCACGATCGGTCATGGCGGCGGTGGCGGCAGCGGTCAGGGCTACGGTCGTGGCGCCGGCGGCTTCCGCGGTCGCGACGCGCGGGTCCCGCAGATCCGCTCGGGCACGGCCGAGGTCCGTGGCAGCCTGTCGCGCGAGGTCATCCAGCGCGTGATTCGTCGCCACATCAACGAGGTGAAGTTCTGCTACGAGCAGGAGCTGAACTCGCGCCCCGACCTGGAGGGTCGTGTGACCGTACGCTTCATCATCTCGCCGACCGGTTCGGTCCAGACGGCGATGGTGCAGGCGACGACGCTCGGCAACCAGCGCGTCGAGAGCTGCATCTCGCAGGCGGTCCAGCGCTGGACCTTCCCGGCGCCGGATGGTGGCGGCATCGTCATCGTCAACTACCCGTTCATGCTTCAGTCGGCGGGCGGTTGACGTCCTAGGCCCTCGGGCCGTGACCTGACGAGAAGGGCGAGCCGAGAGGCTCGCCCTTCTTGCGTCCGTCGGGTCAGTTGGTGCGAGCGATGGGGACGCGGCGACGTGGGGACGTGGGGTGGGGACGCGACGTGGGGACGCGGCGACGTGGGGACGTGAGGTGGGGACGTGAGGTGGGGGATGTGAGGTGGGGACGTGAGGTGGGGGATGTGAGGTGGGGGATGTGAGGTGGGGGATGTGAGGATGTGGGGACGTGGGGGGCCGGTGGTGGACGACGTTCGCACCGTTCTCGGGCAGGGGCAGGGGCAGGGGCAAGGGCAAGGGCGGAGCCTTGGACCACCTTCACGCGCGATCGATCGGCGTCGCCTCGTCGAACACGGTTGAGCCGAAGGAGGTTTCTTTCGTAGTATCGCCGGGCTCGAACCCCCCGCGTGGGGGTCATTCAACCTCGTTCGGAGAACAATCGCGATGAACCGCGCCCTCCTCGGCCTCCTGGCCATGGCCATCCTCACGGGCGGCACCTGCTCGCGCGAGCGGGTCGAGTCGATGAACCAAATGAACGAAGGCGTCGGATACGCGCAGCAGAAGCGCTACGTCGACGCCGTGCGCTCGTTCGAGCGCGCGACCGCGATCGATCCGACGAACGAACAGGCGTTCTACAACCTCGCGCTCGTGCACATCGAGCTCCGCACGTTCGAGCGCGCGAAGGACGACCTGAACCAAGCGATCGCCGTCAACGGTCAGGTCGCCGGCTATCACGAGAAGCTCGGCACGGTCTTCATCCAGCTCGAGGACTGGAACCGCGCGAAGGAGTCCTTCGAGAAGGCGATCGAGCTCGACCCGCAGCTCTTCAAGGCCTACTTCAAGCTCGCGCAGGTCCTCGAGCAGCTCGAGGACTACCAGACGGCGCTGCAGCGCTACACGGAGTCCATCGAGCGCGGTCCCCGCTTCATCGAGGCCTACACCGAGCTCGGGCGTCTCTACGCGGATCTCTCGCGGATCTACACCGAGCCGCAGTACCTGCAGATGGCGGCGCAGGTGCTCGAGAGCGGGCTCGAGGTCGCGATGCAGGGCACTGAGGAGCAGGCCCACCTGCACCACCTCCTCGGCACGGTCTATCAGGAGCAGCGCAGCTACGAACAGGCGATCCGGCACTTCCGCTCGGCGCTCGAGATCGTGCCGGGCATGCGCGACGCGCTCTTCTCGCTCGGGTGGACGTACTCGCTGGTCGACAACCGCGAGGAGGCGCGCCGCTTCCTCAAGAAGTTCGTCGACATCGCGGGAGGCGACGCGCCCGAGCACTACGTCAAGGCGGCGCGGGACCGCCTCGGCGAGCTCTCGGTGAACTGATCGAGAGCGCCCACGTTCGCCCTGCCGCGCAGCCGCGGGGGCGACCGAGAATTCCCAACGAAGCAGAGTCGGAGCAACGGGACGATGTCGGACAACGAGCAGACGGGCGTGGAGCTGACGGACGAAGAACGGGCGCAGCTGGCGGAGCTCGACGAGCAACTCGAGAAGTTCGAAGGCCAGAAGCGTTGGTCGGACGTCATCAAGACGGTCCTCGCCAAGGCCGAGCTGCACCGCGACCCCGACGAGAAGGTCCGTCTCTACAAGGAGGCGGGCACCCTCTACGTCGAGCGATCGAGCAACCAGGCCGAGGCGATCAAATGCTTCGAGCAGGTGCTCGAGCTCGCGCCCGAGGACCTCGAGGCCATCGAGCGGCTCAAGGAGATGTATGAGAAGCGCCGCGATTGGGAGAGTCTGATCGCGGTGATGGGACGTGAGGCGGAGATGCTCGATCCCGCCGACCGGGCGATCCGCTACGTGGAGATGGCCGACCTCGCCACGCAGCGCATCCGCAAGCCCGAGGCCTGCATCGCCCTCTGGGAGAAGGTTCGCTCGTACGAGCCGCACCACCCGCAGGCGCTCGAGGCGCTGTCGCAGCTCTACGAGCGCGCCCGGGAGTGGGAGCCGCTCGCGCAGATCCTGGAGACCGTCGTCGAGGCCGACCCCGATCCGAAGAACCTCCAGAAGCTCGGGATGATCTACGGGGACAAGCTGAACGACGACGCGGGCGCGGTGCGTGCGTTCAAGAAGCTCCTCGTCATCGATCCCGACGACCGCCGCGCGCAGGAGCAGCTGAAGCGGCGCTACACGACGCTCAAGGCGTGGGACGAGCTCGAGGAGTTCTACGCCGAGAGCGACAAATGGGACGAGCTCATCCGCATCTTCGAGCGGGCCGCGGAGGAGAAGGAGGCGTCCGACGACGAGAAGATCGATCTCCTCTTCCGTGCCGCGCGCTTGTGGACCGAGAAGAAGGATCAGCCCCCGCGCGCGGCGCGCGCGTACGAGAAGATCCTCGAGATCGACGCCGACAACCTCCGGGCGGCGGAGGCCCTCTCGCCGATCTACGAGGAGGCGAACGACGCGCGGAAGCTCGCGCCCGTGTACGAGGTGCGGCTCCGTCACGACATGGAGCCCGAGGCGAGGGTGGCGTTGCTCCGCGAGCTCGGCCTCCTCTACGAAGAGCGCCTGCGGCAGGCGGACGTCGCGCTCGACCGCTACCTCGACGCCTTCGCCACCATGCCGCAGCAGGAGATCGTCCGAGAGGACGTCGACCGGCTCGCTGCGGCCACGGGCGCTTGGGACAAGGTCATCGAGGCCTACGGCACGGCGATCGAGGGCGCGACGACGGAGGACGACGCGATCGAGCTGCGCATCAGCTTCGGCGGGGTGCTCCGCAAGGTCGACAAGATCGATGAGGCGATCGCGCAGTTCCGCGCCGTCTACGAGGCGCGTGGTGATCACGCCGAGGCGATCGCGGCGCTCGCCGAGCTCTACGCCGCGACCGAGCGCTTCGAGGAGCTCCTCGGCATCTATGACACTCGCATGGAGCTCGAGCCCGACGCGGGCACTCGGCGGGGCATCGCGTACCAGAGGGCCGCGCTCATCGAGGAGAAGCTCGCGGACGCGGACCGAGCGATCGACGCGTACGCCGCCATCCTCGCCGAGTACGGCGAGGACGAGACGGATGCCTTCCGCTCGCTCGACCGCCTCTACGAGGGGCAGAGCCGCTGGCAGGACCTCGCGGATACGCTCGAGCGCCGGATCGACCTCGGCCCCGAGTCCACCGAAGAGCTCGCCGCGCTGAAGTTCCGGCTCGCGCGGGCGCTCGAGCAGCACCTCGGGGACAAGCCGCGCGCGGTCGACCTCTACCGCGAGGTGCTGACGCTCCTCCCCGAGCACGACGGCGCGCGCCTCGCGCTCGAGGCGTTGCTGGATGATGCCGAGGTCGCCGTCGCCGCCGCTCGCATCCTCGAGCCCATCTACGAGATGCAGGGCAGCCACGCCCCCCTCATCCGCGCGCTCCGGGTGCTGCACGACGGCTCCAGCGACGCGGACGAGCGCCTCGAGCTGCTCACGAAGATCGCAGAGGTCCAGGGGGGCCTCGAGGACAACGACGCGGCGTTCGCGGCCTACGCCGAGGCGCTCTCCGAGCAGCCGGGGAGCGCAGACACACTGCAGCGCCTCGAGACGCTGGCCATCACGGACGGGCGTTTCCCACAGCTGGTCGCGTTGCTCGCGAAGCTCGCGGCCGACGTGACCGACGTCGAGCTGCGACGGGCGCTGTGGCTCAAGACCGCCCAGCTTCAGGAGGCACAGCTCGAGGACGTCGACGGCGCCGTCGGCTCGTACCGCAAGATCCTCGAAGAGGACGCAGGGGATCTCGAGGCGCTCTTGGCGCTCGACGCGCTCTTCCGGCGCACCGAGCGGTGGGCCGATCTCGTCGTCGTGCTGCGGAGTCGGGCGGATCAGGCGTCGGACCCCGAGGAGAAGGAAGAGCTCCTCGCGCAGACCGCCGCCATCTACGACGAGTATCTCGAGGATCCGGCCACCGCGATCGGCGTGTACAACGAGATCCTCGAGCTCGATCCCGCGTCGCCGCGGGCGCTCGGGGCGCTCGACGATCTCTTCGGCCGCCAGGGGATGTGGGCCGAGCTCGCGGACAACGTCAGCCGCCAGCTCGAGCTCGCCGACGACGAGGACCAACAGATCCGTCTCATGCTGCGCCTCGCCAGCCTCCGCGAGACGCGGATGGAGGCGGTGGAGGTCGCGATCGAGATCTATCGCGACGTGCTCCTGCGCGAGCCGACCAACCCAGAGGCCCAAGCGAACCTCGAGCGACTGCTCGCGGTGGACGCGCATCAGCTCGTCATCGCCGAGATCCTCGAGCCGATCTACCGCGACGCGGGCGAGGTGCCGAAGCTCATCGGCGTGCACGAGATCCAAGCGCGCCTGGCCTCGTCGCCGGAGCGTCGGGTGGAGCTCCTCCACCGCATCGCCGAGCTCTACGAGGTCGCGCTCGACGACTACCCGAACGCCTTCGAGAGCTTCGCGCGCGCGCTCGCCGAGGATCCCGCGAACCTGGCGACGCAAGAGCAGCTCGAGCGCCTCGCCCCCGCGGTCGGCGACCTCGAGGCGCTCGCGAAGGTCTACGAGGAGCGCGTCGAGGGCCTCGAGGACCCGGCGCTCGCAGCGCTCCTGCTCGTCAAGGCGGCGCAGATCCGCGAAGAGCAGCTGCAGGACTTCGAGCAGGCCATCGCGCACTACCAGCGCGTGCTCTCGCTCGACGACCAGCACCTCGAGGCGGCGACCGCGCTCGAGCGGCTCTATCAGCTGAACGAGCGCTGGGAAGAGCTCGCGACCATCTACCTGACGAAGGCGCGGATGATGCCGACGGTGGAGGAGCGCAAGGAGCACCTCCATCGCGCGGCGCAGATCTACGAGGAGCTCCTGGAGCGCCCGACCGACTCGATCACCGTGTACCACATGGCGCTCGAGGCGGACCCGGAGGACCTGCCGAGCCTCGACAAGCTCATCGAGCTCAACCTCCGGCTCGAGCGCTGGGAGGATTTGCTCGGCGTCTACACCCGCAAGGCGGACATCGTCGCTGATCCCGACGAGAAGAAGCGCCTCTACGCCGAGGTGGGCACGGTCTGGGAGCGCGAGCTGAACGATCACGCCAAGGCGATCGACAGCTACCAGCGCATCCTCGAGATCGATCCGGACGACCTCGCGGCGCTCGGGCGCCTCGATCAACTCTACCAAGCGACCTCGGCGTGGCGCGAGCTGCTCAGCGTGCTCGAGCGCGAGGCCGACCTCTCCGGTGACCCGCTCGAGGTCATCTCGTTCCGGTTCCGGATCGGCAACCTCTACCACCGCCGCCTCGACGACGCGGAGCGGGCGATCGACATCTACCGCGACGTCCTCGAGGTCGCGCCGGATCACGCGCCGACGCTCGACGAGCTCGAGGCGATGATCGCCGAGGGCGTAGAGCCAGTCGCGGCGGCGGGCGTGCTCGAGCCCGTCTACCAGCAGCTCGGGGAGTCCGCGAAGCTCGTCAACGTGCACGAGGTTCAGATCGCGCACGAGGCGGATCCGCTCCGAAAGGTCGAGCTGCTCCACCGGGTCGCCGAGCTTCGGGAGATCCACCTCGATGACGCCGCGAAGGCGTTCGACGCCTACGCACGCTCGCTCCCCTTCGACAACGGCAACGAGCACACGCTCGGCTCGCTCGAGCGGCTCGCGGATCAGGTCGACGGTTGGCAGCGCGTCACCTCGCTCTACGACGTCGAGATCCGCGCGCTCCGCGAGGAGCGGCCCGAGGACGCCATCGAGCTCGCGATGCGCACTGCGATGCTCTACGAGGTCCAGGTCGGCGACGTCGAGGCGGCGATCAACCGCTACCGGCTCGTCGTCGAGCTCGACTCGATGCACGTCGAGGCGATCGAGGCGCTCGACCGGCTCTACGAGGCGACCGAGCGTTGGGCGGAGCTGGCGGACATCCTGGACAAGGAGATCCAGGTCGCCGCGAGCCCGGACGACATCCTGACGCTGCAGTTCCGGCTCGGCCGACTTCACCAGGAGCGCCTCGGACAGGTCGAGCAGGCCATCGAGCGCTACGCCGACATCCTGGGCGCGGCGCCGGAGCACCAGCCGGCGATTCAAGCGCTCGAGGGGCTCTTCTCACAGGGCGTCGAGCCGCTCCGCATCGGCGAGGTGCTCGAGCCGCTCTATCGGATGCGCGAGTCGTGGGATCGACTGATCGGCGTCCACGAGGTGCAGCTGCACTACCAGGGTGACCAAACCGAGCGCGTCTCGATGATGCACCGCATCGCCGAGATCGCCGAGGAGCGCGCTGGCGACTACGACAAGGCGTTCTTCTGGATGCAGCGCGCGCTGCTCGAGGACCCGAGCCACGACCACTCGTTGATGGAGGTCGAGCGGCTCGGCGCCGCGCAGGATGGCTGGGAGCAGCTCGCGAGCACGTACGCGGACGGCATCGGCCTCGCGGCCGAGCCCGCGCACAAGCTCGTCCTCGGCAAGCGCCTCGCGCGTGTCTACGAGGAGGAGCTGGCGGACGTCCCGAGGGCGGAGGAGACCTACCGCTACCTGCTCGGCGTCTCCGATCGCGACGAGGACACGCTCGTCGCCCTCGACCGGATCTACGACGAGAACGGCGCCAACGAGGCCCTCGCGCAGGTCTTGAAGAAGCGCATCCAGGCGACGGACATGCCGCAGGACCTGGTCGACCTGCACTACCGGCTCGGGCAGGTGCTCGAGAACGATCTCGGGCGCACCGAGGAGGCGATCTCGGTCTACCAACGGGTCCTCGGGGAGCTCGAGCCCGAGCACGCCGAGTCCGTCTCGGCGCTTCAGGAGATCTACACCCGCCAGAAGAACTGGCCGGCGCTCCAGGCGGCGTTCCAGAAGGAGCTCGACGTCGTGCTGGGCGACACCCAGCGGGCGGACATCTACGCCAAGATGGCGCGGCTGGCCTCGGACGCGCTCTCGGACTTCGAGCGGGCGATCGAGCTCTGGCGCGAGGTGCTCGAGCTGCGCGGCGAGGATCCGGAGGCGCTCAATGCGCTCGGAAACATCTTCGCCCAGCAGGAGCGATGGGCGGAGCTCGTGGAGGTGCTCGAGCGCGAAGCGAACGCCGTCGAGCACGACGAGCAGCGCGTCGCGATCTACGCCGACCTCGGCCGGATCTGGTACGAGCGGCTCGGTCGCGAGCGGAGCGCGCTCGACAGCTGGGAGCGGGTCCTCGATCTCGACCCGTCGAACACCGACGCGCTCTTCCACATCGCGGAGATCCACCGCGCGTCCGGGCAGCACCACGATCTCGTCGACACCTTGCATCGGGTGGTCGAGGTCGGCGCCGCGACGCTCGACGACGCGACGATCGAGAACGTCTACATGCAGCTCGGTCACCTCTACAACGTCGAGCTGCAGCAGCCGCTCGACGCGGCGGAGGCGTACACGAAGGCCATCGACGTCAATCCACGTGCCTTCGACGCGATGGATGCGCTCGAGCACATCTACCGAACCGAGTCGATGTGGGAGGACGCCGTCGGCGTGATGGAGAAGCGGGTCCTCGCTTTCGACGAGCCCGAACGAAAGATCGGGCAGCTCCTCACGATCGCGAAGACCTGGGCGGAGCAGCTCGCCAACGCGGATGGCGGAACCAGCGCGTTCCAGCGGATCCTCGAGCTCGAGCCGCTGCACGAGTACGCCTTCGAGCGCGTGGAGGCGCTGCACCGCGCCGCGGGGCGCTGGGACGAGCTCATCGACGCCTACGTCGTGCGCGTGGAGAGCGTCGAGGACCTCGACGTCAGCGTGAAGCTGCTCCGTAAGACCGCGAAGGTCTACGAGGAGAAGCTCGGCGACCTGGATCAGGCCTTCGACGCGCTGCAGGTCGCGTGGAGCCTCGACTACGGCAACGACAAGACGCTCGAGGAGCTCACCCGCGTCACCCGCTCGGCCGGCAAGTGGAACGAGCTGCTCACGGCGGCCAACGAGGCGCTCCAAGAGGCCGAGGATCAGGACACGAAGATCATCCTCTGCCTGCAGTGCGCCAAGTGGTACGGCCAAGAGCTCGACCACCCGGACTACGCGCTGCCGTACTACCAGCAGGTCCAGGCGGTCGATCCCGGCAACGTGCACCTGATGGTGTCGATGGCCGAGCTCTACGAGAAGACCCAGCAGTGGGACGCGCTCGCGCAGACCTACGGGCAGATCGTCTCGACGAGCGAAGAGCCGAAGATCACCGCCGACACCTACGTGAAGATGGGTGAGCTCTCGTCGACTCACCTCGGGATGCCGGAGCAGGCGCCTGGGTACTACGAGAAGGCGATCGACGTCGTCGCGACGCACCTCCCCGCGCTCGTGCACCTCGAGCGCATCTACTCCGAGCGGGGTCAGTGGCAGAAGCTGCTCGACGTCATGCAGCGGAAGGTCCGCGGGCTCGAGGAGCCCGACGAGATCATCGAGGCGCAGCTCAAGCTCGCCGAGCTCTACGAGGACCGGATCGGGAACGTCGAGGAGGCGATCACCACCTACTCGGCGGTCCGCAGCCGCGACGCGCTCAACCTCCAGGCGCTCAAGGGGCTCGAGCGGCTCTACGCGCGGGCCGAGCGGTGGCAGGAGCTCCTCGAGGTCCTCCAGGTCCAATACGACGTCGTCTCGACCGAGAAGGAGCGGATCACGATCCTCACGCAGCTCGCGGGCATGTGGGAGGAGTCGTTCATCAAGCCGGACCGCGCGGCGGAGTGCCACGAACGCATCCTCGAGATCGATCATACGCACGAGGGCGCGCTCAACGCGCTCGCGCGCCTGTATCGGCAGATGCAGCAGTGGGAGCGCCTCGTCGACACCTACGAGCGCCACGTGGCGGCGACGCCGGACCGCGGCGAGAAGGTCCGCGTGCTCAAGGCGCTCGGAGACACCTTCGCGCGCGACCTCGACCAGCAGGACCGCGCCGTCGACTCCTACCTCAACGTGCTGTCGATCAACGACCAGGACGTCGAGGCGCTCGACGCGCTGACCCGCATCTACGACAAGCGCGGTGACCACGTCTCGGCGCTCGAGATGATGGAGCAGCTCGCGCGCCTCGTGCAGGACCCGGCCAAGCAGGTCGACCTGCTCTTCCGGAGCGCGCGCATCCTCGACCAAGAGCTCGGGGATCGGATGTCGGCGCTCGACAAATACCAGATGGCGCTCGACCTCGACCCAGGTCACCTGCCCTCGCTCGGCGCGATGCGGGCGATCCAGCTCGACAGCGGGGACTGGCTGGCGGCCGCGAAGCTCCTCGAGCAAGAGGCGAGCTACCAGAAGAGCCCGCGCGTCGTCGCCGAGCTCCTCGTCGAGCTCGGGCAGCTCTACGAGGAGCGCCTCGACGAGCACGAGCGCGCCGTGCAGGTGTGGGAGGCCGCGCTCAAGCAGGACCCGGACAACGAGGACGCCGCGCTCCCGCTCGTCGCCGAGTACCGTCGGACCGAGCGCTACGCGGAGGCCTTCCCGCTCCTCGAGATGCTCGTCAAGCGGAGCGGCAAGCGTGAGCCCCACGAGCAGCACCGCCTGGCGTTCGAGCTAGGCGAGACCGCGTCGAAGCTGGCGAAGCACGAGGAGGCCATCAAGGCCTTCGAGCGCGCCTACCAGATCGACGCGACGCACCTGCCCACGGTCTTCGGCGTGGCGAACGCCTACTTCGCCGCCGCGCAGTGGGACAAGGCGTTCAAGTTCTACCAGATGATCCTCCTGCATCAGAAGGACATCCTCGGAGACGCCGAGAACACCGACATCTATTACCGCCAGGGCGTCATCAAGCGCGAGCAGGGCGAGCGCCGAAAGGCCCTCAACCTCTTCGACAAGGCGCTCGAGTTCGACGCGCACCATCGTCCGACGCTGGAGGCCATCGTCGGCCTCTATCAGCAGTCCAACGACTGGCAGCAGGTCGTCCACTTCAAGAAGATCATCCTCGAGTCGGTCTACGACGAGGACGAGCGCTTCTCGATGCTCGACGACGTTGGCACCCTCTGGGAGGAGAAGCTCGCGAACCCTCAGAAGGCGATCGAGTGCTGGGTGGAGGCGTCGACCCTCAAGCCGGAAGACCACCGCCTCCTCCACAAGCTCCTCGGCGCGTACCAGAAGACGCGGGATTGGGAGAAGACGATCGAGACGATCGAGATGATCTCTTCGCTCGATGAGCGAAAGACCGTTCGGTCGAAGTACGCCTACACCATCGGCGTCATCCTCCGCGACGAGCTGAAGGACGCTGACCGGGCGCTCGAGAAGTTCAGCGAGGCGCTCGACCTCGACGTCGACCAGCTCAAGGCGTTCGAGGCGGTCAACAAGATCCTGAACGCGCGGAAGGACTGGAAGCAGCTCGAGCGGGCGTACCGAAAGATGATCCACCGGGTGATCGGTCTCGAGGGGCGCGAGGACCTGAAGTACAACCTCTTCTATACCCTCGGTATCATCTACCGCGACCGCCAGCGGAACTTCGAGGCCGCGGCGGAGGCGTTCAAGACCGCCGCCTCGCTCAAGCCCGACGACCCGCAGCAGCACCAGATCCTGGCCGAGCTCTACCAGGCCATCCCCGACAAGCTCGACCTCGCGATCTCGGAGCACCAGTGGCTGCTCCAGCACGACCCCTACCGCGTCGACTCCTACCGCGCGCTCTACAAGCTCTACTTCGACGCGCGCGCGTACGACAAGGCGTGGTGTCTCGCGGCGACGCTCGCCTTCTTGCAGAAGGCGGACGCCGAGCAGACGCAGTTCTATCAACAGTACAAGCCCCAAGGTCCCATCCGCCCGCGTGGTCGGGTCGAGCGGAACCTCTGGTTCTCGGAGCTCCTGCACCCGGGGCAGGACCGCTACGTCACCAAGATCATGGAGCTGATGGCGCCCCCGGCGCTGGCCGTGAAGCACGCCTCGGACAAGGCGCTGAAGATCGACAAGCTCAAGCCGGTCGATCCCGCGTCCTCCACGGCGCTCTTCGCGCGCACCTGGGGCTTCGTGCTGCAGGTGCTGAACATCCCCACGCAGCCTCGGCTCTACCTGCAGCAGCAGGCGCCGGGCGGGCTCGCGCACCTGCCGGGGTCGAACCCCCCGGCCGTGATCAGCGGTTCGACGCTCCTGAGCGGGTACTCGCCGCAGGACCTGATGTTCGTCATCGGTCGTTTCTCGACGTACTACCTGACGGAGCACTTCGTCCGGACGCTCTTCGGCTCGCACACCGAGCTGCGCTTCCTCCTCCTCGCCGCCCTCCGCCTCTCGGGGCTCGGGCCGGCGGATCCGCAGGTGGACCAGTGGGCGCAGCCGCTGGCAGGGCACATGAGCCCGGCCCAGACGGATGCGCTCCGCGCGGTCTGCCGGAAGTTCATCGACGATCAGGGCGGCCGAGCGGACATCAAGGGTTGGATGCAGTCGGTCGAGCTCTCGGCCATCCGCGCGGGCTTCTTGGTGTGCAACGACCTCGACGTCGCGCGCCGCATGATCCAGGCGCTCCCGCCGGAGGGCAGCGTCGACCTCCCGCCGAAGGACAAGCTCAAGGAGCTCGTGCTCTTCAGCGTGAGCGAGCAGTACTTCAAGCTCCGCGAGGCGCTCGGGATTCAGATCCAGGTCTGAGGGCACACGGCGAGCTCGGTGAACGCCGGGCTCGCCGTCGGCTCGTACGCGGTGGCGATCGAGCCGCGGCTCGTGGACAGGGGCGCGCGGGGACCTCGGAGCGCGATCCAGCACGGCGTGTACGTCCGCCGTTCGCGTGGGCACTCGAGCCGTGGTCGCCCCGCGGGCGGAGCCCCGTGGGCGCCTCAGAGCGCGATCGAGAGATCCAGCGCCACGTGGACGTCCGCCTCGTCGCTGTCGAGGTCGAGGCGCCGCACGTGGGCGCCCCGGAGGACCGGGATTTGCTCGACGTCGAGGACGTCGCCGAGCGGCAAGACGCGCTCGAGCCCGCGGAGCTCGCGGCAGAGCGTGCCCTCGACGTCGAGTGCGCGCTCGAGCGCGTCGTTCATCCCCCGGAGATCGACGCGGTCGCAGCGGACGACGCGGGCCTGCAGGGCGAGCTCCGAGAGCGGCGCGGGCGCGTTGCTGCGGAGCTCGCCGGTGAGGTCGAGCGCGACGCGGAAGGTGCCGGCGAGCACGTTCGCGGCGGCCGTCTCGGTAGCGACGCACGGGTAGGGCACGTCCGCCTCGAACGTGCGGTCGCAGAGCGCGGGCATCCCGCCCCGCAGGCAAGGCACGGGGACGGTGGTGGTCACCCGGTCGACGCAGGCGTCGACCCGGACCCGGCTCTCGTCGGCCATCAGCCGCACGGTCGCGTCGACCTCGCCGCGAACGCGCAGCCGCCCGCGATCGAGCCCCGCGTCGAGCGCGTCGAGGCCCGCGACCTCGAGGCGAGCTCGGAACCGCGAGAGGTTCTGCAGGCGCGACGCCGACGCGATCGCGCCGAGGGAGGTGACGACGGCGCCGGTCAGCGGCTTGTCGTCGCTCACGAAGCTCGGCGGGATGCGCGGCCGCAGCGCGGCGAGCACCTGCGCGCGTGGCAACGAGAGGCGCAGGCCGTCGGTCTCGAACCGGGTCTGCTGCGCGTCACGCACGAGGCGGAGCGCGCGGAATCCGAGGCGGAGGTCGCCCATCGCCACGTCGGAGAGCGCGCCCGTGTCGACGCGAACCGCCTCCCGGGCTCGGAGCTCGAGCCGATCTTCGCTGCCGCCGACGAGCGCGTCGAGCTCGAGGCCGCGCGCTCGCGCGACCACGACGTCGTCGAGCGAGATCGCGAGCTCGTCGAGCTCGGCGCGCAGCCGCATCGTGCCCTCGACGCGCCCCTCGGAGGCGAGCGCGACCCGCAGCGCCTCGCGCTGTCCGAGATCGATGCGCGTCTCCCCCGCGAGCGTGCCGCGGAGCGTGCGACGCGGCGCGCCCTCGGTGGGCTCGGCGAAGGTGAAGCTCACCTCGCCGGCGCGCGCGATCAGCGACCCCGCGAGCAGCGCGGCGCTGCCCCAGCGCTCGCCCTGCACCTCGCCGAGGACGACCTCCGAGAACCGGACCTCCGTCGCCCCGGACGCCGAGTCGAGCTCGAGCACCGGGCCGCGCAGCGAGACGCCGCCGACGCGCATCGAGCTCTCGTCGGGGTTCTGCTCGAGCCGGACGTCGCGGACGCGGAGCCCGTCGAAGCGCAGACGTCGGCCCTCGACCGAGAGGGCGCCCGCGGCGCCGTCCAGGTCGGCGCGGACGCGCGAGGAGCAGCGTGACCGCTCGGCGTCCTCCGCGGAGGCGCCGGTGAGCGCGCCCGCGCACTCATATCGGTCGAGCGTGAGCTCCGCGCGCTCGAGCGCCATCAGCGGCTCGAAGGCGCCCGCCTCCGTGCGTCGGTCGAGCTGGCCGCCCCGCGCGACGAGCCGGGTAGGGCGGTCGAGCTCCGAGAGGCGCAGCCGCTCGGTGTCGGCGGCGCGCGAGTACTCCCCATGGAGCTCGAGCCGGACGGCGTCGCTGCAGAGGCGGCCCTCCGCCGTGACGACGCAGGTGCCGGGGCCGAGATCGAGCGCCGCTTCGAGCTCGAAGCGCGCGGTACGCGCCTCGACGTCGACGTCGAGTCGGCGGAGCACGGCGCCCGAGGGCTCCGCGACGACCAGCGTGCTCTCGCCGTGCCGGATCGTGCTGCCGGCGCGGAGGGTGGTCGTGAGCTCCGAGACCTCGACGCGTGCGATCGCGTCGAGCGCGTCGGTCTCCATGACGCCACCCGGCACGCCCACGACCGCGCCCGCGATGCTGCCCATCAGGCTGCGTCCGACGCGGACGCCGACGGTGAAGCGCTGCCCCTCGGGCGACTCCGGACCGAGCGCGGCGCCCTCCAGGGTGACGCGGCGACCGCCGCCTCGGCCGTGAAGGACGACGGGGCGGTCGAACGCCACGCGGAACTCGCGGACGTCGGGGCTGATGACGAGGCGAAGGCCGCGGGCGTCTGCTTGGCGCAGCGCGACGTCGGCTTCGAAGGTCGCGCGCGTCGGACCCGTGATCTCCAGGGCCTCGTAGTCGCGTGAGTCGAGCGGGTAGCGGCCCTCGCGGAGCGTGGCCCGGCCGCGGAAGCGAACGGCGTCGACGGCGCGGACCAGCTCGACGAAGTCCGTCTCGCCGAGCTGCAGCGAGGAGAGCGAGAGCTCGAGGGGATCGACCGGGACGCGGAAGGTGCACGCGGTCAGCGCCAGCGTCGCGAGGGTCGCCCGCAACAGTGGGGTGGGGCGTCGGGGTCTGACGGATGGGGGTGCGAAGGCCCTGCTCATGGTCATGGAACGGCGGGAGCGTACGCGAGCTTCCGGCCGTCCGCCGAGCGGGCGCTCACCCCTCGAGGCCGAGGCGGGCCAGGATCGTGTCGAGGTGGTCGTAGCCGTCGTAGGCGATCGTGATGACGCCCTTCTCGCCCTTCTTCGGGTCGACGGCGACGGTGGCGCCGAGCGAGTGCGAGAGGCGTCGCTCGAGGTCGCGGACGTTGGCGCTCTTGGCCGGCTTGTCCGCCTTCTTCTGCGCGGGCGCGGCCGTCGCGCGCGCGCGCCGCTCGACCTCGCGCACGCTGAGCTGCTGGGAGATGGCGGCGCGGGCGAGCTCGAGCATCGACGGGACATCGGGGCAGCCGAGCAGCGCGCGTCCGTGGCCCTCGCTGAGCTGCCCCTCGTCGACCCAGCCGAGGATCGCCTCCGGGAGCTTGAGCAGGCGCAGGGCATTCGCGACCGTCGAGCGATCCTTGCCGACGCGCTGCGCGATCTGCTCCTGAGTGTGGCCGAACTCCTCGGCGAGGCGCGCGAACGCGCGCGCGGTCTCGATGGGGCTGAGGTCCTCGCGCTGGAGGTTCTCGACGAGGGCCGCCTCGAACGCGGCGGCCTCGCCCAGCTCGCGCACGAAGATCGGGACCTCCTTCAGGCCCGCGCGCTGCGCCGCGCGCCAGCGGCGCTCGCCCGCGATGATCTCGAAGCCGCCGCTGCTGCGCTTTCGGACGAGGATCGGCTCGAGCACGCCATGCTCGGCGATGGAGGCCGCGAGGGAGTCGAGCGCGCCGTCGTCGAAGCGCTGACGCGGCTGCCCGCGGCCCTGGTGGAGCTCCTCGATGCGGGCGGTGTGTGTGCCCTTCGTCTCCTTCGACGGGGCGGCGGGCAGGAGGCCGTCGAGGCCACGACCGAGGCGCTTCTTGGTGCTCACGGGAGGGCTCACGCGGCGGCGTCGAGGTCGTCGAGGATCTCGCGCGCGAGGTTCAGGTATTGGAACGAGCCGCGGCTCGAGGCGTCGTAGAGCAGCACGGGTTTGCCGTGGCTCGGCGCCTCCGCGAGGCGGACGTTCCGCGGGATGAGGGTCTCGAAGACCTTGAAGTGCCGGCGGACCTCGGCCGCGACCTCGTTCGCGAGGTTGTTGCGGGCGTCCCACATGGTGAGCAGCACCCCGTGGATCTCGAGGCTGGGGTTGAGGCCGTTCTTCACCCGCTCCACCGTGCCGACGAGCTGCGAGAGCCCCTCGAGCGCGTAGTACTCGCACTGCAGCGGCACGAGCACGAGGTCGGCTGCGGTCAGCGCATTGATCGTGAGCAGACCGAGCGAGGGCGGGCAGTCGACGAGCACGAAGTCGTAGCGCTCGCGCGCGTGCTCGAGCGCCTTGCGCAACCGGAAGGGGCCGTCTTCGGCGTCGACCAGCTCGCGCTCGATGGCGACGAGATCCTGCGTCGCGGGGAGGATCGACAGCCCCGGCATCTCGGTCTCGCGCGTCTCGTCCTCGACCGTCGCCTCGTCGAGGAGGACCCGGTAGGCGCCGTTCTCGACGGTGCGCGGGTGGACACCCACGCCCGTGGAGGCGTTCCCCTGCGGGTCGAGGTCGATGAGGAGCACGCGCTGCTCGGCGACGGCGAGGCTCGCGGCGAGGTTCACCGCCGTGGTCGTCTTGCCGACGCCGCCCTTCTGGTTTGCGATCGCGACCACCCGTCCCATGCGCGAGCCCTTCGTACCATTCCCGAGCGATCTTGGCCACCGACACTGAGAGCCCGTGCCCGTGCTCCTGCCCGTGCCCGTGCCCGTGCCGCTGCCGCTGCCCGTGCCCGTGCCGCTGCCGCTGCCCGTGCCCCTGCCCGTGCCGCTGCCGCTGCCGCTGCCCGTGCCCGTGCCCCTGCCCCTGCCCCTGCCCCTGCCCCTGCCCCTGCCCACGCCACGCCCGCTCTGTGCCTCCTCCGACGCAGAAGACGCTCGAATCGGGAGGCTCGTTCGAGGCGTTCACGTGGCCCCCTTGCGATGGGCCCTTGCTGGGAGCCGACACCCCCACGAGCTCGATTCGAGAATTCCGTGCAGGTTTTTCGCGCTCCACGAAACAGGTGGTAGGGTGTGCCCACATGTAGGACATGTGGGTGCCGAGACGGCATCCCCGTCCACGAGGTGCTCGCGCACCAGGGAGCGGCCCCTTGCCGTGTGACGAGGACGTGGATCCTGCCGTGCTGGCGGGTGGGTGGAGGTGTGCCTGATGCGACGATTCGGACCGAAGGTCTACCGTTCGATGGACGAGTTCCAGCGCGAGGAGATCGCCCCGCACATGAAGGCGGGCTTCTGCCTCGACGACCTCTACGCGGACGCGACCTACAACGCGGGTCGTGACGACTCCCTGGCGGACGACGACCCCCGCGAGCTCGACTTCGACTTCTGAGCGTCTCCTCTTCTCTTTTCGCCGACGATTCGCCCTCGTCGGTGGACGTCCCAATCCTCCCGGGACGCGGAGGGGCTGCGCCCCTCCACCCGCTCCATCTCGCGTCGCCCCGCGACGGAGCGGTCCGAGCCCGACGGTTCGCCCCCGTCGGGCTCACCTAATTCCGGAGCCCGGCGGTTCGCCCCCGTCGGGCTCGCCTAATTCCGGAGCCCGACGGTTCGCCCCCGTCGGGCTCGCCTAACTCCGGAGCCCGACGGTTCGCCCCCGTCGGGCTCGCCCAATTGCGGAGCCCGTCGGGCTTGGCTGAGTCCGAGGTCGACGGTTCGCCCCCGTCGGCCTCACCTAGTTGGGGAGGGTTCGCCTCGCCGGGCTTGGCTGATTCCGAGGTCGACGGTTCGCCCCGTCGAACTCACCTGATTCCGGAGCTCGGCTCGCGCTTGGCCGCCGAGGTCAGCTGCCGTTGCGCGCTTGCCAGGCGGCCGGGGCGGAGAGCGGTCCGACGATGGCCCACGGCACGTCCTCCGAACCCTTCACCACGGCGGGGCGCGCGGTGAGCACCTCGGCGCCCGTGCGGGTGACGAGGATCGAGTGCTCGAACTGTGCCGAGAGCGAGCGGTCCGCCGTCAGCACGGTCCACTGGTCGTCCTGCAGCTCCGTCTCGTGCGAGCCGAGGTTGATCATCGGCTCGATCGTGAAGACCATCCCCTCCTTCATCCGGACGTTCTTCAGATCGCTGAAGAACCCCGGACGCTTCTCGGGGCGGTAGTGCGGGATCTGGGGGGGCATGTGGAACTCGCGCCCGACCCCATGACCCACGTAGTCGCGGACGACGCTGCAGCCGGCCTTCTCCGCGATCTCCTGGATCGCGGCGCCAATGTCCCAGATCCGAGCGCCGGCCTTCACGACGGAGATGCCGGCCTCGAGACATTGGCGGGCGGTCTCGACGACACGCTTGGCGTCCTCCGTCGGCTCGCCCACGTAAAAGGTCACGCTGGTGTCGCCGTGGTACCCGTGCTTCTTCGGGAGGTACGTGGTCACGTCGACGTTGATGATGTCGCCCGCCTTCAGCGCCGTCTGGTCCGGGATCCCGTGACAGATTACGTCGTTGAGGCTGGTGCAGACGCTCTTGGGGAAGCCCCGATAGTTCAGCGGGGACGGGTAGGCGTCGTGCTCGACGATGTACCCGTGGACGAGCGAGTTGATCTCGTCGGTCGTGATCCCTGGCCGAAGGTGCTCCCCGACCATCACCAGGGTCTTGGCCGCGAGCTGGCAAGAGGCTCGCATCTGCTCGATCGCGCGGGGCGACATCAGCTCGATTCGGCGGTCCGACATGGGATCGGCTTTTCTACGGTGTCGGCGTGGCCTCCGCAAGGGCGCCCGGGCTCAGCGGTGGGGGTCCGCTTCCACGGCCTCGCGACGTGAAGGGCAGGGCGGGAGGGGGCGTTGCCATCGAGAGCACACGCCCCGGTTGACCACGACGCGCCGTGAGACTACGCCTCCCGACGAAACGGCGGGCTCGAAGCCCGGAGCGAGACGAGAGCCATGGCGAAGACGTACATCAACGTTCCCGTGACCGACGAAGAGAAGGCCCGAATCGAGAAGACCGACGCGGCGTGGACCGGGCCGAAGCTCATCGTCCTCACGGCCGTCACGCTCGGCGTCGCCTTGCTCGTGCTCTGGCTCGCGGCGAACGGGTACTTCGTCAAGATGAACGCCTGAGCGACCGCTCGTGCTCCGAGCCGCGCGCATCGACGTCGATCGAGCTCGCCGATGAGCCAGCGCACCCTGATCGTCGGTGACGTTCATGGCTGCGCGAACGAGCTGCAGGGCTTGCTGGAGCACGCCCGATTCCGTCCGGACTCCGACCGCCTCATCCTGGTCGGCGATCTGGTCGCCAAAGGTCCGCGGTCTCGCGCGGTCGTGGAGCTCGCGCGCAGCCTCGGCGCGCTCACGGTGCGCGGGAACCACGACGAGCATGTGCTCCGATGGCGGCGGGCCGTCCAGACCGGCGCGCCGCGCCCCGAGCTGAAGCGGGACCATCGAGCGGTCTGCGACGACCTCGACGAGCCGGACTGGGCATACCTCGAGGGCGCGCCGCTCTGGAGGCGCGTCCGGGGGCTCGGACCGGACGGCGGCGACGTGCTCGTGGTGCACGCCGGGTTCGACCCGCAGGTCGTGCTCGAGGGGCAGGATCCTGCGAACCTGATGAACATGCGCTCGATCCGGACCAACGGGAGCGTCTCCAAACGCGCGGATGATGGGGTCCCCTGGGCCAGCGTGTGGCCGGGGCCCGAGCTCGTGGTCTTCGGGCATGACGCCATCCGAAAGCTCCAACGTCACCCTCATGCCTTCGGGCTCGACACGGGCTGCGTCTACGGCGGCGAGCTGACGGCGCTCGCGCTCGAGCCGCACGCGGCCCCGCGTCTGCACAGCGTCCGAGCGGAGCGGGTCTGGTGTGTCCCCGGAGGCGCCCCATGACGCTTGGGTTCGTCGGCACCGCCTCGGGAGCCACCCGATGAGCCGCGTTCGACTCCGGGTCTGTCCGGCAGACGAGCTGGCGCCGGGGGTGGTGCGGACGTGCCTGGTCGGCCGGGACCGCTACGGGCTGCCGCGCGAGGCGCTGGTCCTGCGCGACGCCGACGGGGTGCTCCGCGGCTATGTGAACCAGTGCAAGCACCTGCCGATCCCCATCGACGCCGGCAGCCGAGAGTTCTTCGACGAGGTCGGAGAGCACCTGCTCTGCGGGACGCACGGCGCGCTCTTTCGCCTCGACGATGGGATGTGCGTGGCCGGCCCGTGCGAGGGGCTGCCACTCGACCCCGTCGAGGTCGAAGAGAACGGCGGCGACGTCTTCGTGGTGGCAGACGACGTCTGAAGCGCCCTCGCGTCCGCGCACGCCACACGGCCTCGAAGTGCGCTCCGTACGCAACTGAGCGCGCGTGCGTACGAGGAGACGAACGTTCTCGCAGGCACTACCCTCCCGCGCGGAGGGATCCACCCGTTCGCGAGGCTCCGCACGGTGCGGCGGCTTCGTGATTGCCTGCCGCGGTGGATTCCTCCAGAACGACGTCGCCGTGCTTCGCCTCTCTCTCCTCTTCGCGCTCACTCTCTTCACCCTCTCGCCCCACCTCGCCGAGGCGCAGAACCGTTGGCTCGTCGTCCACGCGGACACGCGGCCATTCCCCGTCGAGCGGATGCGGGCGGCCGAGCAAGCGCTCGAGGCCGAGGGCGTCGACATCGTGCCCGGCACCGAGGCCGCGTCGCGCGCGGAGTCGAGCCTCTCGTTGCCCTTTTGGATCGCCGACGAGAGCCTCAAGCGCGATCTCGGCGTCGCCACCGAGGCCGTGCTGACCGCGGTCGCGCGCGGCGAAGATCAACGGGCCATCGACCAGGGGCTCCCGGTGCTCGAGCGGCTCGAGAATCAGCTCGCCGCGCTCGGCCGGGACGAGCGCGCTGGCGAGGACGTCGCGAACCTCTGCCTCTACGTCGTGCGCGCGTTCCTGCAGAAGCGGGACCCGGGCGCGGCGCGGCGCCAGGCGCTCACCTGCCTGCGCCTCGCGCCGGGCTTCACGCCGACGCCGCGCCTGCACCCGCCCGAGGTGCGCGCGCTGCTCGAAGAGATCGGGCCGACGGAGCTCGGCGTGCTCGCCGTTCAGGTGATGAGCTCGGGCGGCGACGGCAGCGAGTGCACGATTCGGATGCAGGGCCGCGTGACCGGGCGGGGCCCGCGCGTGCGGCGGACGGTCCCGCCGGGGCGCTACGAGGTGCAAGTCGAGTGCGCCGACCGCCCTGGGCGCGTGCACGTCGTGCGCGTGAGCGGTGAGTCTCCCGCGCGCCTCGACGTCGACGTGCAGCTCGACTCCGCGCTGCGCACGGACGGCGGCGTGGCGCTGGTCTACGAGGACGAGTCGGCGCTCTCCGCGCGCGCCGAGACACATCTGCGGCGGATGGCGGCGTGGGTCGGTGCGACGCGGCTGCTCGTGCACGCGCAGGGCGCGTGGACGGCGTGGCAGGTGGACGGCGCTGGTCTGACACGGATCGAGAGCTTCTCGGCGCCCGAGGCGTCGTCCGCCGCGCTGGCGCGGCGCGTCGCCGAGCTCGTGCGAGGACGGGGCGCCGGCGAAGGCGTGGGCGACGGCGGCGAGGTCACCGGGCCTGGCGGGCGAAACGCCGTCGTCGGTGGGACGGGGCGCGTCTGGATCGCGGGGTTGCTCGTGAGCGCTGCCGGCCTCGCCGTGCACTCGGTCGGCTGGGTCTACCGCAGCCGGATGCTCGACAAGGAGCTCGAGTTCCGCGACGCGACGTTCTCCGAAGGGTTCCTCTCGATCGCGGAGGAGATCGAGTCGAACCGCCGCACGTCGGTCGGCTTCGCCGCAGCGGGCGGCGCGGTGCTCACGCTCGGGTGGGGCTTCTTGATGCCCAAGCGCCCCGGCGTGCCGTGGTGGTCTTGGATCCTCGGCGCGGTGGGCGCGGGCATCACCGCGTGGGGCGTCATCGAGACGACGCGCTCGGGCGAGTGCATCGGCCCGCGCGGCATGTCGGACGAGTGCTTCGCCCAGTCGGGGCCCTGGGTCCGCGGGCCGCTGCTGCTCGGCTACGGCGTGCCGCTCTTGATGACCCCGCTGGTCTACGCGATCCGGAACGACGCCCCCGCGGGCAGCCCGCGCGCGACGTTGCACTTCGGGCCGCAGGCGGGCGCGGGGCGGGTGGGGCTGCAGGTCGGCGGCACGTTCTGAGGACGCTGGCTCGGAGTCGCTTTCGGCTCGGAGCCACGTCCGTCCACGTCCACGTCCACGTGCGTGTGCGCGTGCGCGTGCTCGAGCAGAAACGTCCGAGGGCAGCACGGACGTTTCCACGAATCGGGTGCGGCGGGTCCGTGGTCCGGTCCGTGTCCGCGTCCGTGTCCGCGTCAGGTCCGCTTGCTTCCGGGGCCGCGGCCAGGGCGGGGCCGGGCGGGGCGCGTCTTGGTCGCCTGGTTTCGGGCACGGGGCAGGGGCAGGGGCACGGGCAGGGGACTTCGCGCTCTCGACAACTGCGCGTGCGCCAGGTACCTCGCCCTCGATGTCCTTCCTCAAGCGCATGTTCGGTGGCGGCGAAGATCCCATGGCGCGAGGCGAGCGCCTCTTCTCCGAGGGGCAGCTCGGGCCCGCGAAGCTCGCGTTCGAGCAGGCCCTCGATCGCGCGAAAGAGGCCGCCGAGCGTGAGGCGATCGCCGAGCGGATCGACGCATGCCTCGACGCGCTCGCGCGTGGGCACGTGCGAGAGGCGCAGCGCCTGCTCGCCGCCGGAGAGCTCGACTTCGCCCGGCAGGAGCTGATGAGCGCGCTCGAGCTGGGGGTGAGCGACGAGGTGCGGGCCGACGCGCGTCGCGTCGCCGACGGCCTCGAGCGCGGCGACGCGGTCGAGCACGCAGCCGAAGAGGAGATCTCGGACGAGGAGCGTTGGGTCCTGCTCAGCGGGGCGTGGGACGACGCGCAGGCCGAGGAGTACGCCGAGTACGGCGAGGACTTCGAGCGCGCGCTCCTCGCGGTCCACGCGGGCCGACACGCGGAAGGTCGCCCCGCGCTCGAGGCGATCCTCGAAGACGCCGAGGCGCCGCGTTACCTCTGGCTCGAGCTCGGCCGCGCGCGCCTGCTCGACGGAGATCGCGAGGGCGGGCGGGAGGCGCTCGTCGAGTTCGTCGAGAGCCTGGCCGAGGACGAGCGCGGGATGCCTCTGCTCGCGGCTTACGTCGAGCTCGCGCGTCTTGCGGACGAAGACGGCGAGCACGAAGAGGCCGTCGGCTTCTACGAGCAGGCGATCGAGGACTTCGACGACGATCCGCGCCCCTACCTGCTCTTCGGTCACTACCTGCGCCAGCACGAGCTCTTCGGTGACGCGGTCGACGTGCTCGAGGCGGGCGCGCAGCTCCTCGACGATCTGCGGCCGGACATCACGTACATGCAGGAGCTCGGCCTCGCCTTCGCCGACGCGGGCCGTGACGCTGAAGCCATCGCCGAGCTCGAGCGCGTCATCTCGGTGCTCACCAGCCGCGCGCAGGTCGACTTCCCGCCCGAGGGGACCGAGCGGCTCGCGCAGCTCCACGAGAAGAACGGCGCTCCGGAGCGTGCGGCCGATCTCTACGCGAGCCTCGCCCGCGGCTCGGACGTCCAGAGCCACTTCCGCTACCATCGAGAGGCCGGCCGTCTGCTCGCGGAGCTCGGCCTCGCCGAGGACGCGCGCCGGATGCTCACGCGCGCGCTCGCGCTCGCGCCGGACGACGAGACCCGCGACGCCGTCGAGCAGCGGATCGCGGCGCTCGGATGAGCGCTCCGCGCACGCGCGACCGGCTGCTCCCCGTCGTCGCCGCCGTCGCCGCCTCCGCCGGGCTCGTGCTCGCGCTCGTCGCGGACGCGTTCCTGCTCGGCTGGGCGCCGGTCGTCGGGGTCGGGCTCGGGACGGCGGTCTTCATGTGGGGTCTCGTGAACGACCCGGGCGACGCGGCGTTGGTGCGCGCGCTCGTCGCGCTCGGCACCTTCGGTCTCGCCTTCGTGGCGCTCAGCGCCCCACTCACGCTCGCCGCGCTGGCCGAGCTCGATCCCCGGATCGCCGCCGCGGCCCTCGAGCCGCTCGATGTCGAAGACGTCGCCGCCGCCCGCGCGCTGCTCGTCCCGCGGTGGGCCACACTGGCCGTCGCGGCGCTCGTGGGCCTCGGGGCGGCCTGGCGCTGGCGGCGCTAGCCTTCGCTCCGCCCTTGCTCGTGGACACGACGTGTGAGCGATGTTCTTCCCGTCGTTGCGTGAGCTACGTCACCGAGTCCCTTGGTTGCACAGCGATGCTCAAGCATGGTTCGCGCTTCCGAGCCCTGCTCGGTGGTGGTCCCGCCCGCGAGCGGGGGGACGTGCGGTGGAATGGATGCCCGGCGCCCGCCGGACTCTTGGATCAAGGATGGACGTGATGAAGAAGCTTTCGATCGTGGGGATCCTCTCCCTCTTGGCTTTCGGCTGCGGCGACGACGACGACCGCGACACCCGCCCGATGCTCATGGACAGCGGCACCATCATGCTGCCGGACAGCGGCACGACGGAGATGGACAGCGGCACGACGACGCCCGAGGAGTGTCGCGCCCAACCCCAGCCCTTGCCCGCTGCGGCGTTGCCTCGTTGCGCAGCGGAGACGCTGACCTGTTACATGAACGCCGCGACGAATGAAGCGCGTCAGGCGTGCTTGAACGATGATCCTACTCCTCCGCTCGAGGGGCAGATTAGCTGTAATTTGTGCACCATTCTCCAACTGGTGGCTTGCGGAGCGGCCAACGGTTGTGATGCGCAGTGGGGTGATTTCAATTGTTGTGCCGAGGCTTGCGACACGCAGGCGTGCGTGGATGCATGTGACCTCGACCCGTTCATCGCGTGCCTCAACGGCACGGGCACGGCCTGCCAGGGGGCTTTCCTCAGCTGTTTCCCGTCATGAGGATCCTGGCGTAAAGGGCAGCAGGCCACCCTGCCGTTGCAAGACCCGACCTCAGCGATGAGGCCGGGTCTTTCTTCGTGCGCGTTCGTCTCGTGATGCTGTGGCAACGGCCGCTGTGCAGGCGAATCTCGTTCGTCGAGACGTGGGATCTGCCCGAAGGTGACCGTTTCGTTTTGCTGGTTCGCGGCGCGAGCTTCTACGTAGGACAGCCGCGTTGAGCCTTGGCTTCCGCTCCTGGGGTCCCGTTCTCAACGGCACTGGCTGGGTACGATCGGTGACGCAAACCGGACCGCATACGGAGGGTGGAGGGGCATCGGCTTCGCAGTCACTCAGGTCCCCACTTAGGCGCGAGTAGGAGGACGGTTCGGCGGAGCGGTTTCCAAATCGTGCGATCGAACTATGGTTCCGTCGCGTTCACCTGCACTGCTGGACCCTGTCCGTCAAACAAAGCGGGGTGCAGAGGTAATACGGGGGCCGCGGTGCAAGGCAGCCACAGAGGGTGCCCATCGCACCACACGCAGGAACCGAATCACTCCAACCGCCGCCAGAGCAGCTGTCGCCGCTCGACACGCAGCCACTGCTTGCACGCGGGTTCTGCCGCTCCTGCACCCCATCACAGTTCCAATCGAAACTCGGGCCGGTCGGCGTCGAATACGGGATCGCGCGGAACTCGTCGCTGCCGGGGTGGGCGCCCGGTTCGTTGTCGGCGCAGTCGAAGAGGCCATCCGCGCGCCGGGGGATGAAGCCGGACGGGCAGCGGCAATCGACGACGCGATCGCTCGAGCTCGGGTAGCCGTCGCCGTCTGCGTCGCGGAAGCAGTCGAAGCGCTCGACGTTGTTGTCGACGATGCCGTCGCAGTCGTTGTCGAGGCCGTCGCACTGCTCGGGGGCGCCGGGGTAGACGTTCGGGTTCGTGTCGTCGCAGTCTCGGCTGGCGCCCGGGCGGGTCGCGCAGGTGCCGAGGTGCGCCGGCGCGAAGCCGTCGCGGTCTTCGTCGATGAGGACGTTTCGGCAGCCGACCTCGGGGTCGCAAGAGTCGACGGTGCAGTTGTCACCGTCGTCGCAGACGAGCGGCGCGCCCGCCACGCAGCGACCGGCGTCGCAGCGCTCGACGCCGTTGCAGACGTCGCCGTCGTCGCACTCGAAGTCGGCCTCGCACTCCGCGACGAACGCGTCGACGCCCGCGTCGTCGGTGCCCGACCCCGCGTCCGGGGCGGGGCCTCCGTCGGCGCCCGGCCCGGAGACCCTGCGGCCGTCCTCGAACTCGCAGACCCAATCGGCGACGAGGGTCGAGCCCTCGGGGCAGACGCAGCTCCCGCCCTCCCGCACGAGCTCTCCGCAAGGGTTCTCCGGGAGGCTGCTCTTGCAGCCCATCAGCCCGAAGAGGACCGCCACCACACCAACCACGCTCTTCCAACGCATCGTGCTCTCCTCGCTGACGTACGCGCTCAGGCGCGCCTCGATGCCCCTCTCTCGGCCCCACGCACCGCGAGTTGCGTCGAAAGTATGTCGGCTCGAGAGGTTCTCGCCACCGCGGGCCCACGGCGATTGACGGTGCCGCTTCGACTTCAGAGCCGCGCGAGCGCCCCGGACGAGGCGCTTCGAGCGAGCAGGGGCGAGAGACGGGGTGGCTGCCGCGGCTGGGGCATCGGTGGTACACACCGGAGCTGATGGAACGTCCGCCGTCGCTCCCGCTCCCGCTCGACGCGCTCCCCGAGGCGCTTCGTCGCTTCGCGTCTCCCGAAGCGCCCACGCCCGCCAAGATGATGGCGGCCAAGGGCATGGTCCCCGTCAAGGGCGGCGACCTCGTCATCGTCCTCGCGCAGCTCGCGGCGGACGCCGACGCGAAGGTCGCCGAGGCGGCGAGCGGCACGCTCGATGGGCTGCCACCGGCGGTCTTGTTGCCTGCTTGCGCTGCGCCGCTGCCGGCCTCGGTGCTCGACGAGCTCGCCGAGCGTTTCCGACAGCGCGACGAGGTGCTCGAGCCGATCATCCAGAACCCGGCGCTGGCCGACGGCACGCTCGCGCACATCGCGCGCTATTGCAGCGAGCGGATGAGCGAGCTCATCGCCGTCAATCAGCAGCGTCTGCTCGGCGCTCCCGACGTCATCGAGGCGCTCTACAAGAACAAGCACACGCGCATGTCGACGGCCGACCGGCTGATCGAGCTCTGCGCGCGGCATGGGGTCGAGCTCAAGGGCATCCCCGCCTTCCAAGCGCACGTCGAGGCGATCTCGGGTCAGCTCATTCCGGAGCCGACCGACGAGCCGCTCCCGACCGACACGATGTTCGCGGAGGTGCTCGCCGAGTCGTCGGACGAGGACGCGGTGGACATCGACGCGGTGGAGGGCACCGAGACGCTGAAGGAGAAGTTCAAGCCGCTCTCGTTCCGCATCCGCGAGATGACCTCGTCGGAGAAGATCCGGCTCGCGCTCGTCGGCGACGCCGCGGCCCGCTCGCTCCTCGTCCGCGATCCGAACAAGCAGGTCTCGTACGCGGCCATCAGCTCGCCCTCGATGGGTGACTCCGAGGCGGCGGCCATCGCGCACAGCAAAGAGGTCAGCGAGGACATCATCCGCTACGTCGGCAACCGCAAGGAGTGGACGCGCAGCTACGAGGTGAAGCGCGCGCTCTGCTTCAACCCGAAGTGCCCGATCGGGATCTCGCTGCGTTTCCTCGGGCACCTGCGGCCGAACGACCTGAAGGCGCTCTCGCGCAGCCGAGGCGTCCCCAACCCGCTCAAGACGGCCGCCAAGCAGCGCCTCGACAAGAAGGCGCCTGGGGGCTGACCTGTCCGATGACCCGGACCGCATCTGGGTCCGATGACCGCGCTCGGGTCCGGGGCCGCTCGTCCAGGACGCCTAAGCAATCCACGGTCGGCTTCGGTTGCGTATCCGACGACTCCGCAGCCCCGCAGGTACACGTGCCCGTCCACGTCCACGTCCACGTGCGCGTGCGCGTGCGCGACCAGAAACGTCCGCCGGGTTCCGCGGGGGATAGAAACGCGAGAGGTCTCACCACAGCGACGCGCGGCTTCTCCGCACGGCGCGGACTCCCAGGTCCGATGGCGCTCGGGCCGCCGCGATGACTGGGTCCGCGCCCGATACCGCGTGCGATGTCCGCGCGCGTCCTCTTGCGCGCTCTGCCGGAGGGTGCACGCTCGCGCCTCATGAGCGCCGCCGTCCGCTACGAACGCCACGGGCACGTCGGGGAGATCGTCCTCGACCGTCCGGACAACCGCAACAGCATGACCCCCGAGCTGCTCGACGCCTTCGCCGAGGCGAGCGCCGCCGCGCGTGCGGATCGGGACGCGCGCTGCGTGATCGTGCGCGGAGAGGGGAGCTGCTTCAGCGCGGGCGCGGACTTCAAGGCGACGCTGCAGCTCGAGGGCGGCCTGCCGCACGAGCGCTCGTACGCGATGTATGCGCCCTTCCTCTCTCTCCTCGACGTGGAGGTGCCGGTGATCGGCGCGCTGAACGGGCACGCCGTCGGCGGGGGCTTCGGCCTCGCGCTCGTCTGCGACATCCGCGTCGCGAGCCGTGACGCGCGCTACGGCGCGAACTTCACCCGCCTCGGCCTGCACTCTGGGATGGCGATCAGCTATCTCCTCCCGCGCCTCGTCGGCTCGTCGCGGGCTTGCGAGATGCTCTTCACGGGGCGGCTCGTGTCGGGCGAGGAGGCGGAGCGGATCGGGCTCGTCAGCCGCGCGGTCGCGGCCGAGGCGGTCGTCCCCGAGGCGCGCGCGCTCGCCGAAGAGATCGCGAGCAACGCGCCCCTCGTCGTGCGCTCGACGAAAGAGGCGATCCGTCGCGGGCTCGGGTGGGATCCGAAGACGGCGGCTCGCCTCGAGGCCCCTATCCAGGCGGAGAGCCTGCGCACCGAGGACGCGAAGGAAGGGATGGCCGCGCTCCTCGAGAAGCGCGCGCCTCATTTCGTTGGCCGCTGAGAGATCGAGTCCTCACTGGCCCCCCGCCCCGGATCCACACGCGGTCATCGGGTCCGGACGCGGTCGTCGGACGCGGCGGTCGACGTGGTCGTCGGACGCGGTCGTCGGACGCGGTCGTCGGACGCGGTCATCGGCCACGCGGTCATCGCACGCGCGGACCCCGAGGACCGCTGGCCCTCAGGGTGCGCCGACGTTCACCTCGAAGAGGTACTCACCCGCGTTCGTCGCGCCCCAGCCGTCGACCACGAAGAAGTAGGTGCCGGGGTCGAGCACGCGCTCGAGGTAGCTCGTCTGACCCTCGCCGCCATCGTCGTCACACGCGATCTCCATGCCCGACTCGCAGCTCCCCGCGTGCAGGTGCAGGACGGTGTCGAAGGTGGAGCCCGCCGTGCTCGCCACGACGCGGCTGCGTGCCGTGAGGTCGAGACGGAACGCGACGTCGTTGGACGCGGCGCCGCTCCCGCAGGCTGGCCTCGTCATGTAGGTCGGCAGCGCGGTGAGCGTGCTGCCCCGGAAGAGCCCGCCGGTGGCCGGGACGACGTGCGCGCCGGCGCAGGTGTTGTTGCCCGTGACGTCCACGGGCTCGGTGGGCGGCGAGATCTCGAGCGAGAGCTCGTAGGAGGTGCCGAGGAAGGACTCGACGATCACGTAATGATCTCCCGCCGGGAGGTTGCGGACGCGGGTGCGCGCGGGGTTGCCCGACACGCAGCGGTATTGCGAGTCGGGCGCCTCGCAGGTGCTGCGGATGCTCATGTACATGAACGGTCCGCCCGCGCCGGCCGTGAGCGAGACGTCGCTGCGCTCGTCGAGCGTGAAGCGGTGGACCGCGTCGCGGAAGTAGAACGCGCAGCTGATGGCGTAGTCGTCTTGCTTGTCGACCAACGTGCCGGTCGTCATGCCTGGCGCGAGCGGGAGCGGATCGTCGCAGGTGTCGCCCTGCGGCGGCGGCGTCGGATCCTCGAACCTCACGTCGAGGGTGAAGTCGGTCTCGCGGCTGGCCGAGCCCTCGACGACGAGGAAGTAGGTCCCGGGCGCGAGCGAGTGGATGCGCGTCGCGACGGGGGCCCCACGAACGCAGCGGACCTCGTCTGCGAAGCAGCTCGTCGCGACGCCGAGCCCGAGGTTGTCGCCCGTCTCCGAGAGCGCGCTCGCGACGACGTCGCGGGGCTCGTCGATGGTGAAGGTGTAGAGCAGGTCGGGGCCGCCCGAGCCGCACGTCGCGGTCACCGCGTTCGAGACCTCGACGAGGCTGCCGGGGAACGTGCCGCCCGCGCTGACGTCGAGAGGCGAGGCGCAGGTGTCATTGGGCGGCGCGGGGATGGGCTCGCCGAAGTCGACCTCGACGAAGACGTCGCCGCCGATGTCCGCCACGAGCACGAAGTAGGTGCCCGGCTCGAGCCGACGCATCCGCACCTGCCCTGGGAAACCGCTTCCGCAGCGGAGCTCCGTGGTGCGGTCGCCGCACGTTCGCTGGAGCGCGACGTAGGTGAGGCTCGTGCCCTCGGCGCGGACGAGCACGCTCGACGCCTCTTCGAGCGTGAAGGTCAGCACGAGGTCGCGGCGACCCGCCGGGCCGCAGCTCAGCGTGTAGTTGCCGACCGCGCCGCGCGAGCTGAGCTCGAAGCCCCCGCCCGCCGACACGTCGAGCGCGTCGTCACAGGTGTCGTGGGCCGGCGCGACGCAGGGTTGCTCGTCGATGAGGCCGTTGCAGTTGTTGTCTTTGCCGTCGCCGCAGATCTCCGGCATCAAGCCGCCGACGTCCGGATCGCGGTCGTCGCAGTCGGTGCCGTCGCAGAGGAAGTCGACCTCGCCGTCCTGGTCCTGATCGCGCGGCGTGAAGCGGCACATCTTCGCCTCTTCGTCGCAGCGCGCGAGCGTGCAGACGTCGCCGTCGTTGCAGGCCTGACGGAGCCCGGCGACGCAGCCTCGCGTCGGGTCGCACATCTCGACGCCGTTGCAGAAGATGCCGTCGTCGCAGCGCGCAGGGTCGACCTGGTTCTGACAGGTGCCCGTCGCGTTGCAGAAGTCGCGCGTGCAGTCGATCCCGTCGTCGCAGTCTTCGTCAGCCTCGCAGGGAGGCCCTGCGTCGACTGGGGACGGCGGCGCGTCGAGGCCCACGTCGGCGGGGCCGCCATCGCGCATGGGCACGTCGTCGTCGCCGCAGGCGGGCAGCCCGGTCACGAGGAGAGAGAGGAGGAGCGCGGAGGTACCGAAAGAATGACGCAAAGGAAGCCTCGTCGGCGGCGGGAGGCGGGCCGGCTCGAACGTCGAGTATGTCACCCCCGTCGGGGAATGTCGCGCATCGCCCCCCATGTGCAACCCCCGCTCACTGCCTCGGCGCGCTCGTCCCCTGCTTGCGCGCGCCGCCACGATTGGTGTCCGGTCGGGCAGCGGAAGCTGAGCGCGGCCGCGAGACGGTGGTATCGTCGGTGTCGATGCGAGCGGCATTCGCGATCTTCGTCGTGGCTCAGGCAGCGTGTACCGTCGGAGGGCCTCGTCCGCTGCCGATGACCGGCTTCGACGGCGCGGTGCCGGACGCTGCCGACCTCGACGGAGGGCCGGACGCGGGGCCGCCCTGCGTCGAGGGCGCCACCCTCGGCGAGGCCTGCGCAAGCGATGCCCAATGCGATGACGCGTGCTTCTGCAATGGGCGCGAGCTCTGCGTCGAGGGGGTCTGCGTCGGCGCGGCGAGCCCGCCGTGCGTGGACGCCGTGGACTGCACGCTCGACGGCTGCATCGAGGACGAGCGGCGCTGCGACTTCGTCCCGAACCACGCGGTCTGCAGCGACGGCGACGCATGCAATGGGGAAGAGCAGTGCGACCCGCTCGTCGGCGGCTGTCGGCCCTCGTCGCCGCTCTACTGCAACGACGAGGACGCTTGCACCGTGGACACCTGCGAGACCGCGACGGGCTGCGTCTTCACACCGCGGGATCTGGACGGGGATGGGTTCGTGGACGCGCGCTGTGGCGGCGAGGACTGCGACGACGACCCTCGGACGGGCGCGAACGTCCACCCGGGCGCGACGGAGATCTGCGACAACCGCCGGGACGACAACTGCAACGGGCTGCGAGACTACTTCGACCCGACGTGCGTCCCGACGAACGACGACTGCGCCCTCGCGCAGTGGCTGCCCGGCCCTGGCACCTACTCGGGCGCGACGCGAGACCTGCGCGCGACGACGACGCTCGGCTGCGGACCGGCGGACGGGCCCGATGCGTACTTCCGCTTCGCGCTGGACGCGCCGCGCGACGTGTGGGTGACGGCGGCGGGGACGGGCTCGCTCGCCGTCGGCCTGCGCCGCGGCGCCGAGTGCGACGCCGGTGGCGCGCGTGTCTGCGGCGACGGGAGCCCCGCGACGATCCTCCGCCGTTCGCTCGAGGCGGGCGAGCATGTGATCGTCGTCAAGAGCGGGGCGCCGATCGTCTTCGACCTCACGCTGCGGTTCGAGCCGCCCACGGAGGTCCCGCGCGTCGATGTCTGCGACGACGAGACCGTCGACGTCTCGGCCGGGGGCACGTTCACGGGGCTCTTCGTCGAGACGAGCGACCTCTACACCCTCGCGTGTCAGGCCTCGGCGCCGCGCCGGGACGCCGCCTACCGGCTCACGCTGACCGAGCCGCAGGACGTCGTGCTCTCGCTCACGACGACCGGACCTGGGACCCCCAGCTCGCACCTCGCCCTGGTGCGGGATTGCGCGGACCCCTCGACGACGCTGCGTTGCCAGAACAGCGCGAACCCTGCGCGCGTCGTGCATCGGGCGCTCGAGCCGGGGACCTACTACGTGCTGCTCGAGAGCACGAGCACCTCGGCGGGTGGCTGGTCGCTCGACGTGAGCCTCAGCGACCCCGAGGCGCGCCCGCCGGGCGACTCGTGCGCGACGGCCGTGGACATCACGGCGGGGAGCGGCGCCGCCGAGCTCGCGACCGCCGAGCGCTCGCTCGGATCGAGCTGCGGCTCGACGTCGACCTTCGCGCGTGATCTCGTCTTCACGTTCACGCTCTCTACCCTGCGCGACGTCGAGCTGCGCACCGAGGGCGCGGGCTTTCACGCCGTCTCCCTGATGACCGAGTGTGGCCAGGTCCCGAGCGAGCTGCGGTGTCGCCAGGGGAGCTCACCGATGATCCAGAGCTGGCGGAGCTTGCCGGCGGGGACCTACTTCGCGGTGGTGACGACCACGAGCACCACCGGGACCGTCAGCGCGAGCCTGTCGACCTCCGACCCCACGCCGATCCCGCCGAACGATCGCTGCGAGGGCGCGATCGACGTGTCGATGGGCGCCGCGCGCACCGACACGCTCTCGGGCTTCGAGGACGACGTGCAGGCCTGCGGTGGCGCGCACCCTGACGCCTTCTACGTGATGCGCTTCGCCGAGCCCACCGAGGTGCTCATCAGCGTCCGCCCGACCGTCGGGGCCTACACGCACAATTTGAGCCTCCGAGAAGGCTGCGGCGCGCTCACGAGCCTCGTCTGCGGGAGCGGTAACCCGGCGGTGATCAACCGAGTCCTCGATCCTGGCGAGTACGTGCTCGTGGTCGAGGCCCCCGCGGCCAGCGCGGGCGACTTCGAGCTCCGCGTCGTCACGTTCTGATCGGTCTTCCGTGCGAGCCCGTGGGGCTGTGGCGCGATGAGGTCGTGGCGCTGTGAGGTCGTGGGGCTGTGAGGTCGTGGGGCTGTGGGGCTGTGGGGCTGTGAGGCTGTGAGGCTGTGAGGCTGTGAGGCTGTGAGGCTGTGAGGCTGTGGGTTGTGGGCCGTGACGCTGTGAGGGTTGTGACGCTGCCGCCAGGTCCCTCTCCCACGGGGGTGGCTCGAAGCGCTCGCTTCGCTCACCGCGCGCCGTCGGCTCGCCGAGCTCGGCTGAGGCTCCGCTTCGCCCGGGAAGCTCTGCCGAAATTTTGCCCCGGAAGCCCCGCCTCCGTTATCCGAGGAGGCATGACACGAGGAGCCCCAGGCAAGGTGGTCCGCCCCTTCGCGTTCTTTCGCGCCGGGGCCCAGAGCGACCGCGCCAACCGACCGATCCTCGTCTTCGAGGACGTCTACAAATACTTCAAGAAGGATCAGCCGACGCTCCGAGGGATCAACCTCGTCGTCGAGCGCGGCGAGTTCTGCTTCGTCACGGGCCCGAGCGGTGCGGGCAAGAGCACGCTCTTGCAGCTCATCTACCGCAAGCACACGGTCGACGCGGGGCGGATCCTCTTCGCGGGCCGCGACATCGCTCGGCTCAAGTCGTCGTCCGTGCCCTTCCTCCGTCGGAACCTCGGCATCGTCTTCCAGGACTTCAAGGTCGTGAAGCACTGGACGGTCTTCGAGAACGTGGCCATCGCGCTCGAGATCCTCGACATGCCGCGTCGCCTCGTGCGCGCCCGGGTCGCCGAGGCGCTCGAGCGGGTGGGCCTCGCCGGGCGCGGCGGTGATCGGACGGAAGGGCTGAGCGGCGGCGAGCAGCAGCGCGTCGCGGTCGCGCGGGCGATCGTGACCGAGCCCGCGCTCATCTTGGCCGACGAGCCCACGGGCAACCTCGACCCACACCTCGCGATCGACATCCTCACGCTCTTCGAGGAGATCCACGAGACGGGCACGACGGTGCTCTTCGCGACGCACGATCACTCGCTCATGGGCAAGCGCGACCATCGCATCATCGCGCTCGACGAGGGGCGGGTGCTCGAGGCGCGCACGGGGCTGCGGAGCTGGCCCGGCGCGATGGACGTCGGCGCCCGGACCGAGACGAGCGGGTTGCGCGTCGTCGCCAGCGGATGAAGCGGCGCTGCGGCGCCGAGCGGACCGGAGCTTCGGTCCTGACGAATCGAAGGATCGCGACGAGCCCCGAGGGGCGAGAGGGAAGTGATGGAGCTGAAGACGCTGATGTCACGCGCGAAGCGGGGGTTGCGGGAGGAGCTACGGCTCTACCTCGTCGCGATCTCCAGCTTGAGCGTCGCGTTCTTGTGTGTGGGTGGCGCGCTGCTCGCCGTCAGCAACCTCTCCTCCATCGCCGAGCGCTGGGGGCAGAGCGGCCGGATGACGGTCTTCTTGCGCGACGGCGCGCAGGACGGCGACGTGGCGCAGCTCCGCATGGTCCTCGAGAGCCTGCCGGAGGTGCGGGACGTCGAGGCGCTGAGCTCGGCGGAGGCGCGCGCGCTCTTCCTCGCGCAGTCCGAGGTGACGGCCGACCTCGCGGCGTTGCCGCCCGAGGTCTTCCCTGCGTCGCTCGAGGTCACGCTGCGTGGCGGCACGGACCCCGCGCGGGTCGAGGCGATCGCGGGGCGGGTGGCGCAGCTGCGCGCGGTCGACGACGTGGAGACCTACCGGGGCTTCTTCGATCGCCTCGAGTCGCTGCTGGCGGCGGGGCGGGGCCTCGCGGGCATGCTCGCGCTGCTCGTGGGGCTCTGCGTGCTCGCCGTGATCGGCAACACCATCCGGCTCGCGGTGGCGCGGCGTCGTGACGAGATCGAGGTGCTGAAGCTTTGCGGCGCCACCGACAGCTTCGTCCGCGGGCCTTTCGTGGTCGAGGGCACCTTCCAAGGCTTCGCCTCGGCGGTCCTGGCGGTGCTCGTGCTCTTGCTCGGCTTCGCGCTCTTGCGTGGACCGCTCGACCAGAGCATCTCGGCGCTCACCGGCACCAAGGCGGCGTTCCTCGAGCCTTGGATGTTGATGGCGCTCGTGCTCGGCGGCGCGCTCATCGGCGCCGCGGGCAGCGCCCTCTCGCTCCGTCGTTACCTGACCGTCTGAGGGAGGTGAGCGTGCGACGCTGGATCTGGATGGGCCTCCTCGTTGCGCCGCTGGCGCCGCTCGTCGTCGCGCCGCTGGCGCCCCTCGCGCGGGCCCAGCCCGGAGAGGGGGCGAGCGCGGCGCAGCGCCTCGCGGACGTCGAGGCCGACGTGGCGCGGATCGGGGCGGAGGTCGACGCGCTCGCGGAGCAACGCGTGGCGTCCGAGCGCTCGATGCGCGAGCGCGCCCGCGCACTCTATCGGCTCCGTCGCGCGGGGGTCTTGCCGGTCGCGGGGGGCTTCGACGCCCTGCTCGGCCACCTCGCGCGGGTCGAGCGGCTCGAGCGCATGGTGGCGCGCGACCTCGACGCGCTGCGCTTCCTCCGGCAACGCGAGGAGGGGCTCCGCGAGGAGCTCTCGGGCGCGGAGCGACGGATCGCGGACGCGCGGCGGGAGGCGGAGCTCGCGGCCGCGCGTGAGGCGGAGCAGCTGCGCGCGGCGTCCGCGTTTCAGAGCGTCTTCGACGTCGGATCGCTGCCGAACCTCTCGGTCGCCCCGTCGGCGTCGTCCCCCCACTTCGGCGCGGGCACCTTCCGCGTGCACGGTGAGCCGACGAGCTCGAGCTTCGCGGGCCTCCGCGGACAGCTCCCGCTCCCGGTGCGCGCGGGCGGCGCGATGCGCGAGGCGTCGCGCGAGGACGGCCGAGGGCTCGAGGTGCTCTCGCCCGCAGGCACGCCGGTGCTCGCCGTCGCCGACGGCCGCGTCGCCTTCGCGCAGCGCTACGCGGGCTACGGGCGGATGGTCATCTTGGAGCACGGCGACGGTCATTACACGCTCTACGCGGGGCTCGGGCAGTCGAGCCTCGCGCTGGGGGAGTGGGTGAGCCAGGGCGCGCGCGTGGGGGAGCTCGGCGGCGAGCCGCTCTACTTCGAGGTGCGGCGCGGCACGCGCTCGCTCGAGGCGCGGACCTGGCTCGGGATCTGACGCGGTCCCATCGCGTCCAGCGGCGGAAACGAAGCGAGCCGCTCCCCGAGGGAGCGGCTCGTCTCGTTCGTGCGACCGCTCAGCGCGACGTCGTCACTGGAACATGCCGAAGTTGGTCAGGTAGGCGAGCAGGTTCTCGAGATCCTCGTCGCTGATCTGGTCGGGACCGAAGCCGGGCATGCGGCTCTTGCCGTGGCGCACGAGGTGCCGCGTCTGCGCCGGGGAGTCCGCGCGGCCCTGGAGTGTCGGGCCGACGCCGGAGCCGCCGTCGGGATGACAGCCTGCGCAGAAGTTCGCGAAGACTGGCTCGCCCGCCGAGACGTCGCCCGTGATGGGGCCCTCGTAGGCCGAGAGGTCGAGGGTCTCGCCGCCGGTCGAGGACTCGCCGCCCGTGGAGGAGTCGCCGCCGCCGCACGCCGCGACCAAGAGCGCGAGCGCAGCGAGCCCAGTCTTCGTTCCAATCTTCATTCGTTGCTCCTCATGTCGTGCTGGAGGGGGCCAGAGGCCCCGCCTTGCGGCCGAGTTGTACCAGCTTCGGGTCCTCTTCGGGGGACGAAGCGGCGCCGAGCCGGGCCCGCTGCAGGTGGGTCGCGGCGTCAGGGTCGACGTAGTCGCTGTGGCAGCCTGCCTTCGCGCCCGCCTTTGCGCCCACGGCGGAGCGCGTCTTGGTCGCGAGCCGGTGGATCTCCTCCGGAGGGAGGTGTCCGCGCTGCTCGAGGATCGCGCGTTGCTCGGGGGTGAGCGCCGGGGTGCGCACCACGCGCTCGCGCACGAAGCCCTCCGCCTTGCCGCTCGCGAACTCCACGATCTCCTTGCTGATGCGGACCGAGCACCAGTCGTGGCCGCACATCGCGCAGAAGTCGGTGTCGACGTCGAGGTCCTCGTCGTGGAAGGCACGCGCGAGGTCGGGGTCGAAGCTGAGCTCGAAGTGCTTCTCCCAGTTGAGGGCCGCGCGGGCGCGCGTGAGGTCGTCGTCCCAGTCGCGGGTGCCGGGGATGCCGAGCGCGACGTCGGCGGCGTGCGCGGCGATCTTGTAGACGACGCAGCCCTGCTTGACGTCGTCCTTCTTCGGAAGGCCGAGGTGCTCCTTGGGCGTGACGTAGCAGAGCATCGACGCGCCGTGATAGGCGGCGTTGGTCGCGCCGATGCCGCTCGTGATGTGGTCGTAGCCGGGGAAGACGTCGGTGACGAGCGGCCCGAGCACGTAGAAGGGCGCGCCGTGACAGAGGCGGCGCTGCAGCTTCATGTTGAACTCGATTTGATCGAGCGGGACGTGGCCGGGGCCCTCGACCATGACCTGCACGCCCTTGCGCCACGCGCGCTCGGTGAGCTGGCCGAGCGTCGCGAGCTCGGCCAGCTGCGCCGCGTCCGAGGCGTCCGCGAGGCCCCCGGGGCGGAGGCCGTCGCCGAGCGAGAAGCTCACGTCGTGCACGCGCATCACGTCGCAGATGGCCTCGAAATGCTCGTACATCGGGTTCTGTTTGCCGTGCGTGATCATCCACTTCGCGAGCAGCGAGCCGCCGCGGCTCACGATGCCGATGAGGCGGTCCTTCACGAGCGGGAGGTGCTCGCGCAGCACGCCCGCGTGGATCGTGAAGTAGTCGACGCCCTGCGCGGCCTGGTGCGCGAGGGTGCGCAGGATGTCGTCGAGCGTGAGCTCTTCGATCTTCTTGCCGAGGATCATCGAGTAGATGGGCACCGTGCCGATCGGGACCCGCGAGGCCCGCAGGATCGCGTCTCGGCAGGCGTCGAGATCACCGCCGGTCGACAGATCCATCACGGTGTCGGCGCCCCAGCGCTCGGCCCAGCGGAGCTTCTCGACCTCCTCCTCGGTGCCCGACGAGATGGGCGAGGCGCCCATGTTCGCGTTGATCTTCGTCTTGCTGGCTCGGCCGATGACCATCGGCTCGAGCGCGAAGCCGAGGTGCGTCCGGTTCGCGGGGAGGATCATCCGGCCGGCGGCGATCTCGTCGCGGACCTGTGCGGCCGTCAGGTGAGGCTCGCGCGCGGCGGCGCGCTCCATCTCGGGCGTGATGACGCCGAGGCGCGCGTGCTCGAGCTGCGTGATGGGCGTGAAGCCGGCGGGGGCGGTGGCGAAGGCGTCCGCGAGACGTCGACCCTCGGCGTCGCGCGCGACCTCCCAGCCCTCCGGCAAGAAGTCCCACGCGGTCTTGCCGCTCGGCTGCGGCATGCCGGGCGTGTCGGGCGACGAGAAGGTGCGCGGGCCGCCGACGTCGGAGGCGTGCGCGAAGGAGCCCGGCGTCGTGCCGGCCTTCGTGCTCGAAGGGCTCGACGCGCCGTGAAGGGGGAGGGGGATGTGCTCGCTCATGGTGCCTCTCGAGGGGCGCGGGCACGGCGAACGGGGGCATCCCATCGCGTTCCCTACGCCCGTGCTAACGGGATCAGGTTCGACGGGTGCTTCTCAGCCCGTGTCCACGACAGCGTGTCCACGAGCGCCCCGCGCGATGTGCGGACGCTAGCGCACGTGCCTGGGATAGCGCAACGAGGGCGCGAGGGGTGCTTCATACCAGGGGTGGTGTCGCGGGCGGAGCTCGATGGGTCAACATCGCGGGTCGGCTGGTCTTCAGAGGGTGAGTCCAATGCCAAGCGAGAAGCTGCCCCAAGGCCCGTCGACGGCTGCGACGACCGGGCCCTCGAGGTCCCCGAGGCGCCCTCGCAGGGCGGCGGTCGTCAGTCCGACCTCGAGCCGTGCGACGAGGAGGACTCGAACGATCTGCCGCCAAGCGTGGCCCACCGCGTACACGCCTGCGAAGGGGGCGGCGACCGACCGTCCTCCGTCTGCGGCGGCTCCCCGCAGCAGCGCGCGCCCGACGCGCCCACCGAGACCGAAGGAGATCCAGGACCGTCGCACCGGCTGTCGCAGCGTCGCGAGCCCCGAGAAGCCGAGCCGATGGTCGAGGACGGCGCCTGCCTCACTGCGGGCTCGCCCTTGAAGCAGGTCTACGCTCGTGCCGAGCGAGAGCCGTGGGCCGGCGTCGAAGAGAAGCTCGAAGCTGCCACCCCCCACGAGGTGCGCGGGCGCGGCGGCGACACCGATACCGGCGGTGAGGAACGTCCGCCCGCGCGCCGCTCGGTGGGCGGGGGTCTCCGGGCGCGTGCGCGGGGGCGGGAGCACGAATCGCCTCGCCGCGATCTCGGCCACACGTGTGCGTGTCCGGGTGGAGGCGGTGGCGTCCCGATCGTGTGCTGCGGAAGCGCGCGTCAAGCGGTGCTCGGCCCAGCTCGCAGCGATCAGCTCGGCGAGGGCGAGCGCGAGCAGGCGAGCTCGGCCTCCACCGACGAGCACTTGAAAGACGACCCGCCGCGAGCTCGACTTTCCGGTCGTCGGGTCGTCGACCTCGAGCCGCGCGCCGTCGTCTTCGCACAGCGCGCGCGCCATCGTGGTCTCCTCGGGGACGGTCGCGGCTTCGAGCTCGAGCGCCAGCTCGAGGCTCACGATGCGACGGACGTCCTCGGCGTCGACGCCCAAGCACGGGTCGATCGTGAGCTCGACCGGCGCCTGGCTGGAGGCCGGGCTCGCGAGGCCGACGGCGACTCCGCTGACCGCGGCGAGCACGTGCCAGAGCAAGCCCGCTCGGGTCGCGGGTCTAGCGGCCAGCGAGGGCGTCGCGCTCGTTATAGCCCGCCCCATGCACGGACCGCCTCGATCCGAGCGCCGGTCGGCCACCGTGAGACGTAGTCCATCGCCGCCTCTCGGGCTCGGCTCGCCTCTCCCGCGTGGTGCCAGGCTTCGACCTCGCGCGCGAGCGCGTCTTGAGAGAGCGCCGAGGCAGGGTCCAGGCGACGGCTCGCGGCGAAGGCCTCTGCGGCCTCCCTCGGTCTGCCGCGCAGCAACATTCGCCCCAACGTGAACGCCGCGAGGCTGGCGCGTGGGTCGTCGGGATGTGACTCGAGCACGGTCCGCAGCAGGTACTTGGCGCGCTCTGCGTGGCCCGACAGACGCGCCGCGTCGGCCGCGAGCAGAAGGTCCCCGGCGTCGTCGGCGCGAAGATCGTCCGTGCGTTCGAGCGCGGCCCACGCTGCATCGTAGTTGCCTGCGGCCGCGAGCGCCCGCCAGTCCTCTGCGTCGCGCGTCGGCTCGCGTTCCCTCGTCGCGCGCCGCTTCGACATCGTCGCCGGGAGGGGCCGCGACGCCGAAGGCGACATCTCGTCGGGCGATGCTGGAGCCTCGTCGTTCGTCGCCTCGCGGCCCGAGAACGTGCCGTGATCGCCCGGGCCGAGGAGGAACTCACCATCGACGCTCCGAACGCGCACGCGGCCCTCCGAGACCTCCACCTCGACGCTCGCCCCGTCGACGCGGTGGACATCGAAGGTGGTACCCACGACCTGCACGGACACTCCGGCTGCCAGCACTTCGAAGGTTCGCTCCGGTCGCGAGCTCACCTCGAAGCGTGCGCTCCCCGCGGCCAAGGTCAGCACGACGCGAGAGCTCGAGATCGCGGAGGTGCCGACCTCCGTGTCCGACCCCAAGAAATACACTCGGGAGCCGTCCGGGAGTCGTAGGTCGGGCGCGGTCGCGGTCGGACCCGGCGTGACGGCGACGGACTCGGGGGCGACTGAGCTGAGGCGCCAAGCCAGCAGGATGGTCGCCGCCGTCGCGAGGAAGCCGGTTGCCCCTCGGCCGATGGCACGTCGGCGCTGTCTGGCCTTCAGGCGGTCCCACGCGACGGTGAGCGCCGCGTCGTCGATCGCGACGTCGACGTGGCGGCGGGCGCGCTTCAGTCGATCGGAGAACTCATCCATCGGCATCGAGCTCCGTGAGGATACGTCCGTGCGCAGCGCCGATTCGTCGCTTCACCGTGGCGAGAGAGCATCCGCAGAGGCGCGCGACCTCTTCGAGACGTTCGCCTTCCACGTATCGCAGGCACCACGCCACGCGGTCTTCGGTCGGCACCCGGTCCAGGACGGCATAGACGTCCGCGAGCGTGCGGCGGGTGGTCGGGTCGGCGGCGGGATCCGCGACCTCCGAGTAATCCGTGCTCCCATCGAGACCAAGCGTGCGCAGGAAACGACGTCGACCGAGGCGGCGCTTCGCCTTTCGCACCGTCACCGTCGCGAGCCAGCCCTTCACGGCCTCCGGCTCTCGCAGACCATCGAGCCCGGCTTGCGCCGCGAGGAACACGTCCTGGATCAGGTCGTCCACCTCGTCGTGCCGACCGAGCAGCCGCAAGCCGATGCGGGCGACGTAGGGCGCGAACCGCCGGAACACGGCCTCGCGGTCCCGCACGTCGATCGGCGCGGGCGCGGTTGCGGCCTCGGTCGGAACGTCATCGGCGCCCGCTCGCGCGCGCGGTGTCTCTCTGCCCCCGCTCAAGAGGCGCAGTGTCGGTCGTTGATGGCTCACGGTCGACTCCCCATCGTAGTGCGCGCTCGTTCTGTTTCGGCTCAACAATTCGACGGAGCGGGCGGCGTGTGGCGAGCGCTCTCGTCAATGTTCACTGTTTTCGGATGCTTGCGAGAGATGGTGCGAGGCGCGTCGAATTCGTGAGCCGGTTTCGAGGCCATGCGCACTACGGGAGGCGAGAACCCCATGGCATCCATCCATCGAGTCGCTCTTCGTCTTTGCCTGAGCCTCTGCGCGCTGCTCGCTGCTTGTCGCGGCTCGGACGGCGTCGTGCTCGACGACGCCGGAGCCGACGCGTCGGTCGGACACGACGGGGCCCTGACGCCACGTCCCGAGCTCGTCGCGGTGAGCCCAGAGGACGGGGCCGAGGAGGTCGCGCTGGACGCGTCGATCGAGCTTCGTTTCTCGGGGCCGATGGCGGCCGGTGGCGGCGTGGTCGTGACCTCGCCGAATGGCGAGCTGGCGCTTCCCGAGGGGGAGTGGTCCTCATCGACCTCGTGGCGCGTGTCGGCGCCTGCCTCGGGATGGCCGGAGGGCCTCACCCTGGAGGTCCGGCTGGTCGGTTTCGAGTCCGCCGCGGGGCGCGCGCTCGCGCCGACTCGGACGTCGTTCGCGACCTCACGAACGCCGCCCGTATTGATCGCCGCCTCGCCGGCCGATGGGGCGATGGATGTCTCGGCGCGCGTAGACTCGCTCGAGCTGCGCTTCTCGAAGCCCATGAATCACACCGTCGGCGCCGTGCGGGACGCGGGTCGCGCGCTGACGTTCGGCGCCCCGCTCTGGTTAGACCCCGTCACCGCGCGCGTGGCGATGTCGGGCCTGCGCTACGAGACCAGCTACGAGGTCCTCCTCGAGGGCTTCAGGGACCGCGCGGGGAGCGCGCTCGCAGGCGACGGGCTCTCGTTCACCACGGGCCCCGACCGTGACCCACCTCGCGTGGTGGACGCGAACCCGGACCAAGGCCAGTTGGACGTGGACCCTGCACGTTTCGAGGCGCTTCAGGTTCGCTTCGACGAGCCGATGGCGAACGCTGGCGTCGCGACGTTGAGGAGCGGCTCGGATGACGTCGCGCTCTCGGTGATTTGGAGCGAGGGCGGGACGCTCGCGACGTTCGCGTTGCCCGCAAGTCTCGGCTACGGCGCCGCGTACGCGCTCCACCTCGATGGTTTCGTGGACCTCGCTGGTAACCCACTCGACGCCTCGGTCTTCGTGATCGATGGCGCCATTCGGTTCGAGACGGGCCGCGACCTCCGCCCCCCCTTCGTAGGCCTGTCGGATCCGCTGGAAGGGGCGGTCGACGTGCGGTTCGACCGAGCGGTCGTGACGCTCGTCTTCAGCGAGGCGATGGACACGAGCCTTCGGACCGTGACGCTGGACGACGGCGTCGCGCCGATCGAGGTGCAGGGCGCCTGGTCGATGGCGGGGACGCGTCTGAGCCTCGACGTCTCGGACCGTCTCCACTCGGGCCGCTCGATCCGGATGAACCTCGCCCACTTCGCGGATTTGGGGGGGACCACGTTGGAGGTCGATCACCCCTACCTGGGTGATGGCGCCCTGGACTTCGAGATGGCGGCCCCTGGAGGCGAGCGTTGCAACGACGTCCTCGACGAGTCTGCCGGGGTGCCGTCGTCGACAGGGGTGGGGACGCGCTGGACGCTCGGCGCCGGGACGGGGCGGGTGCACGACGGGTCTGCCCGATGCGCGACGAGCGGGACGAGCTCGGACGTCGTCGTGCGCTATCGGAAGACTTCGCCAGCGCGTGGCGACGGAGGGGCGATGTTGCGCGTGACCGCGGACGGCGGCTCGCGCGGGGTCAACCTCGAGATCCTCGGAGGAGCCTGCCGACCGACGGATCTGGCGGCCGAGACGCTGAGCTGTTTGTGGAACAACACGCGGTGGGAAGCCAACCTCGACGTCGGCCCTGGCGACTACTTCCTGTGGGTGTCGAGCGCTGGAACTGGGGCGCTACATGGCGCGGTTCAGCTCGAGGTGGAAGAGGTCGCCGAACCTCGTGAGGGAGCGAGCTGCCTTCGGCCGTGGACGACGTCGAGCGAGAGCTTCGTGCCTGCGCCCGCGCCGCGCGAGTACGCCTCGTGGACGATTGGTCCGCGTGCGTTCGAGTCGTACGATCGTGGCCGGAGCTCGGGCGACTCGGGCACGATGGCGTGCGATCCCGACGGGCTCACGGGGGCCGACGGCGTCTTCGAGCTCGTGAAGACGCGGAGCGACTCGACGCTCGAAGTGCGCGTGGACCTGGTCGGCACGACCGCGACCGCCACCCAGGTCAACGTCGAACTCCTCGACGGCTGTGATCCTCGCGCCCCGGGGGTCGGATCGTTGCAGTGCGACCACTCCATTCGCGCGCCCGACGGACCGTATTTGCTGACAACCGATGCGCCCGCGGGGACCTACTACCTGTGGATCTCCACCGCGATCACCAGCGGGGCGATCCAGGGCGCGACCGTGAGCGTCCGAGAGGTCGTGACCGAGCCCGGCGAGACTTGCGGCACCGCCATCCCAATCTCGGCCGAGGGGACGACGGCGATCGCGCCATCGAGCACGGAGCGTTTCGATGCACCTTCGTGCCTGTCGTCGACCGATGGCATCACCTGGTACCGCTTCCTCGCGACCGAGCGCCTGACGTACTTGACGCTCGCCGCGCCGGACGCCGCCGCGGTGGCCGCCATCTCCGACGGGAACGGAGGCCTTTGCGCTGGTGACGGGCGAGCACCCTTCGCGATCTTCGCGCCCGTCGGCAGCGAGGTCTGCGTTGCCGTCCCGAGCGCCGCGGGCGTCACCGCGATCACGCTCCAGCCGACGGGCTACGAAGGAGTGCTCGGTCGTGAGACGCCGCTCGAGATCGAGCGCGCCGTATCGGGCACCGGGACGACAGTTGCGTGGACGGCGAATCGGTGGATCGCGGCGACGCCGAGCACACTCTATTTGGGGCTCACGTCGAGCCTCCTCCGCTCACCTCGCGTCGGCCCCGTGCAGGCCGAGCAGCTCGGGGCGGAGGTCGGCATCACGAGCAGCGAGATGGGCTACGACGGCGTCACGCGGGGGGAGGCGGTCTTCAGCCTCGACGATGTCGCCACGGCTGGTGCGACGCGCGTGTTCCGTCTGGTGACCGCTGCCGGTGCCGTCTTGGTCGCGCCGTGGGACGCCGGGAATGCGTATCCCGCTGGCGCCATGCGGGCGATGGCGGATGACGGCGTGGAGCTCGTGCTCGCGACGTACGCGACGACGGCCGGCACGGTGCCGACGCGCTTCTTCGCCGTCGATCCTGCGGCGCCTGGGGCGGGCCGCCCGCTCGGGTCGAACGATCGTGTCCGACTCGTGACTGGGATGGCGGCCGATGGGACCGACCTCTACGTCGCGGGGACGGTCGATGGCGTCCGCGGCGTGTACCGGCTCGCGCGGGGCGCGCTCGGGGATCCGCTCGCCGAGCCGGTGCTGGTCCACGCGGCCGCGTACAGCACCGCTCAGGCCAAGCTCTTCCTCCACACGACGTCGACCCATCGATACCTCTACACCCGGGTGTCGGGCGAGGTCCACGTCATCGAGCTGGCCCCGACCCCGCGCTACCTCGGCGTCGTGAGTCAGCTCGGCGCGAGCGCCGACGTCACGATGGCGTTCGACTCGTCGACCCCAGCGCTCGTCGCCTTCGAGCGCGCCTCGACGACGACGGGTACCTTGGTCCGCTTGCACTGATCCCCGAATGCCTGAGCCTCTCATGACCAACTCTGCGCAACGCCCGACGGAACGAGGGGCTTCGGCCCCGCCCCCCGCGACACCCGCCTCGCTGCCCGGCGAGGGCGCGGCGGCGCTCCGACTCATCGGAGCGGCCGCGGGGCGGTCTCGTCATCCACGAGCCCGGTCGATGGTGCCCCCCATGCTCGCCTTGGTTGGCCTGCTGCTCGTCGTCGGCTGCGGCGACGACGAACGACGCCGCTCCGACGGTGGTCCCCGCGACGACGCCTCGAACGACGCGGGCGAGGGGGCGCCTCGCGTCGTCGGGACCGACCCGGCAGCCGGTGAGGGACGCGTCGCGAGCGATCGACCGGTGGTCCTCTTCTTCTCCCGACCCATGGACGAGCGTCACGGCGAGGTGAGGGCCTTCACCGGGACGACGCCCATCGTGCTCGGAGCGCGCGAGTGGGCGGAAGGGTCCACCGTGCTGAGATATCCGGCGCCTGAGCTCCCCGTGGCGACGGACGTCCGGGTCGAGGTTCGCGCGTTCCGAGGCTGGGAAGGGGAGACCGCCGAGGACTTCGAGTTCACGTTTTCGACGCTGGACCCCGAGGTGCCGATCGTCGTCGCCTCGACGCCGACCGAAGGCGCTCGGGATGTGGCGACCGACCTCGCCGAGGTGCGGGTGGTCTTCTCCAAGCCGATGGCCACGCTCGGCGAGGTCGCATTGTTGGGCGGCGATGGCGAGGTCGGCGCGCTCGTTTGGGAGACCGAGGCGGTGCGCGTCCCCGTGTCGGGCCTCGTCCACGACACGGCCTACTCCCTCGCGCTGATCGGCTTCGAGGACACGTCCGGCAACCCGCTGGACGGTGAGCCCTATCTGCTCGACGGGGCGGTCGATTTCTCCACGGGGCCGGATCGGACGCCTCCGTTCGTGGTGGATTCGAATCCCTCTGAAGGACAGCTCGACGTGCCCACGGCGCTCGAGCTCGTGACCGTCGACTTCTCCGAGCCGATGGATCCCGCGCTCGGGGTCGGCACGCTGAGCGAGGGTGACGACGTGCTCGTCGACGCCCTCGTTCCGGCCTGGTCACGTGGTGGAACGCGCGCGGCGTTTCGTGTCCAGCGCGCGCTGAGCACGGGAGCGGCTTATCGCTTCGCGCTCCGCGGATTCGTGGACCTCGAGGGCAACCCGCTCGACGACGCGGTCTACCTCGGGGACGGCGCCATCGATTTCACGGCGGGCGTGGATCTCTTCCGCCCCTTCGTGGTTGCGACGAACCCGGAGCATCGTTCGACCGAGGTCGCCCTCTCGACCCGACGGGTCGTCGTCGCGTTCAGCGAGGCCATGGACACGACGCGGACCCGGGCGACGTTCGTCAGCGACCTCTCGACCTTCGAGGCCGAGGGGACGTGGTCGAGCGCGGGCACGTGGCTGAGCTTCGACGTCGGGACCTCCCTGTTGGCGGGGCAGACGTATCGCGTCGATCTTCGGGGATTTCGCGACGCGGGCGGTGCGACGCTCGACGCTGCCCATCCCTACCTCGGTGACGGATTCCTGGAGCTGGGGATGGTCGCTCCGCGGGGTGAGGATTGCCAGGACGCGCTGGATCTCGCGGGGTCCAGCGCCGTTGGCGCCGCACGTCGCTGGGTGATCGCGAGCGGGCAGGTGAGCGTCGTCGACGGTAGCGCGCCGTGCGACACGAACGGCACGTCGCCCGACGCCGTGATCCGATACCGCAAGTCGTCCGCGACCAGCGTCCTCGCCATCCGCGCGACGAGCGCGACGTCGACCCGGATCAACGTCGATGTCTACCGAGAGGTTTGCGACCCGCGGGCGCCGGCGGCCGGAATGGCGCAGCTCCGGTGCCCGCACGAGCGGACGGCGCACGAGCTCTTCGTCGATGGCGACGCCGGCGAATACTTCGTGTGGGTGTCGTCCGCGACCGGATCGACCTTCGCCGGTGCCACCGTTGAGATCGAGGAGATCCCCGAGATGCCCGAGGGGGAGTCCTGTGCGCGCCCGCTCGTCGTCGGTGGGAGTCGCTTCTACTCGGCCCCGATGAGTGCCGGTGCGTGGCACGAATGGCACATCCCGGTCGACGGGATCAGCAGCCACGAGCGCACCATCTTCCCAGGCGACACGGGAGCATTCTCGTGTGACCCGAACGGTATCCACGGGGCCGACGTGGTCGTCGCCCTAGAGAAGACCTCCGCGACCAGCGTGCTGCAGGTCGAGGTCGAGGTCGCGGCGTACGATGCGCTCGTCGAGATCCTGGATTCGTGCGAGCCGCGAGGGGCGTCGGTGCTTCAATGCGCCGGTCCAGGACAGGGCACCCATCGATACGATCTCGAGGGCGCTGCAGGGATGCGCTTCGTCTGGGTCGCGGAGAACGACGCCTCGAGTGCGCCGCGTTTCACGTCTCCGTTTCGGCCCGACGTTCGGGTGCGCGCGCGTGAGGTCGAGCCGGGTCCCGGTGATTCGTGTGCGACCGCGATTCCCATCGGCCCGGGCCTCTCGGTTCCCGTCACACCCACCGGGACGCAACGCATCGGGACGCCGAGCTGCTTCGGAACCTCCGCGGTGACCTGGTACCGGTTCACCGCCACCGAGCGGCTGGCGGCCGTCCGAGGGAATGGCGCTGGCGCGCTGGCGGCGCGCTCGGTGGATGTGGACGCTGAGCTCGCGTGCGGCGCGACCGCCGTGGATGGGGTCGCGTTCTTCACGCAACCAGGCGAGCAGATCTGTGTGGCGGTCGCCTCCGGGCTCGGCGTCACGGCGCTCGACATCGAGACGATTCCCTATGTCGGTGTCACTGGGCGCGTGGTGAACGAGCTCTCGGAGCCTCGCAGCAGCAGCTCGGGGACCCGATGGACCGCGGTCACGCCGACGCGGGTCATCCATGCGCGCAGCGCGCTCATGACCTCGTTCGAGCGCGACGGCGGCCCGCTCACGGAGGAGATGCTGAGCTTCGTCGATGGCGGTGCGACGCTCTCCATCGCGGGAGACGACGGTCTCGCCATCGCCGAGCAGATCTTCGTGCTGGCCTCCTCGAGCTCGCTCCCGAATCGGCTCTTCCGGGTCAGCAACGGCGGGCCGCTCGACCCCGTCGCGTGGGACGTAGGGTCTACGTGGCCCGCGTCGGCGCTCGGCGCGCTCGCGTTCGATGGGTCACGCTTCCTCGTGGCCACGCAGCGGAGCACCACCGCGCCGCTCCGCGTGTTCTCGGTGCCGGCGGCCGGCGGCTCTGCGGTCGAGCTCGGGGGCAACGACACCATCCTCGGAGCCTCCGCGATCGCGGCGGACGACGAGTGGTTGTACGTCGCCCGCGGCGCGACGACGGCGGCTGAGTCCGCTTTGTACCGCGTGCGGCTCGACCGCCTGGTCGACCCCACGGCGACGCCCGAAGCGCTGCCCATCGCGGGTTTGAGGCTCAGTACCAACAACGCGACGCTCGTCCTCCAACGGTCGACCGTGCCAGGCGCGCCGTCCGTCCTGTACTTCCGCGGCTATGCGCCGACCCACGTTTACGCGATCGTCGACCCCGGCGGAACGCCGCGCGTCGTCGGACCGATCTACGCCGGAGGTCGCGTGAACACGGACCTGAGCATGGCGCTCGATCCTTCGGTGCCGGCCTTGTATCTGATCGACTCCTCCCCACCTGCGACCTCGGCCACCGGCGTGTGGTTGCGACTGGAGTGACGTGATGAGTGGAAGACGACTCTCGACCCCATGGGGTGCGGTGCTGATCGTGGCCCTCATTTCGACGGCGGGCTGCGGGGACGACGACCCGCGCGTCCCGGTGGACGCCGAACCGTCAGACGCCCTCACCCCCGACGCTGGAGACGGTGGCGCCTCGAGCACGTGCGCGGAGCCTGGCGAGACGATCGGTCGGGCGTGCGCGTCATCGGCAGAGTGCAGCGATGGCTGCATTTGCAACGGCGTAGAGACGTGCGCCGACGGTGTCTGCGTGGCGGGCGCGGACCCCTGTGACGATGGGATCGAGTGCACGTCGGACGACTGCGACGAGAGCGCGGGGCGCTGTGTCTTCGAGGCCTCCGACGAGAGCTGCGACGACGGGGATCTCTGCAACGGCGCGGAGGTCTGTGCGTTGGGGCTCGGCTGTCGGCCCGGGCCCCGGCTCCTCTGTAACGACGGGGACGCCTGCACCGTCGGGAGATGCGATTCGTCCGAGGGCTGCTCGTTCGAGTTGCGAGACCTCGATGGCGACGGCTTCGCAGACGATCGCTGCGGCGGCCTCGACTGCAACGACGACCCGGTCATTGGCGGGTCTATCTACCCCGGCGCGCCTGAGGTCTGTGACAATGGCATCGACGACAATTGCAACCGGTTGGTCGACTACCGCGATCCGACCTGTTCGGGCGTGAACGACGACTGTGAGTCCCGCGAGGTGCTCCCTGGTCCAGGGAGTTGGGTGCGAACGACCCGCGGTCTTCGCAACGACTACGTCCTCGGTTGCCGTCCGACGGGGCTCGACGCGGTGTTCGGCTTCACGCTCACGGAGCGGCAGGACGTGCAGGCGGTCGTCGAAGTCGAGGGGGGCGGCAACGGGGCGGTGGCGATCCGCCCCGCCGTCGAGTGCAGCGGCAGCGGGCCCGACGGCTATTGTGCCGGCGGCGGCGCGACGTCATCGGTCACCGCCCGCGACTTGCCACCCGGCGAGTACGTCGTGATGGTCAAGACGAGCACCGCCGCGACCTACGTGTTGAGCCTCGTCTACGCGGCGCCGACACCCGTTCAGCCGGTCGACGTGTGCACGAGCGACACGTTGGACATCTCCGCCGGCGGGACGTTCACCGGGCTCTTCGTCGACGTAACGGACCAGTACGAGATCGCCTGTCGAGCGTCCAGCGCGACTCAAGTGCGGCGCGACGTCGCGTATCGGCTCACGATCACCGAGCCGAAGGACGTGGTCCTGCGAGCCTCGACGCGAAGCACCTCGTCGACGCGGCCGTCGACGTTCCTCACGCTCGTTCGCGATTGCTCGAGCCCCGCGACGTCGCTGGCGTGCGTACAGGCGCAGGACGCGCAGATTCAGCGTCGCGCGCTCGAGCCTGGGACCTACTACGTGCTCATCGAGTCGGCGTCGACGACGGCCGTGAGCTGGGAGCTTCAGGCGAGCGTCGTGGACGCGATGCCGCGCAACCCGGCGGATGCCTGCGGCTCGGTCCTCGACATCACGGACGCCACCGTGACCGTGCCACTCTCGAGCCTCGAGCTCGACTACGGCACGAGCTGCGGCGGCAACGGCTCCACGTTCAGGGACGCGAGCTTCGAGATCGTGTTGGCCGAGGAGCGCGACATCATCCTCGAGTCGACCGTCGGCGGTATTCACTACGTCGCGGTCTCGTCTTCGTGCGGCAACGCGGCCACGGAGACCCTCTGCGCGAGCGGTACCCCCACCGTGACGCGACGGATCCTCCGCGCGCCACCGGGTCGTCATTTCGTCACCGTGTCGACGGCGCTCTCGTCGGGCGACCTCGTCATCAGCGCGCGGACCGAGCCCCCCACGGTTCCTCCCTCGAATGATCGCTGCGATGCGGCGATCCTGATCGACGACGGGATGGAGGTTCGGGGGACCTTCCTCGGCGCGAGCGATCAGGCGTTGGCGTGCGGACCCGCGGACGCCCACGATCTGTTCTTCCGGCTCGAGCTCGCCGAGCGTCGCAACGTGACCTTGGTGGCGCGGCGCACCGACGGTGAGACGGAGCCGATGGCGCTCGGGCTGCGACCTGGCACGTGCACCTCGCCTGCGCCCGAGCCCTTCCGCTGCGCGTCGGGAGGCTCCGCGCTCCTCAACCGCACCCTCGACGCGGGCAGCCACCTCATCGTGCTCGAGAGCCCGGCAGTGGCGCCCGGGACCTTCGCGCTGACCGCCTATTTCGCAGAACCGTGAGCAGGATCATGACCGACCGTCCTACCTTCGACACGCCTCACGTCCCCTCGGCTCACGTGGAGCGACCTATGGCGCCGAAGCCGCGAGACTCGGATGCGATCGAGCCTCCACGGCCGGATGACCCCACGCCCACCACGACCGATGGGGCCGCGGGAGAGCGACGGGAGCGTGAGACGCTGATCCCTCCCGCGCGGACCCAGAGGCCTCGTCGCTTGGCGACCCTGCTCGCGCTGACGCTGAGCGTCGCGGCGTGCGGCGATGGCGACGCGCGGGGCGATGGCGCCGTCCGCTTCGACGCGTCGTCGGAGATCGACTCCGACGGCGACGGGATCAGCGACCTCGACGAGGGTGCCGACACACGGATGGACACCGATGGGGACGGTGTCCCGGACTACCTCGACCTCGACAGCGACGGGGACGGTCTTCCGGACGCGTTCGAGGCAGGAGACGACGACCTCTCGACGCCGCCCGTCGACAGTGACGGCGATGGGATCCCGGACTTCCGCGACCTCGACAGCGACGGAAACGGCATCCCGGACGCTCGTGAAGGGATGGGTGACGCGGACGGCGATGGGATCCCGAACCACGCCGATCTGGACGACGATGGTGACCGCGTCGCGGACGTGACGGAACTCGACGGACGTGTCGACTTTCCCGCGGATGCGGACGACGACGGCGTGCCGGACTTTCGCGATCCGGACTCCGACGGAGACACCATCCTCGACGGGGACGAGCGTCCACGCTTTGGCGAGGCGCCCGACACCGACGGGGATGGTGTGCCGGATTGGAAGGACCTCGACACGGACGGCGATGGCTACTCCGACGCCGAGGAGGCAGGCGACACCGACATCTGGACTCCGCCCGTTGACACCGACGGCGACGGGATCCCCGATTTTCGCGACCTCGATAGTGACAACGACGGTGTGCCGGACGCGCTCGAGCGCGAGCTGGGCACGAACCCTCGCGCGGCGGATACGGACGGCGACGGTGTCTCCGACCTCATCGAGATCGCCGCCGGTGCCGACCCGCTCGATCCCGACGACAGCCCGCGCACGCGCGGCGACTTCGTGTTCGTCATTCCATACGTCGAGCCGCCGACTCCTCTCCGCGACACCTTGCTCTTCCGCACGAACATTCAATTCGCCGACGTCTATTTCCTGATGGACACGACGGGGTCGATGGCCGGTGAAATCGCGGCGATGAAGTCCGCCGTGACGAGCGTGCTCGAGAACCTCACCTGTCGAGACTTCGGGACACCTTGCCTCGGCGATCCCGAGTGTGCCGGGGGCCAGGTCTGCAGCGCGAGCGGCCGCTGCATCGCCGATCCCCGCGAGACTGGTTGCATCGCGAGCTTGTGGACGGGCATCGGGACCTACGAGGGCAACCCCAACAGCTACCGCAACCTACTCTCCCTGCAGAGCGACCCGCTCGCGACGCAGCGCAGGATCCCGGACCGCGCGACGGGTGGAGGGGCGCTCGAGTCGCTCTTCGAGAGCATCGCATGCGTGGCCGATCCGACCGCATGCGTGGGTGCGGAGTGCACGCCAGGAGGCGTCGGGTGCCCCTCCTATCGCAGCGACGCGCGGCGTGTGCTCATCGCGATCACGGACGAGGACAACCAATGCACCAGCTGCGCCGTCAACACGGCTGCAGCCGCGGCGACGCGGCTGCGTGATCGAGAGATCACCTTCGTGGGCGTCGACGCCGACTCACGGAACAGCCCCGCCGCGGACCTCCAGGAGGTCGCGCGCTTGTCGAATAGCTTCGACGGCCTGGGTAACCCGCTCTACGTCGAAGGCACCGAGGACGCGGTCACGAGCGCGGTCACCCGTGCGATCCGAGAGATCGTCGACAACGTCCCCCTCTTCGTGAACGTGGATGCCGAGGATCTGCCGGGCGACGATGGCGACTCCCGCCTCTTCATCGATCGCATCGAAGTGAACGTCAGCGGTGAGGGCGAGTGCAGCGCCGTTCGAGGCGTCGCGGACACGAACGGCGACGGGTTCCCGGATGCCTTCCCGCGGTTGTTGCCCGGGACCCCGGTCTGTTGGGACGTCGTCGCGCGGCAAAACGACTTCGTCCAACCACGGGCCGACCGGCCGCTCGTCTACGTCGCCAGGATCGTCGTGCGTGGCGATGGCTCGATCCTCGACGTGCGTCGAGTGTTCTTCGTCATTCCCGCTGAGCCAGAACGGCCGGTGTTGGAGTGACCGCTCCTGTTGGCGGCAGCGGCTCGTAACTGCTTCCCGCGTTCGCCGACGACCTCTGCGGGCCTCGACATCCCCCCCGAGGCTCGCAGCTCCACACACCACCACCCCGCAGGCCGACCACGAAAGTGGTCGGCCTGCACTATGATCGGCGCATGGCGACGCGCCGCGATGCTCTCGAGTCCTCTGCGCGCTCGCGACGGCGTTCGCTGCGCAGCGTGGAGGGACGACCGTTCGCCGGCTGGAGCATCGTCGTCGCGTTGGTGGTTGGGTGCGGCGGGACGTGTGGAGGAGGGGCGTCGGACCCGACACCCGCGCCCGCGACGCAACCTCGGGCGCAGGTCTGCGCGGGGGCGGAGCACACATGCGCGCTCGCGCCCTCCGGGCGCGTGCTCTGCGCGGGACGGAACCTCGACGGCGAGCTCGGAGATGGGACGAGCCAGAGCCGGTGGGGGTGGACGCCGGTCGTCGGCCTCGAAGACGCCGAGGCGATCGCCTGCGGTGACGGGCACTCGTGCGCGCTGCGGCGGAGGGGCGAGCTCGTCTGCTGGGGGAGGAACCACCGCGGGCAGCTCGGCGCCGGGCACACCGAGGTGGTGCACGCGCCGACGCGGGTCGAGCTCGCGCAGGTCGTCGAGGTCGCGGCGGGCGGGGCGTTCACGTGCGCGCGGCTGAGCTCGGGAGGCGTACGCTGCTGGGGCGCGGGCACGAGCGGCGCGCTCGGGGACGGCTCGAGCGAGGATCGCGTCGCGCCCGTAGAGGTGGCGGGGCTCTCGGGCGTGGTGCAGCTCGCGCTCGGGCGCGCGCACGCTTGCGCGCGCCGCGCTGGCGGGGACGTCGCGTGCTGGGGCGCGAACGGCGCGGGGCAGCTCGGGCTGGGCGCGGAGGCGCCGCGCGAGGTGCACGTCGCGACGCCGGTCGAGCGGCTCTCGGGCGTGACGACGATCGGCGCTGGCGGCAACCACTCGTGCGCGGCGCTCGCGGCGGGGTTGATGTGCTGGGGGGCCAACGACGCGGGGCAGCTCGGCGATGGCTCGTCGGGGAGCCGGGAGCGCTCGACGAGTCCGACGTTCGTCCCGGCGCTCGCTGGCCAGCGAGTCGCGCAGCTCGCGCTCGCGCTCCAGCGCACTTGCGCGCGCCTCGAGGGCGGTGAGGTGAGGTGCTGGGGCTACAACAACTTCACGGCCGAGCTGCTCGGGGTCGGTTCCCGAGAGGGTCACGTGACGGCGCCGACCGAGGTTCGCGAGGTTGACGGCGCGTCCTTCCTGGCGACGGGGCGCGACCACGCCTGCGTCGTCGAGGGGGAAGGGCGGCTCCGCTGTTGGGGGGCGGCGACGTATGGGCGGATGGGGAACGGATCGGGCGCCGCGTTGAAGGTCGCGGCGGTGGTCTTCGACCTGGTGTCTCGTTCCGATTCCGAATCCGCGTCGGGTTCCGTGTCCGAATCCGCGTCCGAATCCGCGTCCGAATCCGCGTCGGAATCCGCGTCCGGTTCCGCGTCCGAATCCGCGTCCGGTTCCGCGTCCGGTTCCGCGTCCGGTTCCGCGTCCGGTTCCGCGTCCGCTTCCGAGTCCGAATCCGAGTCCGAATCCGAGTCCGAATCCGAGTCCGAATCCGAGTCCGAATCCGAGTCCGAGGTGGAACACCGGAGGGGCGTGGTTCGAGGGTTCGCGGTCGGGAGCAGCGAGGTCTGCGGGGTCCGGGGTGATGGCCGAGTGCTCTGCTTTGGCGATGGGGCGGGGGGGCGGCTCGGGACGGGCTCGACGCGCGCGAACGCGAGCGACTCGGCGCGCGAGGTGGTGGGGCTGACGGACGCGGTGCAGGTGGCCGTGGGGCTCGGGCGGGCCTGCGCGCTCCGGCGCGGGGGAGGCGTCGTCTGCTGGGGCCAGCTCGGCGCGCGCCTCGAGTCGAGCGCGCCGGTGCCAGTCGAGGGGCTCGACCCGGCCGTCTCGATCAGCGTCGGGGGGCCCGCGAACGCAATGGTGCTGTGCGCGGTCCACGCTGACGGAGGCTCGAGCTGCGTCGGCGACGAGCTCGGGGCCCCGCTCGAGCGCGGGCGTGGCGAGCCCGAGCCGCGCCCCGCGCGGGTGGCCGGGCTGGATGACGTGGCCGACGTGCGCGTGGGGGTGGACGCGGCTTGCGCGCTACTGCGCAGCGGCCACGTGCGGTGTTGGGGCCGCGGCTCCCGCGGCCAGCTCGGCGCGGGGCAGATGCGCGGGTCGGCGTCTCCCGTCGAGGTCGTCGGCCTCCGCGACGCCGTCGCCCTCGCCGGCGGGAAGCTGACCTTCTGCGCGCTGCGCCGAGCAGGCGGGGTCGTGTGCTGGGGGAGCAACGAGGACGGGCAGATCGGGGACGGCGCGATGGGCCGCGAGCACGACGCCCACCAGCCCGTCGCCGTCCGCGGCGTGCGGGACGCCGTCGCGCTCGGAGACGCGACCGACTCGATCTGCGCCGTCGTTCGGGGCGGAGGGGCGCGCTGCTGGGGAGCGAACGACCTCGGCCAGAGCGGGAGCGGGAGCGCCGAGCCCGTCGACCTGACGCGGGCCGCGCGTTACCAGCGAGACTCGGCGCTCGGACCCATCGTCGACGTCGGCTGTGGCTGGAACTTCTGCTGCGCGCTCCACGCTGGCGGTGAGGTGAGCTGCGCTGGGGCTACGCCGATCGGCGGGAGCGCCGGCCTCGGCCCCTCGACCCACCAGAGCCCGACGCCGATCGTGGCGCCCGGGGTGCGCTTTCTCTCGCCGCCGCGCTGAAGGACCGCTCCTGGCACGACGCGCGAGCGCGCCGGACGCGGTGCCGGACCCGGACGCGATACGGCCGGTGCCACGGCGACGCGGCCACGACGTGCTTTCGACTTCGGCACCGACTGCGCTATGGGTGCGCTCGCATGGACGAGAGCCGCGCCGAGGACCGCTACGACCCCGCCACCATCGAGCCGAAGTGGCAGCGCTTCTGGGAGGAGGACGACACCTTCCGCACGCCCGAGCGCCCCGATCCGGCCAAGAAGCTCTACGTGCTCGACATGTTCCCCTACCCCTCGGGGGCGGGGCTCCACGTCGGTCACCCCGAGGGCTACACCGCGACGGACATCCTCTGCCGCGCGAAGCGGGCGCAGGGCCGCCACGTGCTCCACCCGATGGGCTGGGACGCCTTCGGCCTGCCGGCCGAGCAGCACGCCATCAAGACGGGCACGCACCCGGCGGCGACCACCGCGGCCAACGTCGACAACTTCCGCCGCCAGCTGAAGATGCTCGGCTTCAGCTACGACTGGAGCCGCGAGGTCGACACGACCGACCCCGCCTACGTGCGCTGGACGCAGTGGATCTTCCTGCAGCTCTTCCGCCGCGGGCTCGCCTATCAGGACGAGGTCAAGGTCAACTGGTGCGCCGCGCTCGGCACCGTCCTCTCCAACGAAGAGGTCATCGACGGCAAGAGCGAGCGCGGTGCGCACCCGGTCGTGCGCGTGCCGCTGCGCCAGTGGGTGCTGAAGATCACCGCCTACGCGGACCGGCTGCTCGCGGGGCTCGACGACGTGGAGTGGCCGAGCTCCACGCGCACGATGCAGCGTGAGTGGATCGGGCGCTCCGAGGGCGCCGAGGTCGTCTTCGCGGTGAAGGATCATCCGGGCCGCACCATCGAGGTCTTCACGACGCGTCCGGATACGCTCTTCGGCGCGACCTTCATGGTGCTCGCGCCCGAGCACCCGCTCGTCGAGGCGGTGACGAGCGACGCGCAGCGCGCCGCCGTCGAGACGTACGTCGCGAGCGCCAAGAACAAGAGCGACCTCGACCGGCAGGCGAGCAAGGAGAAGAGCGGCGTCTTCACCGGCGGCTACGCCATCAACCCCGTGAGCGGCGCCGAGGTCCCCATCTGGATCGCGGACTACGTGCTGATGGGCTACGGCACGGGCGCCATCATGGCCGTACCCGCGCACGACACGCGCGACTTCGAGTTCGCGAAGACCTTCGACATCCCCATCATCCAGGTCGTCGCGAAGGAAGGCGAGGGCGCGGGCCCGCTCGACGAGGCGATGACCGAGGCGGGCGTCGCGGTGAACAGTGGCCGCTACGACGGCATGCCGACGGCCGAGGTGAAGGCCGCGATCACCGCGGACCTCGAGCGCGACGGCAAGGGCAAGCGGCGCGTCGAGACGAAGCTCCGCGACTGGGTCTTCAGCCGCCAGCGCTACTGGGGTGAGCCCTTCCCGATCTACTTCCCCGTGACGACGAAGGGCGATCCGCGGCGCGGCAGCGCGGCGAGCGCGTCGACCGCGGTGGAGGGGGACGACTACTTCATCCACTACGACGAGCCCATCGCGGTCGAGGAGTCCGAGCTGCCGGTGCGCCTGCCCGAGCTCGACGACTTCCAGCCCGGCGACGACCCGGCCGGGGTGCTCGCCCGCGCCAAGGACTGGCGCTTCTTCCAGCGGGACGGCCGCTGGCTCGCGCGGGAGACGAACACGATGCCGCAGTGGGCGGGCTCGTGCTGGTACTACCTGCGCTTCTGCGACCCGCACAACGACGAGGCCGGCTGGTCACCCGAGGCGGTGAAGACGTGGCTGCCCGTCGACCTCTACGTCGGCGGCGCCGAGCACGCGGTGCTCCACCTGCTCTACGCGCGCTTCTGGCACATGGTCCTCTACGATGAGGGCCTCGTGCCGGTGCCCGAGCCCTTCACGAAGCTCGTCCACCAGGGGATCATCCTCGGCGAGATCGAGTACACGGCGGCGGACGGGACTCGTTATCCGGCCGAGCAGGTCGAGAAGACCAAAGACGGCCGGTTCGTGCTCGCGAGCGACCCCGGGGTCTCGCTCGACGCGAAGGCTCACAAGATGAGCAAGGCGCGCGGCAACGTCGTCAACCCCGATGACATCGTGAAGGCGTTCGGGGCCGACGCGCTCCGCTGCTACGAGATGTTCATGGGGCCGCTCGAGGCGAGCAAGCCCTGGAACACCGACAGCATCCACGGCGTGCGTCGCTTCCTCGAGCGCGCCTGGCGCCTGGCCAAGGACGCGAAGGACGTCCCGCTCGAAGGCGATGTGCTGCGCCTCGCGCACAAGACGATCGCGAAGGTGACGAGCGACATCGACGGGCTGCGCTTCAACACGGCGATCAGCGCGATGATGGTGCTCTCGAACGAGCTGCAGAAGGCCGGCGCGCCGCGCGAGGGCGTCGCCGTCCTCGCGCAGCTCCTCCACCCCTTCGCGCCGCATCTCGGCGAGGAGATGTGGGAGATGATCGGTCGCGAGGGTTCGATCCAGCGCGCCGCGTGGCCGCAGGCGGATCCGGCGCTGCTCGTCGACGACGTCGTCGAGGTCCCGGTGCAGATCAACGGCAAGAAGCGTGGGGTGGTCATGCTCCCCGCGGACGCCGACGAGGCCGCCGCGCTCGAGGCGGCGCGGGCCGACGAGAAGGTCGCCGAGGCCTTGGCCGCCGGGACCCTGCGCAAGACCATCTGGGTGCCGGGCCGCATCCTGAACCTGATCGTGAAGTGAGCGCCCTCGGAGCTGGCGACAGCGGCGGCGACCTCGCCGTCTCGGGAGCGATCCTGCGCCCCGTGGTGTCCGGGCGCGAGCGGGACTACCCTTCGCGCGTGGAATCTCCGAGCCACGGAAGCGTTGGTCCCGCGTGAGGGCGCTGCTCGCCGCGTTTGGGACCTCCGTGGCCGGGCACACGCTCCTGGTCGCCCTCGCGCCGTCGCCCGTCGGCTTCGTCACGCTGGCGAGCACGGCCGGCAGCGCGGGCGAGGTCTTCTTCGACGTGGTCGAGCCGCCGATCACGCCGGCCGAGCCGATCGTCGCACCAGACGACACGCGCGAGGTGCTCCTCGCCGCGGCGCCGCTCCGCGTCACACGAGCGCGGGCGCGCGGCGGCGGCATCCCCGGCCCCGTCGAGGCGGGGGAGGCCGGGGCACAGCTCGAGGCGACGAGCGAGACGTCGAGCGAGTCCACCTCCCTCGCGCCCCACGTCGACCGACCGCCGCGCGGTGAGGGATCTCCCCGCCCGCGGCCAGCGCCCTGGGTGCTCAGCCCCTCCGCCGTCGCGCGCGCTTCGGTGACGGGCGACGTCGAGGTCCCGGCGCGCTCGGGTCAAGCGCTCGCGGCGCGCGTCAGGGACGATCTGCGCGCGGCGGCCGGCCCGCCGCACACCTCGCGGCGCCCCACGCCGGAGCTCGAGCGACGTCCAGACGGCAGCCACGAGTGGCATGGCCCGGCCTTCGTCGCGCGGGTGCTGCCCGACGGCACCGTGCGCTTCACCGATCGTGGACCGATCCAATTCGACCGCGGGCTCGGCGGGCCCCCCGAGACGCTCGGCGCGGGCTTCCGCTTCGACATCAGCGAACGGATGGAGCGGCGTCGCGGCAACGATCCGCACTACGCCGAGCGCATGTGGTTCCTCGAAGAGACCGCGGAGCTGCGCGAGCGCCTGGTCCGCGAGCACCAGGCGCAGACCGCCCGCCTCGGCCTCCCGCGCGTTCGGGCCCAGCTGACGCGGCTGTGGGAGGGCCGCGGGAGCGCGCCGGCCCGCCGGCGGGCCCTCTTCGCGTTCTGGGACGAGCTCGCAGACGACGAGATGGGCGAGGCGGCGCGCGAGCTGGTCGTGGACTTCGTCCGCGAGCAGCTGCCCGCGGGGTCGGCCGAGGCCTTCTCCCCCGAAGAGCTACGACGCCTCAACGGCGCGCGCGCCAGCCGAGCGCCGTTCGCGCCGTATTGAGGGCGGCGCGAGCGCCTCACTCCACGAGCGGGCGGTGCGCGTCGAGCGCGTCGAGCAGATCCTCGACGCGGAATGGCTTGCATAGGCCGAACACGCCGAGCGCGGCGGCGCGCGCTTCGGGGTGATGCCCCGTGGTCAGCAGCACCGTCCTCGGCGCCTGCTCCCTCAGATCGGCGCGGAGCCGGTGGAGCAGGCCCTCGCCGTCGAGGCCAGGCCGAGAGTCGTCGAGCACCACGACGCGGGGCACGTGTTCGCGCGCGAGCGACACGGCGGCCTCCTCGTCGGCGGCCTCGACCACGGTGAGCCCTTCGGCCCGCAGGATGCGGGCGAGCGCGCCTCGCAGGATGGGGTCGTCGTCGACGACCAAGATGGGCTGTTGAGTCATGTCCCCCACGACGGCCCCGACCGTTGCACGTTCTTTGCGCACCGGCGAGCCGGAAGCGCCGCGACCCTCCTCTCTCTGTGAGCGAACCACGGAGATGAGACGCTCGGCGCGGAGGGTTGATTTGCGGATTCGTGCGTTTTTTCGAGATCGCGATCCCACGCCCCTCGCTCGGGGGAGGCCAGTCCGCATGGCGCCGACGGATCCGTCACGCCCCGATGAGCGACTCATCCTCGACACGTGACCGCGCGCGGGGCTCACCGCGTGGGCGCCATTCGCCGCTCGCTCGCGAGGGATTTGGACGTTGGGGTGCTCGACGGGGACGCGCGGCTGGTTTACACCCGCTGCGTGCAAGGCTCCTTCACCGAAGGGTTCGGGGCAGCGGGGCTCGACGAGTGGCGGGCGAAGGTCGACGCGGACCTCCGAGGTGCGGACCTCGGGCGGCTCCGGACCTCGCTCAGCCCAGGGACGACGCTCGAGCCGCTCTACGTGGAAGCCTCTGGGGTGATGCCGCGCGACGTGCCTCGGCGCGCGGGACCCTGGCGCGTCATCCAAGAGTACGACGACCCGCGGATGGAGGTCTGCTCCTCGGCCATCGCCGAGGATCTCGCGCGGGGAGTGGAGGGCGTCTGGCTCGTCGCGGGGCTGGACCACGGCACCCGCGTGCTCACGGCGGGCGACCTCTCGGTCGTCTTGCGATCCGTCGACCTGGCGCGGGTGCCCGTCTACCTCGAGCCGGAGGGAGACGCCCTCGGGCTCGGGTTGGCGCTCGCGGCCGTCGCCGATGAGCGTGGGGTGCCGCTCGACGCGCTCCACGGAGGCTTCGGCTTCGACCCGCTCGGCACCCTCGCCCGCACCGGGACGCTCGGCTCGGGCTGGACGGCGACGCGCCGCCAGCTCGGCGAGCTCGCGTGCTTCGCCGCCGAGCGCACGCCGGGGATGCGGACGGCGCTCGTGAGCACGCGCGCCTACGTCGACGCTGGCGCGACCGAGGCGCAGGAGCTCGCGTGGGCGCTCGCGACGGCGCTCGAGTACATCCGGGCGCTGCTCGACGCGGGAATCGCCCTCGAGCCGGCCGCACGGCAGCTCGTCTTCGCGCTCGGTGTCACCGACCAGCCCCTACAGTCGATCGCGAAGCTCCGCGCGATGCGGTGGCTGTGGGCGAAGGCGATGGCGGCGTCGGCGGCGGGCGCGGAGGCACGCCGCGCGCACATCCACGCGCGAAGCGTGAGCGCGCGCCGCAACCGCCGCGACCCCTGGGTCAACCTCTTGCGGGGGACGGCCGAGGTCTTTGCGGGCGCGCTCGGCGGCGCCGATTCCGTCGGCTGCGCGCCCTTCGACGTGGCCATCGGCCCGAGCGACGCGTTCGCGCGCCGCGTCGCGCGGAACACCCAGCTCGTCCTGCGCGAAGAGAGCCACCTCGATCGCGTCGAAGATCCGGCGGCCGGCGCGTACGCGCTCGAGTCGCTCACGACGGCGTTCGCGCGCGAGGCGTGGGGGCTCTTCCGCGAGGTCGAGGCGAAGGGCGGCATGGCGCGAGCGATCCGAAACGGGCACGTCGCGGCCGCGCTCGACGCGCGCCGGAGCGAGCGCCTCCGCCGGCTCGGGACGCGTCGCGAGCCGGTGCTCGGGGTGAGCGAGTTCCCGCTGCTCGACGAGGCGCCGGTGGTGCGCGACGCGGTCCGCCTCGAAGAGGTCGAGGCCGAGATCGGCAACACCTTCTCGGAGTCGACCGCGGAGAAGCGCCACGGGGCGCTGCTCACGCTCGTGCAGGCCTTGCGCGACCGGAACGCCGAGCCCGGCGCCATCGCGACGCGCGCCTACGACGCCGTGCGGCTCGGGGTCGACGTCTTCTCGCTCGCGATGCTCTTGCGCGCGGGGCAGCCCTCCCTCTTCGTCGAGCCGCTCCTGCCGCTCCGCCCGGCGGCGCCGTGGGAGGCGCTCCGCGATCAGAGCGACCGGTTCGTGCGCGGCCGTGGCCACCGGCCGCGCGCGCTGCTCGCGACGCTCGGGCCGCTGGCGGAGCACCACGCGCGCCTCTCCTGGACTCAGAACCTGCTCGCGGCGGCGGGCGTCGAGTCGGTCTTGGCTGGCAGCGCGGACGTCGCGGGCGCCACGGCGGCGATGGACGCCTCCGACGCCGACGTCGCGGTGATCGTCTGCGCGAACGAGCGGCACGAGACCGAGGCGGCGGAGCTCGCGCCAGCGCTCAAGGCCAAGGGCGCGCGGCTCGTCTTGCTCGCGGGCAAGCCGCCCGCCGAGGTGGCCGCGACGCTGAAGAAGCGCGGGGTGGATGACTGGCTCTTCGCGGGCGACGACGTGCTCGCGACCTTGACGCGCGTGATGCGCGCAGTGGAGGGGGCGTCGTGAGCGTCGACTCGACCGACGAGATGTCCCGGCTGCCGAGCTTCGCCGAGATCGGCTTCGACGACGACTTCCCCGCGCTCCCCGAGGCGGCGCGGGCGCCGAGCGAGCCGTGGATGACGCCGGAGGGCATCCCCGTCCGCGCCTCGTACGACGGGGGAGAGCTCGAGGGCGTCGGCCACCTCGGGACGGTGCCGGGGATCCCGCCCTTCGTGCGTGGCCCCTACTCGACCATGTACGTCGAGCGGCCCTGGACGGTGCGGCAATACGCCGGCTTCTCGACCGCGGAGGAGAGCAACGCCTTCTACCGGCGCAACCTCGCGGCGGGCCAGAAGGGGCTGTCGATCGCCTTCGATCTCGCGACCCACCGCGGCTACGACAGCGACCACCCGCGGGTCGCCGGCGACGTCGGGATGGCGGGCGTCGCGATCGACTCGATCCTCGACATGCGCATCCTCTTCGACGCGATCCCGCTCGGCGAGATGAGCGTCTCGATGACGATGAACGGCGCCGTGCTGCCGGTGCTGGCGCTCTACGTGGTCGCGGGCGAAGAGCAGGGCGTCTCGCAGGCGAAGCTCAGCGGGACCATCCAGAACGACATCCTCAAGGAGTTCATGGTCCGCAACACGTACATCTATCCGCCGAAGCCCTCGATGCGGATCGTGTCGGACATCATCGCGCACACCGCGAACCACATGCCGCGCTTCAACAGCATCTCGATCAGCGGCTACCACATGCAGGAGGCCGGCGCGACGGCCGACCTCGAGCTCGGCTACACGCTCGCCGATGGGCTCGAGTACGTGCGCACGGGCCTCGCGGCGGGGCTCGACATCGACGCCTTCGCGCCGCGGCTGTCGTTCTTCTTCGCCATCGGCACCCACTTCTTCATGGAGGTCGCCAAGCTCCGCGCCGCGCGGATGCTCTGGGCGAAGATCGTGCGGCAGTTCGAGCCGAAGAGCGACAAATCCCTCGCGCTGCGCACGCACTGCCAGACGAGCGGTTGGTCGCTCACGGCGCAGGACGTCTACAACAACGTCGTGCGCACCGCGATCGAGGCGATGGCGGCGACGCAGGGTCATACCCAGAGCCTGCACACGAACTCGCTCGACGAGGCGCTCGCGCTGCCGACCGACTTCAGCGCGCGCATCGCGCGCAACACGCAGCTCCACCTGCAGCTCGAGAGCGGTACGACCCGGACGATCGACCCGTGGGGAGGGAGCTACTTCGTCGAGCGGCTGACGCACGAGCTCGCGACGAAGGCTTGGGCGCACATCGAGGAGGTCGAGGCGCTCGGGGGGATGACGAAGGCCATCGAAGAGGGCCTGCCGAAGCTTCGCATCGAGGAGGCGGCCGCCCGCACGCAGGCGCGCATCGACTCTGGCAAGCAGCCGATCATCGGCGTCAACGTCCACCCCCTCGCGAAGGAGGATCCGATCCCGGTCCTCAAGGTGGACAACGCCGCCGTGCGCGAAGCGCAGATCGCGCGCCTCGCCCAGCTGCGCGCGATGCGCGACGAGGGCGAGGTGCGGCGGCGCCTCGACGCGATGACGAAGGCCGCGGAGTCGGGCGAGGGCAACCTGCTCGCGCTCTCGATCGACGCGGCGCGTGCGTACGCGAGCGTCGGCGAGATGAGCGCCGCGCTCGAGAAGGTCTACGGCCGTTATGAGGCCACGATCCGGAGCATCAGCGGCGTGTACACGGGTGAGGCGAGCGACGACGCGACGGTGCAGAAGGCGCGGGCGCGCGCGGAGGCTTTCTTCGAGAGCCAAGGCCGGCGTCCGCGCATCCTCGTCGCGAAGATGGGGCAGGACGGGCACGATCGGGGCCAGAAGGTGATCGCGACGGCCTTCGCGGACCTCGGCTTCGACGTCGACGTCGGACCGCTCTTCCAGACGCCCGAGGAGACGGCGCGGCAGGCGGTGGAGAACGACGTGCACGTCGTGGGCGCGTCGAGCCTCGCCGCGGGGCATCTCACGCTCGTGCCGCAGCTCCGCAAGGCCCTCGACGCGCTCGGGCGCGAGGACATCATGGTGGTGGTCGGCGGCGTGATCCCGCCCGACGACTACCCGGCCCTCCGCGAGGCGGGCGCGGCCGCGATCTTCGGACCGGGGACCGTGATCGGCGAGGCCGCCGTGAGGCTGATCGACGCGCTCGAGGGGATCGAGGATCCCGTCGAGGCGGAGGCGCACGCGCGACGCGAGCGCAGCGAGCGGACGACCGGCACCTTCGAGGCGGTCGATCCGATGGCGATGACCGTCCCGCCGACGAAGCCCGACGGCGAGTGATGGCGCGGCCGTCCCTCGACGCGCTCGAAGCGGGGGTCCGAGCGGGGGATCGCGCGTCGCTCGCGCGCGCGATCACGCTGATCGAGAGCGAGCACCCGCGCCACGAGCAGGAGGCGCAAGAGCTGCTAGGGCGGCTGCTCCCCCATACGGGCCGGGCCATTCGGGTCGGGGTGAGCGGCGTGCCTGGTGCGGGCAAGAGCACGTTCATCGACGCGATGGGCATGCGCCTCGTCGAGGCGGGTCATCGGGTCGCGGTGCTGACCATCGACCCGTCGAGTCAGGTGAGCGGCGGCAGCATCTTGGGCGACAAGACCCGCATGGCCGCGCTCTCGCGGGACGAGCGCGCGTACATCCGTCCCTCGCCGAGCGGCGGCACGCTGGGCGGGGTGGCGCGCAAGACGCGCGAGTCGATGCTGCTCTGCGAGGCGGCGGGCTTCGACGTCGTCATGGTCGAGACGGTCGGCGTCGGTCAGAGCGAGACGGTCGTCAGCGAGATGGTCGACGTGACCCTCGTGCTGCTGATCGCGGGCGGTGGGGATGACCTCCAGGGGATCAAGCGCGGGATCCTGGAGGCGGTCGACGTGCTGGTGATGACGAAGGCGGATGGCGCGAACGTGACGCGCGCCGAGCAGGCTCGGGCGGAGCACCGCGCCGCGCTGCGCCTCCTGCGTGGCCGCGAGATCCCCGTGCTCACCTGCAGCAGCCTCGAGGGCACGGGCCTGTCCGAGGTCTGGCAGACCCTCGTCGAGACACGCGCGGCGGCGGAAGCCAGCGGCGCCCTCGCCGCGAGGCGGGAGCGGCAGATGGTGCGCTGGATGTGGCGGATGCTCGAAGACGGCCTCTTCGCGGCGCTCCGCCGCCACGCAGGCGTCCGCGCGCGCTTGCCCGTGCTCGAGGCAGAGGTTCGCGGCGGTCGCGTCCCCCCGACGGCGGCCGCGCTCGAGCTGCTCGGGCTCTTCGGGGCGCGCTGAGCGCAGCCGCGTTCGAGCGGCCCGGTCTCTCGGGCGCGCTGGGCGCAGGGGGGACGTCGAACGCGCGGTGTCGCGCGTCGGCGGTCAGCGGCTGAGCGTCAGCCCGACGTGCGCCAGCAGATCGCGGAGCGGGATCTCGTCGACGTTGGACGCGAGGTAGCTCGCGAGCGCCGGCTCCTTCTGGCCGAAGCGCCGCGCGGCGTCGTCCCCCGCCGCGTCGTCGAGATCGCGGAAGCTGGCGGTGCGCAGCGGCGCGCCGCGGTGGCGCTCGAGGCACTCCCGGAGCACCTCCGCGTGAAACGCCGCGTGTACGACGACGTCGGCGCCGAGCTTCGCGCCTGCGGCCGAGAGGAAGCGCGCCACGTGGGGCTGGGCGGCGACGAAGGTGCCCACCGCGAGCTGCCCGTAGGACGGGTCGCTCATCCGCTCGGAGACCTCGCGCACCACCGCCTCGACGGTCGACTCGGGGACGGACATCCCTCTCTCGTACGCCGAAGGAGCGCGCGCGTCGAGCGGGTCGGAGGGCTCTGCCGGAGCGGGAGCCGACCGGTGGGCGGGGGGACGAGCGGAGACGTGGGCGCAATTTCGGCCGTTCGTCCGGCCTTTCGTGCCTTTCCCGTGGGCCGATCGCGTGTCACGTTCGGCCGTCATGACGAGCACCCAGGCTGACATCGAGGTCTCCTACGACGTCTCGAACGAGTTCTTCGAGCTCTGGCTCGACGAGAACATGCACTACACCTCCGGGAGCTACCTCACCGGAAACGAGACGCTGGAGCAGGCGCAGATCCAGAAGTGCCGCATCCTCGCCGACTACGCCGAGATCACCCCCGAGAGCCTCGTGCTCGACATCGGGTGCGGGTGGGGCGCGATGCTCGAGTACCTAGTCCGCGAGCGCAACGTGAAGCGGGCGCACGGGATCACGCTCTCGACCGCGCAGTGCGACTGGATCCACGATCAGAAGAAGCTGCCCGGCGTCAAAGCGATCGTGAAGGACTACGCGGAGTACGTCCCCGAGGAGAAGTACGACGCGCTCGTCTCGATCGAGATGATCGACCACCTCTGCTCGCCCGAGCAGAGCCGCAAGGGCATGGCCATCGAACTCTACCGCACCTACTTCACGAAGGTGGCGGAGTGGGTGAAGCCCGGCGCGTGCTTCGGCTTCCAGGCGATTCTCCGCAACCGCGTGCCCCGCACGCGCAAGGATCTCGCGGACCTCGCCTTCACCGCCGACGTGATCTTCCCGGGTGGCCTCAACCCGCGCCTCGAGGAGCTCGTCGCGGCCGTGAACCCGCGCTGGGAGATCCTCGAGGTGCGAACGCAGCGCGAGTCGTACGGCAAGACGACGGGCGAGTGGCTGCGCCGCCTGCGGCTGCACGAGGCGACGATCCGCGAGCGCTGGGGTGACCAGGTCTTCGTGGACTACGAGCGCTACCTCGACACCTGCGTGCGCGCGTTCGACGCGCATTGGTCGAGCGACGTGCAGATGAAGCTGCGTCGCATCGATTGATCGAGCTGCTCCCGGTCACGCCCGAGTCGCTCGGGCGCGCGAGCCTCTGGGTGGGTGCCTTCGTGCTCACCCTCTTCGTGCTCGCACGTCTCTTGCCCATCCCCTACGTCGACGGCTTCGAGACACCCGAGGGGACGCGAGAGCGCTATCGCCTCACCGGCTTCCCCCTCTACTTGCTCACGCTGGCCGGCGTCGTCGGCGCCGCGCTCGGGGGCGTCTCGCTCGCGCCGCTGCTGAGCCACTTCTGGAGCCTCTTCGTCGTCGCGAACGTGCTCGCCTTCGGGGGCACCCTCTACCTCTTCGTGCGGGGGCGGCGGCGGACGCCAGACCTCGACGCGCGCCGCGAGGCCTCGCCGCTCCCGCCCGCGTTGCACGATCTCTGGTTCGGCGTCGAGCTCAACCCTCGCCTCGCGGGGGTGGATCTCAAGATGTTCCTCTACCAGCCGAGCCTGCTCGGGTTGGCGGTCATCGTCTCCGCGTTCGCCTTCGCCCAGCATGACCAGTACGGCGTCGTGACGCCGGAGATGTGGCTCTACCAGGCGTTCGTCTGGAGCTACCTCTTCACGCACTACGTCGCCGAGCGCTTCATGCTCTCCACGTGGGACATCCTCGCAGAGCGCCTCGGCTTCATGCTCGTCTGGGGGGATCTCGTCTACGTCCCTTTCCTCTACAGCCTCTGCGGCTGGTGGGTGCTCGATCGCGGCTTCGAGGGGGGCGCGCATCAGCCCTGGCCCTGGTGGGGCTACGGGCTGATCACGCTCTTCCACGTCGTGAGTCATTGGGTCTTCCGCGAAGCGAACTGGCAGAAGGATCGCTTCAAGCGGGACCCGTCCCGGCCGATCTGGGGCAAGGCGCCCGAGCTGCTCGGGGGGCGGCTCTTGGTGAGCGGATGGTGGGGGATAGGGCGGAAGGTGAACTACACGGGCGAGATCGGCGTCTACGTGTCGTTCGCGCTCTGCGCGGGCTTCTCCACGCCGTGGCCGTGGCTGCTCCCGCTCTCGCTCGTCATCCTGCTCGTGCAGCGCGCCGGGCGAGACGATCGCCGCTGTCGCGCGAAGTATGGGGAGCTGTGGTCGCGCTACGCGGAGCGCGCTCGCTTCCGGATCTTCCCGGGCATCTATTGAGCTTCTTTGGCGGCTTGCCAAGAACGGCTGAGCTTCTCTTCAGCTTCCTTCAGCGGCGTCCGGCGGCGACGCTGCGCATCGAGGAGCTGCTCCGCATCGACGAGCTCCCGCGCGTCGAGGAGCTCCCGCGCGTGCCGCGCATCGAGGAGGTGCCGCGCGTCGAGGAGCTCCCGCGCGTGCCGCGCATCGAGGAGGTGCCGCGCGTCGAGACCCCGCGCATCCGCGTCGAGCTGCGCATCGACGTGCCCCGCGAGCGCGTCGCGCGGCTGGGGGGCGGGCCCGCGCGTCGCCCGACCCAGGGGTGGTAGGGCGCGGTGTCGACGCAGCGCGGGCGATCGTCGTCGGCGCAGAAGATGCGGATGTGGAAGTGCGAGTCGTGCGTGCCGAAGAGGGCGGCGGGGCCGCGCCCGGTCCGCTGGGGACCGACGACCGCGTCCACCCGCGCGAGCAGCTCCTCGGACGCGCCGCGGCGGCGGCCCTCGGCGAGGAGGCGCTCCTTGAGCGGCGCGATGACCATGATGTACTGGACCGGCACCGCGTCCTGGCCGACGAGCGCGGCCACGAGCGACCAGTTGCGGGCGTCGTCGAAGTCGTAGGTGCCGCCCCGGCGGTCGGTGCCGGGACGCCCCCGGGGTAGCGCGATGAAGTGCTGGGCGTCGAAGGGTGCGCCCGTCTCGGCGTCCTTCAGGTAGAAGCCGAGGTCGGCGTCGCGCCCAGCGCGGTGGGAGCGGTGCGGCCGCAGGACGCCGCCTCGCTCGCGCGAGATGTCGCCGAGGTTGAGGCGCGCGCCGGGGTGCTCGCGCTGGACCTGCTCGGCGGCCCATTGGACGAGCGCGACCATCTCCTCGGTGCCGAACGCGTGCGAGGGGTTGCGCACGTGCACGGCCGCGCTCGGTCGCACCCTGGCGGCGCGCAAGAGTCGGCCGCGGTTGGTCAGCCCCACGGAAGAGCTGCGGGTGCTCGTCGGGATGACGAAGGTCGGCGCGCTTGGAGCCTCTGAGCGATCCGCCTCCGTCGCTTCGGGCGTGCGGGTGCGGGCGCGGTCGTGGCGCTCTCGCACCTCGGGGGAGGGCTGGGCCGCCCCGAACGAGGCGCCAGAGGCCGCCGCGAGCGAAGCGAGCGCGGCCACGAGGCCGATGGCGGTGAGACGACGCACGGGAAGGGGAGCGTAGCAGCATCCTCGGGTCGGGCGCACGCGCGCTGTGCAGCTGTCGTGCACCGCGGCCGAAGGCTCGGCGCTGCGGTCGAGCGCGGCGCGTCGAGCTGGGGGCGCGCGAGCTTGGCCGTGCGCGGAGCGCGCGATCGTCCGCGCACGACGGACGAGGTGCGGCCGCTCTTCGTCCGCGACGGCCGAATCGCCCCCGCACGTTGTCAGCGGTGCGCTCATCGGATAAAGACACCCCGCCGCAGCGGGCGGCAGAGGAACGAGCGATGGATCGAGTGAAGCTGATCAAGATGTTTCGGACGAAGGCGGAAGAGATCGCGGAGAAGAAGTTCGCGAGCCTCGACGAGACGAGCGTCATCGCGGACATGGGCGTCGACTCCCTCGCGATGCTCGAGATCATCGGCGAGATGGAGCGCGAGCTCTCGATCTCGATCCCGGATGACCAGCTCGTCGGCATCGAGACGGTCGCGCAGCTCCTGGACGTGGTCGAGAAGCGCATCGCCGCCTGACGGCTCCCGCGGTGGCCGGGCGCGTGGCCTCCGCGCGCTCGGACGCCTGCGGTCGACGCCCGCTTCGGATGCACGACGAGCGCAGGAGCCTCAGCGCGGGCGGCGAGCGCGGACGACGCGGAAGCGGCGGGTCTCTGCGATCGTCGTGACCTCGGCGAAGACCTCGTCGAGCGTCTCGGCCCACGGGAGAAAGGCGTTCGCGACGAGCCAGAGCTCTCCTCGCGGGTGCAGGTGCGCTGGCGCCTCGCGGATGAGTCGGCGCGTGACCTCGTACTCGGTCCCGACGCCGTGGTGGAACGGAGGGTTCGAGACGATCACGTCGAAGCGTCCGGGGAGGGCCTCGTAGAGGTCGCTGCTCCTGACCTCGACGTCGAGCCCGTTCGCCGCCGCGCCGCGGCGCGCCGCCTCCACCGCGAAGTCGTCGGCGTCGGCGAGCCAGACCTCGAGCCCGCTCGCTCGGCGCTTCGCCGCGAGCCCGAGGGGCCCCGCGCCACAGCCGAGATCCAGCAGCCGCCCCGTGGACGGCAGCTCGAGATGCGCGAGCAAGAGGGCGGTCGCGTCGTCGAGCCGGCCCTCTGCGAAGACGCCGGGGAGGCTCACGAGCGTGAGGCCTTCGGCGTCGAGCGTGAAGCGTCGCTCGCGCAGCGCGAAGCCCGCGGCCGCCGCATGTCCGCCGGTGGCCCTATCGGTCGCCGAGCTGGTCGTCCCAGGTCCGTCTGCCGTTCCGTCGGTCGCGGAGACGATCGTGGCGGACCCCATCGTGGCGGACCCCATCGTGGCGGACCCCATCGTGGCGGACCCCATCGTGGCGGACTTCACCGTGGGGGAGACCTCGGCGACGAAGAGCTGGCAGTGGCGGCCGTGCTCGACGCGCGTCACGCGCCCGAGCCCGCCGAGCCCCTTCTTCGCGCTCTTGATGCCCGCTTTCACGTGTCCGACCAAGACGAGCCGTTGCGCGTTGGCGGCCGCGAGCGCGAGGGCGAGATCCCGCCGCGCGTTGCCCTTGGGCAGGTAGACGATCGCCGTCGGCGCGGGCGCGTCGAGCGTGACGCCGCCGATGACCACGACGTGGTCGCCGCGCGCTGCGCTCGCGCGCTCGTGCGCGTCGGGGATCCAGAAGGTCCCTTCGCCGAGCTGCGCGACGTCGGCGCCTGGCGGGCCGAGCACCACCTTGGGCCCCGACCAGAGCTCGGGGTGATCCAGCAGGAGCTGCGTCTCCAGGGCAGGCATCAGGGCTCCGGCTCGCCAGCGAAGCGACCGCTCAGCGTGACCAGGAAGGTCCGGGGCGCACCGACGGAGTAGTGGCGCGTCGGCGTCATCGAGGCCGGCAGCGAGGGGTCGCGGAAGTTCGAGGCGTAATGCAGCTCGGTGCTGCGGTAGCGCGCGTCGAAGAGGTTCTGCAGCGTCAGGCCGAGCTCGTACGTGCGCCAGCCGACCGAGAGCGCGAGATCGACGAGCGTGTAGGGGTCGGCGAGCTGCGCGAAGGGGAGGGGGCGCTTGCCGACGTGCGTGAAGCCGAGCGCCGCGCTGCCGGAGAAGGGCTGCCCGCCGATGTCGAGCTCGTGGCGCGCGACGGCGTCGAGGCGCGCGAGCCACGCCGGCACGAAGGGGAGGCGGGGGCCGTCGAAGAGCGCGAAGGTCCCCGCGTCCGCCGTCTGCAGGTGGCCGCGCGTGTACGTCACGCTGCCTTGGACGTCGAGCCAGTCGCCGATGCGCGCGCGTGCCTGCAGCGCCGCGCCCGAGCGCGCCGACGGGCCGAGCACCGAGTTGCGGCCCGCCGTGGGGTCGAAGACGAGGTCCTGCGAGATGCGCGTCGCGAACGCCGTGAGGCGGCCTTCGAGGGCGACGCCCGCCAGCTCCCGCTCGAAGACGAGGCCCGACTCGAGCGCCGTGACCCGCGCGAAGGGCGCGAGCTCGGCCTCCGAGAGGGCGGCCGCGTCGCTCGAGCGCGCGCCGAGGCCGAAGGCGGTGATCCAGTCGAGGCCCTCGAGGAGCCGCAGCCGGAGGGTGCCGCGAGGCGAGACGGCGACCCCGTGCGCCGAATAGGCCGCGCGCGGGAGGCGCTCTCCGATCGCGTCCATCGGGGGGAAATTGCGGTCGACGACGTCGAAGCCGAAGTAGTCGACGCGCGCGCCACCGAGCAGCGAGAGCCACGCGGTCGGTCGGACGTCGCCCCGCAGGTACGCGCCGACGTGCGTCTGGCGCACCGCGCGATCGAACTCCGTTCGGTAGGGCACGGCGAGGCGGTCGCGGCGGCGGTCGGCGAGCGTCTCGGCGGCGTCGTGGCGCAGGACCATGCCGACCTCGAGATCCTGCCGTTGCCCGAAGGCCAGCGCGCGAAGCGCGTAGCGTCCCCGCGCGAAGAGCGTGGTCGCCTCGTAGCGCTGATCGAGGTTGTCGCCGCGCTGAGGGCCGCCGTCCGTGCGCGGGTCGGTGACGAAGCCCGTGAAGTTCTCCTGCAGGCGGAGGTTGCGGCGTTGCGCGCCGAGCGCGAGCTCGAGGCGGCGGTTGCCCGTCTGACGGCGCAGGCCGAGCGTCGCCCCGCCGCGGCCGCTGCTGCCGCCTTGGTTGGGATCGTAGAAGCAGAAGAGCTGCTCCTCCGGGCTCGGGCCGCAGTTGCTCATGCGCCCGAGCCGCACGTCGTCCTCGCGGACCACGCCGGCGCTGCGGAAGCTCGCGAGCGCCCCGAAGCCGAGCGCGTGCACGATCGTCTTCGCGTCGAGCGCGTGCTCGTAACGCAGCATCACCGAGCCGTTGCGGAACGCGCGGTTCGGGCCGAAGCCGTCGCCGCGGTTGAAGGCGAACGCGCCGAAGGTCCCCTCGCGCTCGCCCGCTGGCGCCCACGCCGAGAAGAGGCGCGTCTCGCCGAAGCGGCCGTAGCCGAGCGAGAGGTGCACCCCGCGTTGATCCTCGGGGAAGCCGAGGACGAGCTCCGCGGTGCCCGCGGTCGCGAAGTCGCCCTGCATCGGATCGAAGGGCCCTTGGATCATCCGCACGCCGCGGATGGCCTGCGGGATGACGAAGGTCATGTCGGCGTAGCCGTGCCCGTGCGCGTTCGAGATCTCGTTGAGCGGCAGGCCGTCGACGAGGAGCTCGAGGTCTTCGCCCTCGGCGGCGTCGAAGCCCCGCAGGAACATCGACATCGCGTGGCCCTCGGCGCCGTGCTGCGTGAGGAGCATGCCGGGCGCGAGCGTGAGGAAGGACTGCGCCGTCATGCGCGGGACCCGGCGGAGGCCGCCGACCTCGATGTCGAGATCGCTCGCGCTCGTCGCCTCGCGTGTGCGTCGGTTCGGATCGACGACGGCCTCCGCGCCGAAGCCGGGGCCCTCGGGGCCGTCGCCGAGGGCGTCTTCGTCATCGTCGTCGTCGGTCGGCTCGCTCGCCTCGTTCCGCTCGTTCCGCTCGTTCCGCTCGTTCCGCTCGTTCCGCTCGCTCGCGCTCGCATCGCTCGGCGCGGCGGCCTCCGGATCCTCGCGCGCAGTAGCCGTGTCGGCTCGGGGTTCCCGGTCGTCCTGCGCCGCGACTCCAGGCTCGGGCGCGGGGAAGGTGACGACGAAACGGATTCGGACCGCGACGGGCTCCCCGTCGACCCGCGCGGGCGCGAAGCGTAGCGCGCGTGCGGCCTCGATCGCGCGGGCCTCGACCCACGCCCGCGCTGCGTCTGGGGCGCTAATCGCGTCGACGTCGACGGCGCTCAATGCGCCGTCCGCCTCGATCTGGAGGAAGAGCTCGACGTGTGCACCGTCGGGCGCGACGGCGGGGAGAGCGGGGGCGGGCTCGAGCAGGGTCGGGGCGACGGGCTGCGCGACCGCGGGGGCGAGGGGCGTCGTGAGCTGCAGGGCCGAAGCGACGAACGCGCACACCGCAGAATACGGAATGCGCGCCCTCGACTTGATCTTCATGCAATCGTGATGCATTAGCATCTTGAGTAGCACAATGCGTAGCGCGTCGCGGATGCCCCGCAAGGTGGGGAGGCGCGGTTCGACAGGACTGAATCGAACGGAGGGTGCGACGTGGGTGGACGACACCCAGGATCGATCGCCCAAGGGAGAGCGCGAGATGAAGACAGCAGCTTGGCTTTCGTGCCTGATGGCGGCGGCGCTGGCGAGCGGGTGTGGCCACGACCACGACCACGACGGCGACCATGATGAGGACATCACTCGGGGTCGGCTCCTCGTCGCGCACGCGACGGAGCCCACCGTTTGGGTGTGGGACCTCGACGGGGCGCAGCCGACGCTCGTCGGTACGTTGAACGTCTCAGGCCCGGCCACGCTCTACGGCGAGGTGCACGGGCGGTACGGCTACGTCCTGCAGCGCAACGACGACGTCGTCCACGTCGTCGACCAGGGGATCCTCCTCGAATCGCATGGGGACCATTTCCACGTCGAGAAGCGGGCGCCCTCCCTCTTGGACACGCGCTTCGAAGGCGCGACCCCCACCCACTTCACCCGCCATCAGGGCAACGTCGCGGTCTTCTACGACGGCTCCGGTGCGGTGGAGATCCTGCTCGAGCGTTCGTTGTCGGCGGGCAGTCTGACTCGCTGGCGGCTCGAGACCGGCGTGGCTCATCACGGCCTCGCGATGCCTGCGTTCGGGCACGTGTTGGCGTCGATCGCCGACGCGCCCGCGGATCCCGAGGAGCGCGCCCGGCCCGACCGCGTCGGCGTCTGGGAGATCGACGCGCTGGATGGCGAGCCGGAGTCGGAGGGCCCGTGCCCCGGTCTGCATGGGCAGGCCGCCGGCGGTGAATACGTGCTCTTCGGCTGCGCCGATGGCGTGCTCGTGGCGCGTTTCCACGACGACCACTTCGACTTCTTCAAGATCGACAACCCGGCGGGGACTCCCGAGGGCACGCGCGTGGGCTCGCTCTGGGCGCGCGGCGAGGTGTTCATCGGCAACTGGGGCACCGACGGACTCGTGCGGATCGATCCCGCGGCGCGCAGCTTCGGGACGCCCGTGACCCTCCCGGCGCGCCAGCGAGGGCTGACCTTCGACATGCATGGCGAGCACGTGATCGTGCTGACCGTGGACGGCAACCTGCACCGCCTCGAGCCGGACCTGAGCCCCGCTGGCGCTCCGCTCGCGGTCGTCGCCGCGTTCGACGCGACGGCCACCCCGCGTCCGCAGCTCTCGGTCGGCGCGCATCGGGTCTACGTCTCCGACCCCGCGGGCTCGCGGGTCCGGGAGATCCACACCGAGGAGTGGGAGATCGAGCGCGAGATCGCGCTCCCCGGCGCGCCGGGTTCGATCGTCGCGCTCTCGGTCTCGCCCGACTACGAGGAGGGACACGGCGGCCACTCGCACTGAGTGGTGACGTGACGCGTGAGCCGCGGCCCTCGGGCTGCGGCTCGCACGCGTCGGGCGTACGCGTCGCGTCGACGTCGGCCGTGCGCGTCGGGCGTCAGCGTCCGGCCGTAAGCGTCGTCGCGCTCGAGTCGGGCGTCTCTGACCCCCGGGGCACGCTCCGTGTCAGGCCGTCGCGAAGCGGGCGACGCCGAGCCATGGGCGCGGCATGCCGAGGACGTCGCAGGTCGCGTCGCTCCAGCGGCGCGCGATGGGCGTCTCGAAGACCAACCTCGGGTCGACGAAGGGCGCGCGGATCCAAGCGCCGGAAGCGATCTCGTCGTCCAGGTCGCCGGGCTCCCACGTCACGTGGCCGAGCAAGAGCAGGGCGGGCGCGTTGACCGAGAGGATCGCCCCCATCGCGTCGGCCGCGGCGGTCACGCCGACCTCGGGGGAGAGCAGGCAGCTGTCCTCGGGCTCGACGCAGGCGCGCGCGTCGAAGAGCATCCAGCCGATGTCCGGTCGCGTGCGCCCGCCGAAGAAGGCGAGGCGGTCGGGCGCGACCCGACCTTCGATGCCGAGGTTGACCATCGCCTCGGCCAAGGTGCAGGCGCTCGGGCGGTTGAGGACGAAGCCGAGGGAGCCCTCGTCCCCGTGGACGGCGACGAGCACCACCGTCTCACGGTGCTCGGTCTCCGCCTGGGGAGTCGCCACGAGCAGGAAGCCTTCGTCCGGGCCCATACGAAACATGGTGCCATGCATCGTGGCGGGCCGCGACGGTCGTGCGCGCTCGTAGGCCCTCGGCGACGGGGGACACCCGACGCGGACAGGCGTCCGAGAGGTGGCGTCCGAGGTGGCGGCGAGTGGCGGGGGAGCCATGGCGGATCCGCCCGTCCGGGCTCATCGGAAGCTTCCGGCGCGCGGGCGGGCTTGCTACGCTGCGCTCGAGATGCAGGACTACCAAGAAGCGATGATCAAATCGCTCGTCGCCGTCGCTTGGGCGGACGGCCGAGTGGACGACGGCGAGACCGAGGTCATCGAGGCGCTGCTCGCGGCCTTCGAGATCGCGGGTGAGGACGCGGACGCGCTGCGCGAGTACGCGAAGACGGCGCGGACGATCGACGAGATCCCGCTCACCGAGCTCAGCGCCTCCGATCGCCGTCAGCTGCTGCAGCACGCGGTCATCCTCAGCTTCGTCGACGGCGAACAGAGCGACAGCGAGCGCGAGATCCTCGCCAAGCTCATCGAGCGCCTCCGCCTGCCGGCCGACGAAGCGGGCGAGATCATGCGCGCCGCCGAGGTGCGCGCGAAGCGCCTGCTCGAGCTGACTTGAGGCGCGCGGCATCGCTCCGGTCGCGAGGGGCCTGCTTCCCCTCGCTCGCGCTCGCGCTCTGCGTGCTCGTGGCGTGTGGGGACGATGACGTGGCCCACGACGCGGGCGCGAGCGACGCGCCGATCGACATCGGGCCGCTCGCACCGATCTCGCTACGGGTCGCCACGTGGAACGTCGAGAACTTCTTTGATGAGACCGACGACCCCGACAAGGAGGACATGGTCTTCACGCGGGCCGAGGTCGAGCAGAAGATCCGCGACCTCGCGCGCGTGCTCCGCGCCCTGGACGCCGACGTCGTCGCGCTTCAGGAGGTCGAGAACGTCGCCCTCTTGCAGCGTCTCGCGATGGCGGTGCCCGACCTCGGCTACGTCGATTGGCACGCCAGCACGAGCTTCGATCCGCGCGGCATCAACGTCGGGTATCTCTCCCGCTATCGGGCCAGCAACGTGGTCAGCCACGTCGGCGCCCGCTTCCCGAGCCCCGCGACGGGCGAGGAGTACTTCTTCACGCGCGACGCCTACGAGCTCTTTATCGAGCCCGGAGGGTTCCCCGTCGGGATCATGAACCTGCACCTTCGCTCGCGCTCGGGCGACGGCGGGGACGATCGCCGGCTCGCCGAGGCCGCCTACGCCCGCCGGATCGCCGAGCGTCGCGTCGAGGTTGGCACGCCGAGGGTGCTGATCGTCGGCGACCTGAACGACGAGCCGGGGACCCCGCCAGTCCGGGCCATCGTTGAAGGCGACTTCTTCCATGACGTGACCTTGGCCGTGCCCGCCGACGCGCGCTGGACGTTCGTCTTCGGCGGCCGCCGGCTCCAGCTCGACTACGTCTTCGCCAACGCGACCGTGGCGGACGAGCGCGCGAACGTCCGCATCCTCCAGGGGCCGGAGGTCGACGTCGCGAGCGACCACAACCCGATCGTCGCGGAGTTCCTCCTGCAGCCCTGAGCGCATGGGGCCGGCACGAGTGGATGGCTTGACCCGAACCGCAAGCGTCGGCGCACGGTCTCGGGTGGGGCCATGGGTGGGGTCTCTCGACCAGAGCCGAACCTTCCTCGTGGTGCCGCGCGCTGGGGTCCAAGGTCACCGTCGCGAACCACAATCACGGGAAAAATCGATGTGGGCGTCTGGCCTACGTCTTGCTCCATGGCTGGGCATGAAGCGCCACGCCTGGTCTGTCCTCGTCCTCGCTCTCGCCCTCTCCGCCGCGTGCGCAGCGGAGACCCCCGCCCACGAGCCGACGCCCGAGGGCGTGATCGCGACCATCGAGCGGCCACTCGTTCTGGCCGACGACGTCGTCGTGCCGAGCGACGACGCCCGCCTGCTCGAGGTCCGCTTCGAGGACGACGGCCGACTTCGTTTCGTCTACGCGGGCGCACCCGAGCGGCCCATCGGGATCGGCGCGGTCATCGTGGGCAACGAGGGCCGCGGCTACATGGGGCGCGTGCTCGAGGTCGAGGCCGCGGGTGACGACCGCCTCGTGCGCTTCGAGCCCGTGGGCCTCGACGAGGTCATCGAGGACGGCGCCTTCCGCGTCCAGCTCGAGCCCGACGCCGCGGAGATCCTCGTCGAGGGCGACGTCGGTGGGCTCGTCAGCCCGCTGGGCGGCCGCTTCGACCTCGTGCCCCGCGAGATCCTCGACGGCGCCGGGTTCTGCGAGGGGCTCGGCGGCGCGTCGCTCCGCGTCTCGCACGAGCTCGAGACCTCGAGCATCGGCACGGACTTCGTCTTCGAGCGCGAGGGGCTGCTCGGCGTCCGCAAGGCAGGCGTCACTGCGACCGGCGGTGTGATCCTGACGGTCGTGCTCGAGACCGAGGGGGACCTCGACGCGCGCTGCGCGGTGGACGTGCTCGAGGCGCTCAACGCGCGCGGCGTCCGGATCGGCGCGCGGGTGTGGGAGAAGCGCTTCCGCGTCGGGCCGCTCCCGCTCAGCGTGAGCCTGCGGATCACGCCGACGTTCACGGCGAACGCGCTCGTGAAGGTCGAGCCCTCGCGGGTCACGACGACCGTCGTCGCCTCCGCCGATCTCACGCTCGGCGTGCTCTACGAGCGAGGCCGCGGCGTGCGCGCCACGAGCGCGCTCGAGCGCGACGCGAGCGTCGACGTCCAGCTCTCCGAGGGCGGGCACGCGGAGGCGGAGCTCCGCGCGCACGCGGGCGTCTTCTTCGCGCTCGACGTGAACTTTCTGCAGCTGCCGCGCGCCGGCGCCGAGCTCGAGGCGCGCGCGTCCTTCCGCACCGACGACCTCGCGTGCACCTACGAGTGGGAGGCGAGCGTCTCCGGTCGCGCGCACCTGCGCGGCGAGCTCGGCGTCGACCTCGGGTTCTTCTCGCGCACGTTCGCCACCCTGAACGAAGAGCGGAGCTTCACGGCCCAGCGCCGCGGGGAGGGCGCCGTGGCGCTGCCCTGGTGCGACGACGCGCCGACCGATCCGGTGGATCCCGCGGACCCGACCACGGCGGACGAGCGCTGCGCGGCCTTCGCCGATTGCGATTCGTGCAACGCCTCCGCCGGCTGCGGCTTCTGCGAGGCGACCGGCGTCTGCATGAGCGACCGCCGCCGGGCCGAGTGTGGCGAGTCGTGGCAGGACAGCCGCGCGAGCTGCATCGACTGCGGCGCGCTCGCCGGTTGCGACAGCTGCAACCGCAACGGCTTCTGCGGCTGGTGCGCGAGCAGCGGGAGCTGCCTGAACGCGGCCGACGGTCGCCCGGCCGCGTGTGAGCCCATCGATTGGAGCACGAACGTCGCGAGCTGCGGCTGAGGCGGCGCGAGATCCAACCAGCTGGTGGTACTCGGCTTGGCCTCGGCCCATCGATGGGAGCGCGAACGACCCAGGCTGAGGCGGCACACGCGAGACCCCGACCGGCTGGGGCCAGGCGGCGAGCGGTTTTCGGCCTCGGCCCATCGATGGGAGCACGAACGTCCTGGGCTGAGGCGCCGGACTCGACGGGCCGGGGCCAGGCGAGCGAGCGCCTCGGCCCCGTCGTCGGCGCCGAGCTCACACGCCGCCAGGGGCGTGGCTCAAGGCAACTCGGGGTCGGAGACGTCCGGTTTCGGAAGGAAGAGGCGCCCGATGGGCACCTCCACCTCCACGAAGGGCGGCATCGCGACGGTCTCGTCGTCGCCGTAGGTGCCGACCAGGGTCCATCCGGCGTCGGCGTGGGAGAAGACCTCGACCAGCCGGGCCTCCGGATCGACGAGCCAGTAGTGGCCGATGCCGTGGCGGTGGTAGAGCGCGCGCTTCTGGTTCCGGTCGACCGCCAGCGTGCTCGGCGAGAGGACCTCGCAGACCCAGTCGGGCGCCACACGAATCGGGCGCTCGTTGCTGGGGTCGGGCAGCCGCTCGCGGCGCCAGCCGCTCAGATCTGGCCGGACCACGTCGTGGGGCCCGAGCTCGACGTCGACCTCGACGAAGATCCACCAGCCGCCGGGGCCGCCGTGACCATCGTCGTCGTCATAGGGACGGCCGACGAAGGAGCGGAGCGCGCCTTGGCTCTTGGAGTGGCGAGGCAACGGAGCGGGGCTAGTGACGATCTGCCCGCCGAGGATCTCGGCGCGCACGTCGTCGTCGAGGCTCAGCAGATCCGCATAGGTCGCCAGTCGCTCGGCGGGCTCGCCCATCAGCCGGGAGCATAGCAATGGCTGGGTGGAGCGTCAGGTTGGCCGACACGCGTGCCGCGCTCGGGACGGCGGAGTCGACCTGGGGTTTCGGGGAGCGAGGAGACCCGCCCACGGTGGGTCGATGATCGGAACGGGCGCGCAGCTCACGCCCCGCGAAAGGCGAGCTTCAAGGAGCGTCGGAGGGCTCGTCCCGTGCGTCCTGTGCGCCGGGGCCGTCGGGCGGTGGCGCCATCGTGAGCTTCCACGCGACGGCGCTGCCCGCCGCGACGACCACCACGAGCGCGATGAGGACGAGCAGCGCGCGCTGTCGGCGGCTGCGGGCACGCATCGACTCGACGACGTCGTCGAGCTCGGCGCGCACCGCGGCCGTGGTCGCGGCGTCCAGGCGCGGCGCCGCGTCGAGTGGGGTCCGATCGAGCTCGGGGGGGCTCTGGTCGAAGGTGGCCTCGAGCAGGGCCGCGATGTCGCGCTCGGTCGTCTTCGCGGGGCGACCGTCGAGCCAGGCCTCGAGCTCGCGCAGCAGCGCCCCCGCGCTCGGGCGTCGCTCCTGGCTGCGCGCGACCGCTCCGCGGACGAGGTCGTCGAGCGCCTCGGGCACCTCGGGCCGCACCGCATGAGGGGAGAGCGGCGCGTCGTCGAAGAGGATCGCCGCGACGGTCTGGGCGTCCGTCCCGCGGTCGAAGGCGCTCTTGCCGGTGAGCGCCTCGTAGAAGCACGCGCCGAGCGCAAAGACGTCGCTGCGACCATCGAGCGCTTCGCCGCGATACTGCTCGGGCGACATGTACGCGACCTTGCCCTTGAGGACGCCGGCCTGTGTGAGGCGAGACTGGGTGCGGGCCTTCGCGATGCCGAAGTCGAGGAGCTTCACCCGCCCATCGAAGCCGAGCATGATGTTGTCGGGGGTGACGTCGCGGTGGACGATGCCGAGCGGCTCACCGTCCTCGCCGACGAGCCCGTGGGCATGCTCGAGCGCGGCGGCGACGTCGGCGACGATGCGGGCCGCGAGCGGCGCGGGGAGGGCGCCCGTGAGATCGACGAGGTCACTCAGCCGCACGCCGTCGACGTACTCCATCACGAGGAACGTCCGGCCGCGATCCTCGCCGACCTCGTACACGGTGCAGATGTTGGGGTGCTGGAGTCGAAGCGAGAGGCGCGCCTCCTGGACGAAGGCGGAGACGTGCTCGGGGTCGTCGGCGACGTGCGCGAGGATGCGCTTGAGCACGACCAGCCGCCAAGCGCCGTGCGCCATGTCCGCGCGCGCCAAGAAGATCTCCGCCATCCCGCCCGTGGCGAGCTTGCCGAGGACGGCGTAGCGGCCGATGTGGCCGACGGGGGGTAGGTCGCGCAGGACGGCTTGCACGCGGAGGCAGTCTCTCCGACGGCGCCGCGCCCGTCGAGCGCCGATTGTCGGCCCAAGGTTCGTGTGGGGGCGGACCGAGTGCGGGCCACACGGGCGGGTCCAGCCGCGAAGCTCGGAGCAACGAACAGTCTGCCGTGCTCGCTAGCATCGGTGCCGTGCGTTCGAGTGGGACGAACCTTCCGACGGAAGATCCGAAGCGCGGGGCGGCGAGGAGGGGCGGGCTTGCGAGCGAGCGCCCCGCGCACTAAGCCGTGCTCGCTCGGGCGGCCCGCTTCCCGAGTAATTTCATGCGACAACCGCGCCCGGAGGCGCTCGTCCAGTGACCAGTCCCGAAACGCTCCTGTCGCGTCGACTCTCCCACCTCCAGCTCCTCGAGGCCGAGAGCATCCACATCCTCCGCGAGGCGGCGGCCGAGTTCGACCGCCCGGTGATGCTCTACAGCATCGGCAAGGACTCGTCGGTGATGCTGCGCCTCGCGCTGAAGGCCTTCGCGCCGAAGGGCGCGAGCCTCGGCGCGCAGGTCGGGCGCGCGCTCCCCTTCCCGCTGATGCACATCAACACGACGTGGAAGTTCCGCGAGATGATCTCCTTCCGAGATCAGACGGTCCGCGAGCTCGGGCTCGACTTCATCGAGCACATCAACCGCGACGGGGTGAAGGCGAACATCAACCCGTTCGATCAGGGCTCGAACGAGTACACCGGGATCATGAAGACCGTCGCGCTCAAGCAAGGGCTCGACCAGCACGGCTTCGACTGCGCCTTCGGCGGCGCGCGCCGCGACGAGGAGCGCTCCCGCGCGAAAGAGCGTGTCTACTCGTTCCGCGACCGACACCACCAATGGGATCCGAAGAACCAGCGGCCCGAGCTCTGGAGCCTCTACAACGGGCGCATCCGCAAGGGTGAGAGCGTGCGGGTCTTCCCGCTCTCCAACTGGACCGAGCTCGACGTCTGGCTCTACGTGCTCGTGGAGCAGATCCCCGTCGTGCCCCTCTACTTCGCGGCGGAGCGTCCGGTCGTCATGCGCGACGGCGCGTGGATCATGGTGGACGACGAGCGGATGCGCCTCGAGCCTGGCGAGGAGCCGGTGATGAAGCGCGTGCGGTTCCGGACCCTCGGCTGTTACCCGCTGAGCGGCGCGATCGAGAGCGACGCGACGACGGTGGAGGACATCATCCAGGAGATGCTGCTCACGAAGGTCTCGGAGCGGCAGGGGCGCCTCATCGACCACGACCAGGACGGCTCGATGGAGCTCAAGAAGCGCGAGGGGTACTTCTGATGACCAGCGAGATGGACCTCGCGCGCGCCGACATCGGCGCCTACCTCGCGCGCTACCAGGCCAAGGAGCTCCTGCGCTTCGTGGCGGTCGGCAGCGTGGACGATGGCAAGTCGACCCTGATCGGCCGCCTGCTCCACGACACCGGCATGGTCTACGAGGACCAGCTCGCCGCGGTGAAGCGCGCGACGCAGATGGAGGGCGAGGAGATCGACTTCTCGCTCTTCACCGACGGCCTGCGCGCCGAGCGCGAGCAGGGCATCACGATCGACGTCGCGTACCGCTACTTCACGACGGACGCGCGGAAATTCATCATCGCCGACACCCCCGGCCACGTGCAGTACACGCGCAACATGGTCACGGGGGCGTCGACGGCCGACGTCGCGCTCATCTTGATCGACGCGCGCCTCGGCGTGCTGCAGCAGACCCGACGCCACGCCTACATCGCCTCGCTGCTCGGCATCCCGCACTTCACCGTCTGCGTGAACAAGATGGATCTCGTCGGCTACGACGCCGCGGTCTTCGCGCGCATTCGGGCCGAGCTCGAGACGTTCACGGCGGGGCTAGGCTTCCGCAGCGTCTCGTTCGTGCCGATCAGCGCCCTGAAGGGCTCGAACGTCGTCGCGAAGAGCGAGCACACGCCCTGGTACGACGGGCCGACGGTGCTCGAGCTCCTCGAGACGTTGCCGGTCGGGCAGACCTACCGGCTCGAGCACTTCCGGCTCCCCGTGCAGTTCGTCATCCGGCCCAACCTCGATTACCGCGGCTTCGCGGGGCAGATCGCCAGCGGCGTCGTGAAGCCGGGCGACGAGGTGATGGTGCTCCCGAGCGGAAAGCGCTCGCGCGTGAGGAGCGTCGACACCTTCGACGGTCCGCTCGAGGAGGCCTTCGCGCCGCAGTCGGTCTGCGTGCGCCTCGAGGACGAGATCGACTGCTCGCGCGGCGACATGCTCGTGCACCCCGGTGATCTCCCGCTCGTCGAGCGCCGCTTCGACGCCCACGTGGTGTGGATGAGCGAGCGCCCGCTCGACCCCGACAAGACCTATCTGCTGAAGCACTCGACGCAGTCGGTGCGCGCGCAGGTCGATCACGTGCGCTGGCGCAAGGACCTCGAGACCCTCGACGAGGTGCCCGCGGCGACCCTCGAGCTCAACGACATCGGCCGGCTCGCGCTCTCGACGCATCGCGCCCTCTTCTTCGACCCCTACCGCGACGATCGCCACACCGGGGCGTTCGTGCTCATCGACTCGCTGACCAACGACACCGTCGCGGCCGGGATGATCATCGGGCCAGCAGACGGCAGCACCGATCAGGCGCTCGACGAGGCCATGAAGGAGCTCCGCGCGGGCTCGGGCCTGACGCCAAAGACGCAGGTCAGCCCCCGTGAGCGCTTCGAGCGCATGGGGCAGCGTGGCGCGGTCGTTTGGCTCGTGGGGCGCCCCGGCTCGGGCCGTTGGTCGCTCGCCTACGCGCTCGAGCGCCGGCTCTTCGACCTCGGCCGGACGGCCACGGTCGTCGACCCGAGCGGGGAGGACCTGCGCTCGATGTTGAGCGCCGCGAAGGCGGGGGCGGACGCGGGGCTCGTGACCGTCTGCGCGTTCCCCACGTATCGCCGCGCCGATCGCAAGGCGCTGCGCGAGAAGGTCGGGAGCGAGCGGCTCGTGGTCGTCTACGTGAACACGGATCCAGAGCTCTGCCGCGAGCGCCGGCCCGACGCCGACGTCGATGCTTTCGAGCCGCCGGAGCACCCGGACGTCGTCGTCGCGCTCGACCAGGTCCGCCTCGATGAGGCCGCCGAGACGATCCTGGACGTGCTGGGCCAGCGTCGTCAGTTCGTCCGCGAGCGCTGAACCTCTCGATCGTCGCGCCCTGGACGCGACCACCTGCGTCGGGCGGTGCCCGTGGGGCCGTCGGCGCAGGGGACACGTATGCGTTCACCCTCGCCGTCTGGATCGGCTGCTTCAGCAATCGCCGGCAGGGGTCAGGGGGGTGAACGCGTACGGGGACACCGCCGCGGGATCGCCTGGTGAAGAGGCACCTGCGTCACCACGAGGCTGCATCCTTGCATCGTTGCGCTCCGTTCCTGTTGTCGAACTGCCGTGTGCTCAAAACGGCAATCGTCGATCGCGATGACCTCGTCGGCTGTAAGGCGCGGGCCGCTCGCCCGTTGTCTCGTGCGATGTGAATCGGCGGCGCCGACGAACGTCGCAGGGGCGCGCGTCCGCGAGGGAGATTCGCGTCGCGCCGACGTAAGGCGGGGGTCGAGCGTGCGCTTGCCGCCCGTGTCTGATTGGGTCAAGAGCGAACGCTGTTCGCGGGATGATAGGGAGAGGGTGCTCGATGCTTCGAAGATTGCTCGGGGTCGCGTTGGTGATGGCCATCGCGTGTGGAGATGACGACGGCGTGCCGATGGTCGACGGTGGGGGCGACGACGCGATGGCACCGATCGACGGAGGTGCCGATGGCGGCTCGGACGCCGGCCGGGACGCGGGGGGCTGTGTCGACGAGGACGGTGACGGCTACGGCGAAGGCTGCGCGCTCGGGCCGGACTGCGACGACGACGACGCGACGGTCAACCCGGGCGCGACCGAGGTCTGCGATGGGCGCGACAACGACTGCGACGGGAACGTGGACGAAGAGGTCGCGGGTCCGCTCTGCGGCCTGACGGCGGGCGTCTGCGCGGGAGCGCGCGCGCGCTGCCGAGGCGCCGAGGGCTTCCTCGCATGCGACGCCGAGGACTACGGCGACGACTTCGAGCTCGTCGAGACGGCCTGCGACGGCCTCGACAACGACTGCGACGGCGAGGTCGACGAGGGCTGCCCCTGCGAAGCGGGCGAGACGCGCCCGTGCGGCAGCGACGTCGGCGCGTGCATGGTGGGCACCCAGACCTGCGGCGAGACCGGCTGGGGCGCGTGCGCGGGTGGCGTCGAGGCGATGGGCGAGACCTGCAACGGGCTCGACGACGACTGCAACGGCACCGTCGACGACGGCCTGACGGCCCCGCTCTGCCCCCTCCAGCAGGGCGTCTGCTCGGGCTCGCGGCGCGCGTGCGGCGGTGTGGCCGGCTGGATCGCGTGCACCGGCATCGCGAGCTACGGCGGCGACTACCAGGCCGTCGAGACCCTCTGCGACGGGCTCGACAACGACTGCGACGGCATCGTCGACGAGGGCTGCGACTGCATCGACGGCAACACCCAGCCCTGCGGCACCAACGTCGGCGCGTGCATGGCGGGCGTGCAGACCTGCACCGCAGGCGCGTGGGGCGGCTGCGCGGGAGAGACCGCGCCCACCGCCGAGATCTGCGACGGTCTCGACAACGACTGCAACGGCACGCCGGACGACGGCGTGGTCGGTGCGCTCTGCCCGCTCCAACAGGGGGTCTGCTCGGGCACGCGCCAGCGCTGCGGCGGGGCGGCCGGCTTCCTCGCGTGCAGCGCGACCGACTACGGCGTGCGCTACCAGGCCACCGAGACCCTCTGCGATGGGCTCGACAACGACTGCGACGGCGTCGTGGACGAGGGCTGCGATTGCATCGACGGGGCCACGCAGGCGTGCGGGACGAACGTCGGTCGTTGCGAGCGCGGCACGCAGACCTGCGTCGCGGGGGCGTGGGGCGCGTGCACCGGCGGCGTCGTGCCGCGCGCGGAGCTCTGCAACGGGCTCGACGACGACTGCAACGGCCTCACCGACGACGGCCTCGACGCGCCCGCGTGCGCGCTCTCCGAGGGCGTGTGCAGCGGCGCGCGCCAGATCTGTGGGGGGGCGGCGGGCTGGCTCGCGTGCGACGCGACGAGCTACGGACCGAGCTACGTCGCGACCGAGAACGGCGGGACGAACGAGGCGCTCTGTGACGGCCTCGACAACGACTGCAACGGCGTCGTCGACGATGGCTGCGCGTCGGGGCCGCTGCTCACGGACCCGAGCGACCTCGTGTACCCGCGGTTGCGGCATCGGCACCTCGTGTACCTGCAGAACTTCGACGGGAACTGGGACGTCGTCTTCGCGAACTTCGACACGGGCGAGGCGCGTCGACTGACGGCCACCGCCGCGAACGAAGAGTTCCCTCGCATCAGCGGCAACCACGTCGTCTACCTCCGCGGCGAGGGCGCGGCGCGGCGCGCGGTGCACTACGACCTGACCACGGACGTCGAGCGCGTCATCAGCACGGGCGAGACGCTCTCGGCGGAGATCGACGGCGGCACCATCGTCTTCGATCAGCTCTCGGCCACGAGCAGCTGGGACGTCTTCCTCTACGACATCGAGACGCGCGTGGCGTCGCCGCTCTTCGATCCCCCGTCGACCGCCGCGGAGTTCGAGCCCGCGCTCCGCGCCGGCACGCTGAGCTTCATCGGCGAGGTCGCGGGGACCTTCGTGACGCACGTCGTCGACTTCACGGCGACCCCGCCGACCGTCACGGCGCAGAGCATGAGCGCCGTCCCCGGCGCCGGGCAGCGGCGTTCGTACGTCGATCACCGCATGGTGGCCTGGACCGACGGCGCCTCGGTGGCCGACGCCATGCCCGGCCCGATGAGCAACTGGAACGTGCGCGGCGCGAACCTCTACGCGCTCGCGCCGATCTTCCCGGCGGCCGGGGTCTTCACCTCGGCCACGGGGGCGCAGCTCCTCTCGGATCTCGACGGTTCGCTCGCGGTCTGGAGCGACTTCTCGAACGGGAACTACGACCCGGTCGTCGGCCAGCTCGGCGGGGCGCCGCTCTTCATCTCGACCTCACCGGCGACCCAGGCGGACCCGACCATCAGCGGTGACCTGATCGTCTGGGAGGACAACCGCCGCGGCACGTTCGACCTCTACGCCGCGGCGCTCGTCGGGATCGGCATCGCGCCCGAGGCGGGCTTCCTCGTGATCAACGAGGTCCTCGCCGATCCGCCGACCGGCGCCGACGTGAACGGCGACGGCGTCGCCAGCACCACGAACGACGAGTTCGTGGAGATCATCAACGTCGCGCCGATCGCGGTCGACCTCTCGGGGGTCACGCTCTCCGACGCCGTGATGGTGCGCCACACCTTCGCGCCGGGGACGGTGCTCCCGGCCCTCGGATCGATCGTCGTCTTCGGCGGCGGAGGCTCGCCCGGTGGTCTCTTCGGCGGCGCGCGGATCGTGAACAGCTCGACCGGCTCGCTCAGCCTGAACAACGACGGCGACACGGTCACGCTGCGGCTCGGCGGGACCACCATCGACTCGATGAGCTACGGCGCGGCAGGTGGGAACGATCAATCGCTCGTCCGCTCTCCCGAGGGCAGCACGGCGGCGCCCTTCGTCCAGCACACCACCGTGCGCGCTGACGTCCGCTACTCGCCTGGCACGAGCATCCGCGGCTTCGCGTTCTGAGCTCACCCGAAGACGCACATCGCCCCCTGCGCCTCCGCGTCGGGGGCGACGTGCGTTTCGCGTTCACCCCCCGCCGGGGTCGAGACGCTGCCAAAGTGCGGCCCGGGAGGGGTCGTCCCCGCCACCGCGGCGCTCTGTCCCTCGCCGTCTGGATCGGCTGCCTCAGCAATCACCCGCAGGGGTCAGGGGGTGAACGCGTACCCTCGTTTCGCCGGTCGGAATCAGCCCGTATCCCCGTATCCCCGGCCACGAAGTGGCGCCGCTATCCTCCGGAAGTTTCGCCGGAAACGCCCTTCGCCAAAACTCTTGAATCGAAGATCGGAACGCTGGCATCCTATGCCGGACCGTGTCGCCGAGCCTCTCGGTCCGCACGCGGAAGAGGTGTTCGGCAGCGATGCGCAGAGGTGGGAGCGGTGGACGAAGGGGAGGCGGAGTGATCCGCCCGTCGTCGCGCCTCTGCCCCTTTCGGCGCCGCACCTCGGTGGCGCGACGCGCGCACAGCTCCTCGCGGCCAACCGGGCCGTGCGGCGAAGAGAAAGCGTGAAGAGCATGACGAGCAAGGTATTCGTGGGCGGGTTGAGCTGGGGTACGAGCGACGAGACGCTCCTCGAGGCGTTCGAGAAGTTCGGAGCGGTCGTCGAGGCGAAGGTGATCTTCGACCGTGACACGGGGCGCAGTCGCGGTTTCGGGTTCGTGACCTTCGAGGAGGCGGCGGCGGCGGAGAACGCCATCCAGCAGATGGACGGGAAGGTGCTCGATGGGCGCACCATCCGCGTGAACGAGGCGGCCGAGCGCGCGCCTCGCGGCGGCGGCGGTGGCGGCGGCGGCGGCGGCGGTCGTGGTCGGGGCGGCTATGGAGGCGGAGGCGGTGGTGGCGGCTACGGCGGCGGCGGCGGCTACGACGATCGTGGCGGCGGTGGCGGCGGCGGCGGCCGGTACGACGACCGCGGCGGGCGCGGGGGTCGCGGCGGTCGCGGCGGCGGCGGCGGCGGCGACCGCTGGTGAGGCTTCGGGGAGCGCTCACGAGCGTCTCCCTCGCGATGGCCCGAACGACGACGACGCCTGAGGCTCACGCCTCGGGCGTCGTGCGTTGGGGCGTCGGAGCGCGGTCAGGCCCAGGCGTGTGCCCTGGGGAGTCGATCGTCAGGTGGTGACCACGGCTTGCGCGGCGGCGCGGACCTTCACGCGCACCTCGCGTCCGAAGAGCTCTCGCCAGAGGTCGGCCTTCCGCTCCACCGTCCAGACCTCGAGCGCCAGGTCTTGGTCGCTCTCGATGGTCAGGTAGAGGGCGTCCTTCTTGAGCACGAGCTCCAGCTCGCTGACCTTGCCGAGGTGCGCGCGATCGAGCGCGTCGGCGATCCGCAAGATGGCCGAGAGCTTGCGGACACGTTCGCGGTCGTCGGGCGAGAGGCCACGGAACGTCGTGTGACGGATGGTGGGGGGCGCTCGGCGGTGGTAGCGCGCCACGAGCGCGATCATCTTCCGCGTCTCGGGTGTCACGCCCATGAGGTCGCTGTTCTCGATGATGTATTGCGAGTGCTTGTGGTGCGACTGAGGGTTGAGGAAATCTCCCACGTCGTGCAGCAACGCCGCGACCTTGATCATCATCCGCGACTTCGCGCCGAGCCCGTGCAGCTTCGCGGTCGCGTCGAAGATCTGCGTCGCGAGGTCCGTCACCTGCACCGCGTGGCGCTCGTCGAAGTGGTAGCGCCGTCCGAGGTGGAGGGCGGCGACGAGGACACGATCGTCTTCGCGGCCGTAATCCCAGACCCGGTAGTGCTTCTCGACGAGCTCCGTGATGATCCCTTCTTTGACGCCGACGCCGGGGACCTCGATGCGCTCGACCTGAGCGAGGTCCGCCATCGCGCAGATCACGTAGAGCGCGGGCACGATGACGTCGGCGCGGTCGGGCTTGAGGCCGAAGCGCGCCGCGCGGTCGGCGGCGCTGAGCGCGCTCAGCTCGATCAACATCTCGCGCGCGCGCGCGACGTCGATGGTGGGTCGCGGGGCCTCGGCCGCGGGCGCGAGCTCGGCGGCGGCGACGAGGTTGCCGCCCGTGCCGATCACGTGGTCCCAAGGGCGCCGACGCAGCTTGCGGCGGTGCGGCGCCAGGAGCCGATCGACGTACTCGCGGACGAGCCGATCTTGATCGGGCGAGACGGGCTCACCGCCGCGCAGGAAGGCCTCGAGCAAGCGGACCGTGCCGATCGCGAGCGAGACGACGAAGCCCGCGCCGCCGCGCGCGGGCACCACGGCGTGCGGCTCGGCGGCGCCGGGCGCGGCCGCCTCCGACGCCCCGCCCGGGAAGTAGAGCTCGCTGAGCTCCAAGCTGCCGCCGCCGAGGTCCATCAGGAGGGCGTGGCCGTCGAGCGGCATCGCCTCGCGCACCGCGAGGCCGACGAGTCGGGCCTCTTCGATGCCGTCGACCGTGTCGAGTCGAATGCCCGCCTCGCGGCGCACACGCTCGATGAGCTCGTGTCCGTTGGTCGCCGAGCGGGCGCTCGCGGTGACGACGGCGCGGTAGTCGTCCACCCGCGCGTCCTCCATCGCCTCGGCGAAGGTCCGCATCGCCTGCACGCATTCGTCGAGGGTGACGGGATCGAGCTCACCGGTTTGGAAGACGCCGTGGCCGAGTCGAACCGGGATCCGGAGCGACCGGAACGGGCGCTGCCGGTGCGGCTCTTTCGCCTGGACGATGAGGAGTCGGGAGGCGTTGGAGCCGACGTCGATGGCTGCGAAGCGGGGCACTGGGGCGTGAGCATAGCGCCCCTCGGGGGGATCGCATGCGCTCGTCCGGTGGACCCCGAGGATCAAGCGCTCAGGCGCTCGCGCTCCACCGCCAGGATGCGCTCCGCCTCGTCCAGGGTCGCCACGACGTCGTGGGGGAAGGGGAGGGGCTGCAGCCAGAGGATCGCGGTGAGGGCTCCTCGGATGAGCGGGCTCGAGATGACGAAGACACCCTTCTTGCAGTATCGCGCGATCTCCGCGTTGCGGTCCCGCATGTACTCCGCCATGCGCTGGCGCTGCTTCGCGCTCGGCATCCCGGATCGGCGCGCGTCGAAGAGGATGACGTAAGGAGCGCGCCGGTCGAGGAGCGCCGCTTGCTCGTCGAGGTAGCGTTCGAACGCGGCGTCGTCGACCGCGCCGACGTAGGTGACGCGGACGAGCGGCCAGGCCTCGCTGTCGACCGTGAAAGACCCCATCGGGCGATGTTGCACGAACATCCGTCACAACCCAAGCCCGGTGGTGGGGGTGGGCCGACGGCCAGCGGTGGGGAGGGGCAGCGGTGGGGCAGGAGCCCCTGCCCTGGCTTCACACTCGGAAGATGCCTGCGCCGAAGGTGTACCCCGCGCCGAAGACGGCCGAGAGGATGAGGTCGCCCTTCTTCACCTTGCCCGCCTGGCGCCAGTGGTCGATGGTCAACGGCACGGTCGCGGCGGTGGTGTTGCCGTAGAACATGATGCTGTTGAGCGCCTTCTCCGCCGGGATCTCGGCGTATTGCGCGACGGCCTCGTTGATCCGCAGGTTGGCTTGGTGCGGGACGAACCAGTCGATGTCCTCCCACGTCAGGCCGGTCGTCGCGAGCGCCTTCTTCGTGGCGACGACCATGCTGCGCACGGCGTGCAGGAAGACCCGCTTGCCGTTCATCTGCGGGTACATGATCGAGTTCTCGTCGCGGTTCTTCCAGTCGTATTGGACGAAGGGCGCCTTCGCGATCTCGAAGACCTTCAGGTAGAGGTCCATCGCGCCCGAGCCGTCGGCGCCGACGCTCGTGTACACCACGCCCGACGTCGGATCGTCGTTCTCCTCCGGCCCGAGGACGACCGCGCCCGCGCCGTCGCCGAAGAGCACCATCACGTCGCGCCCGCGCGTCGTGTAGTCGAGCGAGTGGCTGTGGACCTCGGCGCCCACGAGCAGGATGCGGCGGTACATCCCGGTGCGGATGAACGCGTCGGCCATCTGCAGGCCGTAGAGGAAGCCGCTGCACTGCTGCCGGATGTCGTAGCAGGCGCACCCATTCTCGCCGGAGATCCCGAGCCGGGTCTGCAGGAAGCAGGCCGTGCCCGGGAAGTGGATGTCGGGCGAGAGTGTCGCGAAGATGATGCAGTCGACCTCCTTCGCGTCGACGCCCGCGTCCGCGAGGGCGCGCTCTGCGGCGATCTGCCCGAGGCGGCTCGTCGGCCACTCGCCGTCGTTCGGCACGTAGCGCCGCGCCTCGATCCCCGAGCGCGCGCGGATCCACTCGTCGTTCGTCTGCGTCTGCTGCTCCGTCTGGCGGACGTGCTGGTCGTCGAGGAAGGGGATCTCCTCGTTGGTGACGATGCGATCGGGCACGTACGAGCCCAGGCCTAGGATGGTGGATCGGATCACGGGAATTGCCTCTAGTGGTGCTCGGCGGATTTGACGAACCGTTTGCGCCGGTCCTCGGCGCCGCTCGGCGGCCCGACCGGCCTTCGGCCTATCTCCTCGAATATGCTCTGCATGTCCTTCGTCGATTCGGACCGCCGAGCGACGCCGAATCCTCGCCGGTACGGTATCGCCAAATCCGCCGAGCACCACTAGCCTGGATCCGGGCGCCGGCAAAGGGGGGGCCTTCCGAAGGGCGCGATGCACCTCACACGGAGTGCCTCGGTCCGTGAGCCGTACCTGTGCCCATGCCCATGCCCCTGCCCCTGCAGTCAGGACCTGCCTCTGCCTGTGCACAGGCTCGGCCCTGCCTGTGCCCATGGTCCGGCCCTGCCTGTGCACAGGCAGAGGCATCCTGCCTGTGCACAGGGTCCGGCCCTGCTCTGCGTCGCCGTGTGGGCCCCTCGTCCCGACTTCGCCCACGGCAGGCGCGACGCGCTCACGAACCTCTTTGCAACCGCACCTTTAGGCGCTACATGTGCGCCTCCCTACGGCCGAGTGGCGGAATGGCAGACGCGGCGGATTCAAAATCCGCTGTCCGCAAGGGCATGCCGGTTCGAGTCCGGCCTCGGCTACCACGGAGCGGCGAATGGGCCGCGTGACACGGGGGATCGGCGACGCGAGGAGCCGGTCCCCCGTTCTCGTTCGCCCGCCGCGCCTGTTCGAGCGGGTCGGCGAGCGAGATGTCCGCGTCGAGCTCCCGGAGCGACTTGGGGTGGCACGCGCGGTGCTCGAGTCTCACGCCGGAGGGGCCGCGGGGTCCTCGCTGGCGCGCGGCGTCGGGGGCGTCGGGGGCATCGGGGTAGGGTGGCCGTCCGTGCCCGGCCGCGCGGTGATGAGGCGCGCTCCGCGCTTGAAGGTCACGTACGACCAGAACCAGTTGAACATCACGATGAAGCGGTTTCGGAAGCCGATCAGGTAGAGCACGTGGACGAAGCACCACGCGAGCCATGCGAGCAGGCCCGTGAGCTTCACGCTGCCCTGGACGACGGCGCGTGAGCGACCGATCGTCGCCATGATGCCCTTGTCGCGGTAGCGGAACGTCTTGCGAGGGAGGCGGCGCAGGTCTCGGCGGATCTGCTCGGCGACGAACCTGCCTTGTTGAAGCGCGACTGGTGCGACGCCGGGCAACGCCTCCTCGCTCCCCTCGGGGATGAACCCCGCGACGTCGCCGATCGCGAAGACCTCGGGCCGTCCGAGCACGGCGCAGCTCGCGTCGACGCGGACGCGGCCTCGTCGGTCGTGCGGGACGTCGAGCGCGCGCGCGAGCGAAGCCGGCTCGACGCCCGCGCCCCAGACGACGACCTCGGTCTCGATCCGCTCGCTCCCGCGGCTGTCCTCGAGGAGCACCGCGCCGCGTTCGACGTGCGTGATCCGGGTGCCGAAGCGGAGCTCGACGTCCAGCTCGCGGAGCTGTCGCGCCGCGGCGGCGCTGAGGTCCGGCTCGAACGGGGTGAGCACACGATCCGCGAGCTCGACGAGCATCACCCTCACGTCGGTTGGAGCGATGTTCCGAAAGTCGCCCGCCAGCACCTGGCGGCCGAGCTCGCTGATCGCGCCCGCCATCTCCACGCCGGTCGGGCCACCGCCGACGACGACGAAGGTGAGCAGCCGCTTGCGCTCGGCTTCGTCTCGGGCGCGCTCGGCGGCCTCGAAGCAGAGGAGCACACGCTCGCGGATGCGGATCGCGTCCCGCAGATCCTTGAGCCCGGGCGCGTGCGCGGCCCACTCGTCGTGGCCGAAGTAGCTGGTCTGCGCCCCGCAGGCGACGATGAGCCAGTCGTAACGGAGCTCGGTGCCGTCGCGGAGCGTCACCCGCCTCGCGTCGAGGTCGGCGCCGACGACCTCTCCGAGGATCACGGAGGCGTTCTTCTGCCGCGCGAGGACGCTCCGGATCGGCATCGCGATCGAGCCCGGCGCGAGGCTCGCGGTGGCCACCTGGTAGAGCAGCGGCTGAAAGAGGTGGTGGTTCTCGCGGTCGACGAGCGTCACGCGGGCGTCCACGCCGTCGAGTGACTTCGCAGCCTCCAGGCCCCCGAAGCCGCCTCCGATGATCACCACGTCACGGGTCGCCATCTCGCCTCCCTGCCGTGCGCCTACGTCCCGAGCGCCCCGGGCAAGACACCACGGATGTGTCCGAGCGTCGAGCCGACAGCGCTGCCGCGGATGTCCACGTCCGGGTTCCGCGTCCGCGCCCGTGTCCGCGTCCGCGTTCGCGTGCGGGTCACGGCCCCCGACCTCCGCCCCGTCTCCGCCTGCCCCGTCAGGCATCAATCCGGTCGCTGGGACGGCCTGTTCGAGACGAAACTGGCACAAATGGAGCGATGTCGGCCTGGAACTCTGGGTCCCCCCCGTATATGCTCGTGAGCATGGTTCGCAATGCGCGCCCGGATTTGGTGACGGACGAGGCGGGGCTGAGCACCGTCGAGTACATCATCATTCTGGTGCTCATCGCCGTCATCGCGATCGTGGCGTGGAAGCAGTTCGGCGAGTCCGTCGAGTACCACGTCCGTGATTCGACGACGCAGATCAACCACCTCGGCGATTGAGGTGGCGGCGGGCGTTCGCTCGCGGGTTCGGGACGTCGGGATAAGTCGGGAATGGGATCGTCGTCGCTCGGGGCCGTTCTGCCCCGTTCCGCCTCTTGGTGGGCGCGACGAGCGCGGGAGGAAGAGAATGCAGAAGCGAGCGCTCCTGGTTCTGGTGCTGTCGGCCTTCGGGCTGTCGGCTTGTAAGAGCGACGACCCGCCGGCGGCGCCGACGCCCTCGGACGAGAGCATCATCGAGGTCTTCCGAGAGCCGGTGCTCACGCCCGAGGCGGTGATCCCGTCGCGCGACTCGCGCTTGGTCGGCGTCGAGGTCTTCCCGAGTCGGTTGGTCTTCACCTACGACTCGCCCGGCGCGAGCGTGCCCGGCGAGGGCGCGGTCGTCGCGGGCGTCGAGGAGGGGGGCTACCTGCGCCGCGTCCTCTCCGTGACCGAGCAGTCCCCGACGCGCTTCGAGCTGACCACCGAGCACGCCTACCTCGTCGACCTCTTCGAGGACGTGCACTTTCGCGCGCGCTTCGAGCCGGCGCGGGGGTCGTGGGTCGAGACCGGCCGCGTGGGCGCGCGGACCGACGCCCTCGGCGGCAGCTTCAACCTCATCGACGATCTGCCGATCAGCGAGCATTGCGGCATCGCGCCGGGCAGCAACCTCGAGGTGAAGGTCGACCTCAGCCCCACCTTCGACGCGGAGATCGACATCTTCCGTCGCCGCGGCCGGACGATGCGCGTCGAGCTCGGCGGCGACGTGAAGGTCTCGGTCGAGGTCGTCGGCGGCGCGGGCATCGGCGTCAACTGCGAGTTCGAGATCCCGGCCGAGCGCCTCCCGAGCCGCGAGTTCTCGAACTGGTTCCTCGTGGGCTGGGTTCCCGTCGTGATCACGCACACCATCCAGGCCGAGGTGAAGCTGGAGGTCGGCGCGAGCGTCTCTGCCGGGCAGGTCACGGCGAACGCCGAGGGGGGCTTCGGGTTCCGAACGGGCGTGTCGTACATGCAGGACGCGGGGTGGAGCCCCATCGGGACCGCGAGCCGCTTCGGCAGCGCGAGCCTCGATCTGACCGAGCCGGGGACGGCGACCGTCACGGCGAAGTTCCAGCCGGGCATCTCCTATCTCTTGAAGTTCTACGACACCGCTGGTCCGCAGATCGCCCTTCGTCCCTGGGTCGAGGGTGAGCTGACCGCTACGTACTGCACGTGGGAGGGCACGGTGACCGGCGGCCTGACGGCGGCGCTCGCGCCGAAGGTCGAGGTGCCGGTCTTCGACATCTCGCTCGTCGAGGTGAACTTCGACCTCGACCTCTTCAGCGGCGAGATCTGGAGCGGCGACGGCACCTTCCCGTGGTGCAACGACGGCGGCGTCGAGGACAGCGGCGTGACGAACGGCAACGACGCGGGCGTTCCCGGTGACGGCGGGACCCCGACGGACGGCGAGGTCGCCGATCCGTGCAGCACGCACTCGACCTGCGCGGAGTGCAATCGCGTCGAGGGCTGCGGCTTCTGCCGAGCGTCCGGCGCGTGTATGAGCGACACCCGCCGCGCCGAGTGCGGTACGGGCTGGCTCGACTCGCCCAGCAGCTGCACGGACTGCAGCGGCCTGACCAGCTGCGACAGCTGCGTTCGCAACGGCTTCTGCGGCTGGTGCCCGGGGCAGGGGTGCCTGAACCAGAGCACCGACGAGGCGCGCATGTGCAGCGGGTTCCAGCCCGCGAGCTGCGGCTGAGCACCGCGTCCGTCATCGGGCTGGGTCCTCCAGGTTCGAGGGCCCGGTCCCATGACCGGGTCCGCGTCCGAGGACCGCGTCCGAGGACCGCGTCCGAGGACCGCGTCCGATGACCGCGTCCGATGACCGCGTCCGATGACCGCGTCCGATGACCGCGTCCGATGACCGCGTCCGATGACCGCGTCCGATGACCGCGTCCGAGGACCGCGTCCGATGACCGCGTCTGAGGACCGCGTCCGAGGACGTGTCCGAGATCGTCTACGTGGGCGACCGAGGCGCCCGTCGAGGTTTCGTCTCTCCGGACGAGATCGACGACCGCGTCGGGGAGCGGGTCCAAGGACCGCGATCAGGGCTGACCGCGACCGATGAGGGGCCCGGTCGTGTCGCGAGTCGTGTTCGCGATAGTGTGGGGGCTCGTGAGGCCAGTCGGTGCTTCGACTGGCGGCGACCTCGAAGCCGAATACGCTGCCCCTCCGCGACGTCCGAGCAGCAGCGACCGCGCCCGAGCTCGGGGCGGCGAAACGACGGATCCTCGATGCGACGACTCCTCCCCGCTCTCCTTGCCCTCTGTCTCCTCGCTCCCGCGATCGTGCGCGCGCAGCCGAGCGAGGCACAGCGCTTCCTGCAGCAGCGAAACGAGGCCGTGATGCGGCTGCTGCGCCGTCCTCAGAGCGCCTCGCGCGACGACGAGCTCACCCGCATGCTCGGCGATCTGCTCGACTACGAGGAGCTCTCGCGCCGTTCTCTGGCGAACCATTGGGGCGAGCGCAGCGAGGCCGAGCGGAGCGAGTTCGTGGCCATCCTCCGCCAGCTCGTCGAGCGTAGCTACCGCGACAACCTGCAGCGGACCGTGAGCTACGACGTCCGCTACCAGAACACCGAGGCGCGCGGTGACGATGTGCTCGTTCAGACGGAGGCCCGCGACCGCGACAACCGCCGCGCCCCCGCGGTCTCGATCGACTACCTCGTCCAACGACGCGGCAACACGTGGAAGGTCGTAGACCTCACCGTGGACGCGGGCCTCTCGATGGTCGACAATTACCGTCGGCAATTCGACCGAATCCTCCGGCGCGAGGGCTGGAGCGGGCTGATGGAGCGCATGCGCAGCCGCCTCGCCGAGGGCAGCACCGGCTGACGCCTCGCGGCCCTGCGGCCGCCCTGCTCCGGACGAGCCCGTATCTGCGACCGTCCGGGTCCGCGTCCGGTCCGCGTGCGGGCGCGCGTCGGTGTCCGGGTCCGCGTCGGTGTCCGAGTCCGCGTCGGAGTCTGCGCCGCCCACCCGACGGCCTGTCGACCCGCCTGTGAAGCGCAGCGCCTCAGCGCGGAGCGGGCAAGCCCAGCCGCCGATCCGGAAGACCGCCGCACGCTCGACACGGGACGTCGCCACCT
>JAHBWH010000199.1 GCA_019637115.1 Myxococcales bacterium | reverse complement strand
CCTGCCCGGCGGCTCCAGCGGCTTCTTGCGCTTCGCGGCGACCGCCCTCTTCCACGTGGCGCTACCGCAGATCTCGCGCGAGCGGAAGTACCACGACATCCACGTCCGCGACCGGATGTGCTGTACGAGCCCCGTCTGCACGAGCCGCAACGTGACCTGCCACCACGTGAAGTACCGCGCGCACCAGGGCGACGACGCCCCCGAGAACCTCACGAGCCCCTGCGACTTCTGCCACCTCGAGGGCGAGCACGAGGGGCGCCTGCGCATCCGCGGCGAGGCCCCGAACCTGAGGTGGGAGCTCGGGCGGACGCCGATCCTCATCGTCGAAGGGCGCGAGCGCCGCGAGCCGCGGGCGTAGTACCGCTGGCGGGCGCCCGAGGAACCGGACTCGGACGCCGGACTCGGACGTCGGACTCGGACGTCGGACTCGGACGCCGGACTCGGACGCCGGACTCGGAAACCGGACTCGGAAACCGGACTCGGACGCCGGACTCGGACGCCGGACTCGGACGCCGGACTCGGAACCCGGACTCGGAACCCGGACTCGGAACCCGGACTCGGACCCCGGACTCGGACGCCGGACTCGGACCCCGGACTCGGACCCCGGACTCGGACGCCGGACTCGGACGCCGGACTCGGACGCCGGACTCAAAACCCGGACTCGAAACCCGGACGCCGGACTCCGGCCCGAGGACGACGAAACTCAACGCGTCCGTCGCACCATCACCGTCGGCGCGCGATCTGGCTCGGTCGCGGGAGGCTCCTCGGTCGCGGGCGGCGCGACGACCATCGCGGTCGGTCGCGAGGCGGCCGCGAGCTGCCGTTCCAGCTCGGTGATGCGCGTGCGGGCGGACGCGAGGTCTCGCTCGAGGCGCTGCGCCTCTTGGCTGGCTTGGTCCCTTGCGCGCTCCGCCGCCTGCACCCGCTGATCGATCGTCGTGAGCGCCGCGCGTGCCTCGTCGCGCGCCCGCTCGGCCGCCTGCACCCGCTGCTCGACCCCCGCCAGGGCGGCGCGCGCGTCGTCTCTCGCGCGCTCCGCGGCACCCAGGCTCCCCTCGAGCGCCGCGCGCGCCGTGCGTGCGTCGGAGAGCTCGCGCTCACGCGTCGCGACCAACGCGCGCTGCTCCTCGCGTTGGGCCTCGGCGCGCCGCTGTGCTGCCTGCGTTTCGCCGAGAGACGTCCGCAGCACCTCGCTCGCCTTCTCCGCTTCGCTCAGTTGCCGGCGCGCCCGCGCGAGCGCGTTCTCGCTCACCCGCGCTTGCGCCTCGGCCGCGACGAGGCGCTGCTCGAGCTCCGCGCGGCTCAGCGACGCGCTCTCGATATCGCGGCGCGCCTCGCTCACCGCGGCCGCGAGCTCCTCCGCTTGCGCCTCCGCCTCGTCGCGCTCGGCGGTCGCACGCGCGCGCTCCAGCTCGAGGCGCTCGGCCTTCTCTGCCTGCACCTTCGCTCGCTGAGAGAGCTCCCACGCCACCACCCCGAAGACCGTGAGCAGCGCGAGCACGATCGGCCCGAACACCCGGAGCACGCGCAGCCGACGCTCCCGTCGTTCCTCGGGGAGCGTGAGCACCGCGAGCTCGTCCGCGAGCTCGTCCGCCGTCGGGCGCTTGGCAGGGTCGAGCGCCAGCCAACGCTGGAAGTGACCGCGCAGGTAGCGGAGCTCCTTCGTCGTCGGAGGCTCGGGCGTCGCCTGCGCGCGCTCTCGGATGAAGGCGTCGACGTTGCCGCCGATCACGTCGGGCTGCGTGAGCGGGTCGAGGGCGTTGCGCAGGCTGAGCGCGAGCGCGAAGACGTCGGCCGCGGGGCCGATGGGATACTCCGGGAAGGGCTCGCCCTCGCGATACGCGAACTGCGCGGCGACCTCGGGCGCGAAGTAGGTCGGCGTTCCCGCGAGCACGAGCTCGGCGTCGGTCGCCGCGACGCCCAGATCGATCAGCACGGGGAGCACGCGCTTGCCCTGGCCGCGCTTGCCGCGGACCTCGGCGCCGAAGCCCTTGAGGTTGGCGAGGAAGATGTTGTCCGGCTTGACGTCCTGATGCCGGATGCCGGACGCGTGCATCGTCGCGAGCGCCCGCGCGAGCGGCTCGAAGACACGCCGCGCCTCGGCCCGGTCGAGCGGCTCGCGTTCGATTCGCGTCTCGAGCGACTCGCCGTCGTACCAGGGCATCACGAACCAGAAGCGGTCCTCGTACCAGCCGTGGTCCTTGAACTGCACGATGCTGGGATGAAAGACCGCCGCGATCAGGCGGAGCTCGCGGAGCGCGTGGTCGCGCGCCGCGTCGTCCGCGGCCTTGCGCTTCAGCAGCTTGAGGGCGACCACGTGGCCCGGGACGGCGATGTCGCGCGCGCGGTAGACGTCCGCGAAGCCACCCGAGCCGACGTGCTTCTCGAGCTCGTACCGCCCGTCGATCACGACGCCCGGCAGGACGAGCGGCTCGACGTCGGACTCTCGCTCCGCCTGGATCGAGGGGTCGCGCTCGAGCGAGAACGCATGCAGCGCGGTCGCGGGCAGGTCGACCGAGCCTCCGCGCGCGAGCGCCACCTTCGCCTCGGCCTCAGCCGCCGCGAGGCGGTCGGCGACCTCGGCCTCGGGACGACCGACGACGTACGCGACCTCGGGCACCTCGAGCCCGCGCGCGTGGCGCAGCTCGAGCAGCTCGCGGTCCTCGCTCGCGCGCGCGCGCAGCATCTCGATCTGCGGCAGCCGCGCGCGCGAGCTCCGCGGGCGGAACCACGGCAGCGTCCCCGACCCGGGCGGCGGCGGCGCGCCGGGCGGCGCCTCACTTGAATCGCCTACCTCGCCCGCCTTGCCCTCGTCGCGCGCCAGCACGAGCTCGCGCGCGAGCCGATACACGCGGGCGCGCAGCCCCGGCGGCGCGGCGAGCTCGCCCACCCCGAGCCGCGCGACCTCGTCGCGGAGGCGCGCGAAGAGCCCCCGCGCCGCGTCGACGTCGCCGAGCCGGATCGCGAGGTACTGGCGGAGCCCCTCGGCGTAGTGGCCGAGCACGTGCCCCTCGAGCACGTCCTGCACGGTCCCCGCGGTGGGCGAGACCTCGGCCAGCGCCTGCGCGGCGAGCTGCAGCGTCCCGCCGGTCAGCGAGCCACGCCGGATCGCCCGCGTGCTCGCCTCGGGGCCGGTCGCTCGAATCGGCGCGTCGTCCGCCACCGCCCGAGCATGGCCGATGCGGAGGACCGGTCAAAGGGTCACGTTGCTCGCCTCGGTCGTGCGTGCGATGGCCGCCGCGATGCCCTCTGCGCCCCGGAGCGACCGGTCGCCGGCGATCGACGAGCCCGACGCGGCCAGCCCGCGATCGCTCGGTGTGGGGAGCGGCGCGCTCCTCGTCGTCGCGAGCATGGTGGGCACGGGGGTCTTCACGACCACGGGCCTGCTGGTGCGCGACCTCGGCTCGGCGCCCGCCGTGCTCGTCGCGTGGCTGATCGGCGGCGTCGCCGCCCTCGCGGGCGCGCTCAGCTACGGAGAGCTCGCGGCCGCGCTGCCCCGCAACGGCGGCGAGTACGCGCTGCTCACCCGCGTCTACGGCCCGAGCGTCGGACCTCGCCTCGGCTTCGCGGCGGGGCTCGTTTCGTTCGTGGTCGGGTTCGCCGCCCCCGCGGCCGCGTCGACCATCGCGTTCGGCGACTACCTCCGAGGCGCGTGGCCGGGGCTCTCGATGGAGGCCTCGCGCGTCGTGGGCCTCGGCCTGCTCGTCGGGCTCGGGCTGCTGCACGCGCGCACGACGCGCCACGGGACCGGCTTCCAGAACGTCACGACGGCGCTCAAGGTCGCGCTCCTCGTCGCCTTCATCGCGCTCGGGCTGCCTCGCGGCGAGCTCGCCCGGCTCACCGAAGGGGCGCCGCTCGCGGACGCCCTCGCGCGCCCAAGCTTCGCGGTCGGGCTCGTCTTCGTGGCCTACGCCTACACGGGCTGGAACGCCGCCGCCTACGTCGCCGGCGAGACGCGGGCTCCCGGCCGCAACCTCCCGCGCGCGCTCGCCCTCGGCGCGGCGATCGTCACGCTCCTCTACCTCGGCCTGAACGCGACCTTCCTCGCCGCGGCGCCCGCGGAGGCCCTGTCGGGGCGGGTCGAGGTGGGCGAAGTGGCCGCGCGCGGCGTCTTCGGGCCGCGGGCCGCGCAGCTCGTGAGCGCGCTCGTCGCGTGGGGCCTCGTCAGCAACATCGGCGCCTTCGTGGTGGCCGGCCCGCGCGTGCTCGAGGTGATGGGTCAGGACCACCCACGCCTGCGCGCGCTCGCGCGGCGCCGGGCGGGCGGCGGGCCGACGTGGGCGACCGCGCTGCTCGTCGCGCTCGCCGTGGTGATGGCGCTCACCGCGAGCTTCGACGCGCTCCTGATCTACGTCGGCGTGCTCCTCTCCTTCTTCGCTGCGGCCACGGTCGCGGGCGTCTTCGTGCTCCGGCGTCGCGAGCCGGCGCTCGCCCGCCCCTATCGCGTGATCGCCTTCCCCATCACGCCGCTGGTCTTCCTGGCGCTCTCGGGGTGGATGATCGTCTTCGCGGTGATCGAGCGCCCCGTCACCGCGGCCTGGGCTGGCGGGACGCTCGCGCTCGGCGTCGCGTTGCACCGCTGGGCCCGCTGAGCTGGCATCAGCCGCCCACCAACAACACGCCGCAGACGCCAAAGCGGACGTGCACGATCGCGTCGACGGTGACGACCGCGTCGTAATAGGTCGGCGCGTCGTTCGGTCCCCCGGCCTGCTCGGCACAGTAGACCGCGCGACGCGCGTCGCCGACGCGGTTCGCGCGGACACGCGCCACGCCGGGTCGCACGTTGACGAAGACGATCCGCGTGCGTCCATCGGGGAGCGCGACCGCGTAAGGCGGGCTCGACGGAATCTCGGGCGCGCGGAACGTCCCGAAGATGGGCGCCGCGAGATCGACGGCCGCCTCGAGCACGTCCGCGACGACGATCCCGAGCCGGCGATCGACCGGCACCGGAGAGGCCGCGAGCGCCGCCTCCAGCTCGTCGGTCGTGAGCAAGCGGATGTCGCCCCAGCTCTGCGGACCGTCGACCTGCGGGACGTAGCCCTCCGCCTCGGTGCGCATCCGCACGCGCGGGGGATTGAAGTCCCAAACGAGCGAGTATTCGCCTGACGCCGCGCTCGTCACGACCGTCGGCGCCCCACACTCGCGCAGCCGAGCCACCCGCGCGCCCTCGATCGGTGCGAGGTCGAGATCGCGTCTCACCGTCCCCGCCGCGAGGTCGAGCGACGGCGCCGTCGGCGCGCAGCGGCCAGCCGCACAGTAGCCGAAGCTGCAAGCGCCTCCGTAGCCCCCGCAGTCGCCGCAATGCTCGAGGTCGTCACAGAAGTCCGCCTCGCACCCATCGCTCGGATCGTGGTTGCAGTCGATGCGAGTCGGCGCGCAGCGGGTGACGACGCAGCGCGGGGCTGGCTCGCCACCGAGGTGGACGCAGATCGCCTCCTCGACGCCGAGCGCGGCGCGGCAGAAGTCGTCCGCCCCTTCGTCCACGCGCCCGTCGCAGTCGTCGTCGAGGCCGTTGCAGACGTCGTGCATCCCCGGGTTGATCGACGCCGTGGTGTCGTCGCAGTCGCCGCCGACGAGCGCGTGACCCGGCATGAACTGGCACGACTGGAACGGCGCGCCGGTCTCGTCCCCGAACGAGTCGCGGTCGGCGTCCGGCCAGAGGGTGTACGCCACGCCCTCGTCGATCCGTCCGTCGCAGTCGTTGTCGACCCCGTCGCAGACCTCGGGCGCCGCGGGGTTCACGTTCGCCGCCGTGTCGTCGCAGTCCTCTCCGCAGCGGAGCAAGCCGAGGTGCCAGTTGCAGCAGGCGGCGTCGATCCAGCCGTCCCCGTCCGCGTCTCGATCGCCGACAGTCGTAGGGTCGCAGTCTTCGTCGACGTGGTCGGGGTCGCAGACCTCGGTCGCCCCCGGATGGATCGCCGGGTCGTCGTCGTCGCAGTCGTCGCCGCCGCACGCGACGGCGACGTAGCCGTCGCCGTCCGCGTCGGTGTCGCAGCCGAGCTCGCAGCGGGCGCGTCGCTCGTCGCACGACGTCCCGGCCGCACACGGAGGCACCCCGACCTGGCAGCGGCCGACCCCGTCCTCGCCCATCTCGCAACGCTCGACGCCGTTGCAGAAGACCTCGTCGTCGCACTCGACGTGGCTGCCGCAGCCTAGCCGAGCGTCAGCCTCCGCGCTCGCGTCCTCGGGTGCGCTGGAGACGCCGCAAGCGAGGATGGAGGCGAGGGCGACCCAGGCGATGACGCGACACATCGCGCGAGACTACCATTCACGGACTCATCAGGAGGCGCGGTAGTGAGGCACCCAGCCGCTCATGTCCTGGAAGAGGCGGACGCAGCGGATGGTGCGGGCCTCCGTGAGCTCGAAGCGGTGGTAGCGCCGCGCGGGGACGACGAGGAGGTCACCGGGCTCGACCACGACCCGCATCCAGCGATCGTCGCTGGAGCGGATGTCGAATACACCCGCCCCCTCGAGCACGAAGCGGACCTCGTCCTCGTCGTGCAGGTGCTCAGGGTCGAACTTCGCGCAGATCGCGTTGAGCCCGGGTGTCTCGGGTCGAAGCTCGACGACGTCCTGGGCGACGTAGCCGCGCTCGCTCCGCAAGCGATCGAGGGCCGGCTGGTGGCCCGCCGGGTCGAGCGGGAGGCGGTCGCTCAGCACGCCCTCGGCGCCAAGCCGCGCAGGCGTGATCGGGGTGTCGTCGTCACGCCACGTGGCCTTCATCGACTCCCCTCCACGCGCGCCGTGCCTGGCTCCGCTCGCTCGCGCGTCGACGTGGCGTCGCGCGCCCCCGGCGCGAGCGCAGGGTCGACGCCGAGCTGCGTCATCTTCGTCGTGAGCTCGAAGAGGTAATCGTAACACTCCGCGTGCGTCTTCGCCTCGGCCCAGTCGGCGCCCCAGACGTACACGCCGTGCCGGCGGACGAGGACCGCATGAGCCTGGGGGTATCGCCGCATCGCATCGCCCAAGGTGTCCACGAGGTCGCACTCGTGGGGCGTGTTGTCGATGATCGGGACGGTGTGCTCGTCCTCGTACGCGACCCCACGCAGCCCCTTCATCATCTCGAGGTGGGTCATGCGCACCTCGTCACCGAACACCAGCGTCGCGACCACCGCGCGGAGGCTGTGGCTGTGGATGACCGCGCCCGCATCCCTCAGGTCGAAGGCCCGGAGGAAGAGCGGCGCACACGCGCTCAGCGCGCACCCCTCGGGCCCGCGCACGACGGCGCCCTGGCGGTCGACCTCGAAGATGTCCGACGGCTGCAGGCGCTCCTTCTGGACCCCGCTCGGCGCCATGAAGACCCGGTCGCCCTCGCGGATGCTGATCCCCCCGCCCGTCCCGGAGACCCAACCAAGCCCGTAGAAGTGCCGAGAAAGTTCGCAAATTCGCGCTCTGACGTCGCTCATGGGCCTCCGAGCGCGCGCCGCGCGCCTGACGTCTTGCCTAGCGCCGGGCCGCCAGAGCGCAAGCGACGGGTGGCGACGCTCAGGGCGTGCGCGGCGTCGAGGGAGGGGTCGGGCGGCGCGTGATCGGGTAGAGGCAACAATCGTCCGGGCAGACGTCGTGGCTCGGGCCGAGCTTGCCGCAAGCGCGGCGCTGATCCGTCCGCCCGAGGCGCTCCTCGACGAGCTCGCGGAGCATCTCGACGAAGCGAGGGTGCGTGCCGGCCGTCGCGGCGCGGACCATCGTGATGCCGAGCTCCTCGCAGGCGTGCGCGAGCTCGTGGTCGAGGTCGTAGACCACTTCCATGTGGTCGCTGATGAAGCCGATCGGCACGACGACGAGCTCGCGCGTGCCGATCACGGCGAGCGCCTCGGCGTGCTCCACGACGTCGGGCCCGAGCCAGGGCACCTGCGGCGGCCCGCTCCTCGACTGGTAGACGAGCTGCCAATCGCTGCGCCCGAGGCCCTCGGCGACGAGGCGGCAGGCCTCCTCGAGCTGCGCCTCGTATTTGCAGTTCTCCGCCATCGTCATCGGCAGCGAGTGCGCCGTGAAGGCGATGCGCGCCTCGGCGCGGCGCGCCGGCGGGAGCTGGTCGATCGCGGCGCGCGTCCGCTCGACCATGACCTCGATGTAGAGCGGGTGGTTGAAGAAGACCCGGATCTTGTCGACCTCGGGCGCGTCCTCGCCGACGGCCTGCCGCGCCGCCTCGATGTTCTCCCGATACTGCCGGCACCCCGAGTAGCTGCTGAAGGCCGAGGTGACGATCGCCAGGGCCCGCCGGTGGTTCTTCTGCCGCATCTCGGCGAGCGTGTCGGGGAGCAGCGGGGCCCAGTTGCGGTTGCCCCAATAGAGCGGCAGGTCGATGCCATGGGCGTCGAGCTCGACGCGCAGCGCCTCGAGGAGCGCGCGGCATTGATCGTTGATCGGGCTCTTGCCCCCGAGCGCGTAATAATGCTCCGCGACCTCGAGCAGCCGCTCCTTCGGCACGGGCTTGCCGCGGACGACGTTCTCGAGGAAGGGCATCACGTCCTCTCGACGCTCGGGGCCGCCGAAGGAGACGAGGAGCAAGCTGTCGTACGAGGCCGTCACGAGCGCGAGCCTGAGAGCGCGGGCGCCTCGGGGCAAGGAGGCGTCAGGTCGGACGGCGCCGGGTGGACAGCGTGACAGATCACTCGCCCGCTCCCGGACCGACGAGCGCGCGCGCCTGTGCGAGCCCCTCCCTCGCGCGTGCGAGGCTCGGGCCGACCTCTTCCCAGGCCTCGTCCGTGAGCGCGCTCCAGGCGCGTGCGAGACCCCGCTCCATGGTCGCGAAGCCACCGATGAGCTCCGCGAAGCGCTCGAGCCCGAGCGCCGCCACGAGGCGTTCCCGCTCCTCGAGGAAATCCGCGACGGGCTCCTCCAGGATGGCCGCGATCTCGTCCGCGAGTGCTTTCGCCCCCTCGGGCAGCGGCCCGGCGTCGAGCGCGTCGACGCGCTCGGCGATGCCGTCGAGCATGACGCTCACCTGCGAGCCGGGTCGCCCTTGGCGCTGCCCCTCGGCCCGCCCGACGACGTCGACGGCCGAGCTCGTCCCGCGCCGCGCGACGAGGCCCCCCGCGATCATCAGGACGAAGCCCGCCGCGAAGGGGAGCCCGGCGACCTCCCCCCACGCGCCGATCCGGTCCATCGACGTGGGCTGCCCGTCCGGCCCCGAGCCCGCGGTCACGTCGACCTTCCGCGCCGCGTACCACGACGCGACCGTCAGCCCGGCCAAGAAGAGGACGAATCCGAGCGCGCGCATCACGAACCTCCGCCCGCGAGGGTGATCATGGCCATCGTGAGGCTCGTGAGCGCCTCGCCGATGATGAAGCCCGCGGCGACGGGCACGATGATGTCGCCGTAGAAGCGACGGCCGTTCTTCTTCTCGAGGCCCATCGAGGCGAGGCAGCCGATGCCGTAGCCGAGCGTGATGTCGAAGGGGAGGTACATCGCGAGGCCGACGAGGACGCCGAGGCCGCTGATGGGGAAGAGCGCGAGCGCGCCGCCGATCGCCGCGCCAGAGACGTATTTGTCGACCGGCGCGTTCCCGCTGACCACGCCCTCGACCATGCCCTGGAGCGCGCCCGCCTGGGGCGCCGGCAGCGCGGTCCCTGGTCCGAAGCCGTTCGCGCCGTCCGGCCCACCCGCCCAGAGCAGGAGCACCGTCCCGACCGCGATCGAGGGGCCCACCCACGCGACCATGAACTGCGCGAGCTGCTGCTTGCGCGGGATGGCGCCGACGAGGTGACCCGTCTTGAGGTCGCCCATCATGTCGGCGCATTGGTTGGTCGCCACGCAGACCGTCACGCCGATGGTCACCGCGAGCGGGACGTTGTTGGCCGTGATCGCGAGCATCAAGGTCACCGCGATGAGCGCGAGCCCCGAGAGCGGCGAGATGTCGGTCGCGCCCGTGGCCTGGGCGACGATGAGCCCGGCGAGCGCGAGCCAGATCGTCCCCGCGACGGCGACGCTGAGGGCGGTCGAGAACGCACCCTCCGAGCCGAGCATCGCGACGGCGAAGAGGGCGAGGAAGCTCCCCACCATGCCGATGGAGAGCACCTTCGGGGGCAGCTCGTCGTTCGCGCTGGCGTCGCCCTTCTTGGCGAGCTTGGCCGCCGCGCGCAGCGCCTTGATGGCCCCCTTGAGGGCCGGGTACGACGCGACCACGCCGGCGAGCGCGCCGCCGATGAGCACGCCGATGCCGACCGGGCGGAGCGAGCCGCCGTAGACGGCGCCCCAGAGCGCCTGCCCGCGCACCTCGCTCGGGACCCAGCCCTGCCCGACGACGAAGGGCGCGATGACCCACCACGCGAGCGCGCCGCCGAGCGCGAAGGGGAGACCTCCCTTGCCGCTCAGGAGCCCGGCGCCGAAGTTCGCCATCGAGAGCGAGAGCGCGGTGCCGAGCGCGACGATGCCGCCCGCGCCGCTCGCCTCGGCGGGGTCGCCGATGAACCAGGAGCCGATGTTCAGGGTGTCGGGGAGGACCTCGAAGGTCGTCAGCAGCGTCACCACGACCGCGATCGCGAAGCCGATGCCGAGGCGCACGGCCTTGGCCGAGCCCGCGCCCGGCGACTTCAAGATGGTCGCGACGGCGATCCCCGAGGGGAACTTCAGGCGCTCGATCTCGATCATCTGCTTGCGGAGCGGGACGATGATCACGATGCCCATGAACGAGCCGGCGATCGCCGCGAGGATGATCGTGGTGACGTCGTAGTCGGCCCCGAGGAGCAGGAGCGCCGGGAAGGTGAAGGTCACACCGCTCGAGGCGGTGTTGATGCCCGACGCGATCGTCTGGTTGATGTTGTTCTCGAGGATCGAGCCGCAGCCAGGAATGCGGAGCGCGCCCCGCCCGAGCCCGCGCAAGAGGGCGAAGCCGAGGATGGCGGCGACGGTCGAACCGCTGAGCCCGAAGCCCAGCTTGAGCCCGATGTAGACGAACGACGCGGTCATCACCGCGCCTTGGATCACGCCGAGGGCGAGGGCCGCGAAGGTGAGCTCGCGGTAGCCGGAGGGGCTGGACATGCGCGCGGAAGTACCCCCGTCGATGGGGACTCCGCAAGGCCCAAGCCCGCGATGCCCCGTCGGCGAGCCCGGTTCGTCGTCGAGCGGCCCCGCCGGGCCCAGCGGCGGGTGGTCGAGACTGGGTGCCGAAGAGGCCTCCCGCCGAACGATTCGAGCCGTGCGTAGGCGAGCCGCGCTCGCGAGGACGCTGGAGCGCGCGCGACGCACCTGCTACTCCGCGTGGATGCGATGGATGGCGACCCTCCTTCTCCTGCTCTCCTGGTCGGGCTGTGGCGACGACGACTCCACCGACGTCGACGCCTCGGTCCCGACGGACGCGCCCGCGACCGACGCGCCCGCGACCGACGCGCCCGCGACCGACGATGCCTCGACCGATGGCGGCGCACCGACCGAGTGCGCCACGACGCCCATCCCGAACCTCCGGCTCGAGCCTCTGCTCAGCAGCGGTGGCTTCGACTCTCCGCTCTTCGTCACGGCGGCGCCGGGCGACGCCGACACCCTCTACGTCATCGAGAAGCCGGGGCGCGTCATCGTCGTCCGCAACCGCCAGCGCGTCGGCACGTTCATCGACCTCACGAATGAGCCGCTGCTCACGAGCGGTGAGCAGGGCCTGCTCGGCCTCGCGTTCCACCCGGACTACGCGTCGAACGGCCGCTTCTTCCTCTTCTTCACGCCCGGCACGGGCGACGCCGACCGCCGCAACGTCGTCGCCGAGTTCCGGCGCAGCGCGGGCAACCCGGACCGCGCCGATCGCGCGGAGGTCGCCCGCCTCGTCGACGTCCGCGACCGCGAGTCCAACCACAACGGCGGGATGCTCGCCTTCGGCCCCGACGGTTACCTCTACGTCGCGATGGGCGACGAAGGCGGCGGCGGGGACCGCCACGGCATGATCGGCAACGGCCTCGACCGCACCACCCTCTTCGGCAGCATCCTGCGGCTCGACGTCGACGCGGAGGCCTCGGGCTACGCGGCGCCGGGCAACCCGTTCACGCTGCCGACGGGGCAGCCGCAGATCTGGGCCTACGGCGTGCGCAACCCGTGGCGCATGTCCTTCGACCGCGCGACGGGAGACCTCTGGGTCGCCGACGTGGGTCAAGACCTCTGGGAAGAGATCACCATCCTCCCCGCTGGCACGGCGCCGGGCGCGAACCTCGGCTGGCGCGCCTACGAGGGGCTGAGCGTCTTCGACGCCAACCTCGTCGACCTCGTGCCCGAGCACGCGGCGCCCCAGCTCGTCTACCGCCACAACGACGACTCGCAGCCCGCGGCCGGCAACTCGATCACCGGCGGCTACGTCTACCGCGGCGGCGCGATCCCCGCGCTCCGCGGCTGGTACCTGTACGGGGACTTCGGCAGCCCCCACGTCGGCGCGGTCCGCTTCTGCGACGGCGACGTCACCGACCACGTCCGCGCGCCGGGCCTCTCGTTTGGCGGCAGCGGGCTCGCGTCGTTCGGTGAGGACGGCCGCGGGGAGCTCCTCGTCGTCTACCTGCAGTCGGGCGTCTTCCGCGTCCTCGCCGAGTGAAGCCTCGTCGCTGGGGTCGCTCGGACAGACCCTCCCCGAGAACATGCCGATCCTCGTCGCCGCCCTCGTGCTCGGCTTCGTCGCCCCCTTCCTCCGGGCGGCGGCGTGGGGCGTCCCGTACTCGTTCTTCAGCCGCGCGATGGCGCTGCGCGCCTTCCTCGGCGACGTGCTCGTCACGGCGGCGCTCGGCGGCATCCTCTCGCTCCTCGCGCCGACGCTGGTCGCCGCGGCGACCGGCGCGGCGTGCGCGCTCGTCCTCGCCATCACCTCGGCCCGGCGCCACCGCCACCTCCGCGGGCTGACGCTCCTCGCGTATCGGCTCGGCCAGCCCGACTCGCGCGACGAAGCGCGCGCCTACCTCGTGGCGCGGCTCGCCTACCTCGCCCGCCGCCTGCCCCCGCGCGAGTACGCCGAGTACGCGCTCTTCGCGAGCCTACCCCTCAGCGCCGTCGAGGCATGGGACGACGCGCGCGTCGTGCTCGACGCCGTCGACCTCGACGCGCTCGAGCCGAACGCGCGCTCGCGCGCGTTGCAGGCGCGGGCGACCCTCGCGCTACAGCGCGGCGACCTCGAGGCCGCGAGCGAGGCGCTGGCCGCGATCCCGCGACCGGCCGAGCCCGCCGTCGAGCGCTGGGTGCAGGCCGGCGAGGCGCTGCTCCTGGCCGTGCAGGGGGCCGCCGACGAGGCGCTCGCGCGATGCCACGAGGCGACCGACGCAGACGGCGCGCTCGCGGCGACCTACGACGTCGTCCGCGCCCACGCGCTCGCATGCCGCGGCGAAGAGGACGAGGCGCAGAAGGCGCTGCGCCGCGTCCACGCCATCGCGGGAGACGGGGGGCTGCGGCGGGCGATCTCCCCTGTGGGCCCCGCGACCGACCTGGCGCGAGCGCTCCTGGGCAGCGGCGGCGAAGCTCAGAGCTGACGGAGCGCCGCGATGCGGGCCTCCAGCGGCGGGTGTGAGGCGAAGAGGCTGCGCGCGCCGCCGAGGATCCCGAAGGCCTTCACCTGCTCGGGGAGCTGCGGCGGGTGCGAGCGCTTCAGCGCCTCGAGCGCAGAGATCATCGGCCCCGCGCCGGTCAGTCGCGCCGCGCCCGCGTCGGCTCGGTACTCGCGCTGGCGGCTGAACCACATGGCGATGATCGTCGCGAGGACGCCGAAGACGATGTCGAAGACGATCACGAAGACGTAGTAGAGCCCGCTCGGCCCGCGGCGGTCGCTCCCTCGCTGCAGCGCCGCGTCCGCGACGTGGGCGAGCGCCCGCGAGAAGAAGATCACGAAGGCGTTCAGCACGCCCTGCAAGAGCGCCATGGTGACCATGTCGCCGTTCGCGACGTGGCTGACCTCGTGCGCGAGCACCGCCTCGACCTCGTCGCGCCGCATCCCGCGGAGCAGCCCGGTCGACACCGCGACGAGCGAGGCGTCCCTGCGCGCGCCGGTCGCGAAGGCGTTCATGTCCGGCGAGTCGAAGATCGCGACCTCGGGCATGCCGATGCCAGCCGCCTGGGCTTGGCGTTGCACGGTCGTCAGCAGCCAATGCTCCACCTCGTTGCGGGGCTGCGTGATCACCTGCGCGCCGACCGCGCGCTTCGCGAGCGTCTTCGAGAGCGCGAGGCTGATGAGCGAGCCCGCGAAGCCCCAGACGAGCGCGAAGAGCATCAGGGGCAGCCACTCTCCGAGCAGCCCCTCCTCGGGCAGGATCCCGGTGTGGCGCAAGACCGCGTAGACGCCCCCAAGGATGAGCATCACCGCGAAGTTGGTCATCAAGAAGAAGAGGACACGACGTGCGACGGGCATGGTGTGGGTCCGCGCTCACGGCTGAGCGAGCGCTGGAGGAACACATAACCCCGGTCGGATCTTCGGCAAGACCCTCAGTCGTCGAGCTTGCTCGCGACCAGCACGAACGCGCCGGGCGTGCTCTCCACGAGGGTGTCGATCACGACGTAGACCACCTGATCGGCCTCGAGCGCGACCTGGACACGCTCGGCCTCGCCAGGGCCGTTCAGGCGCGTCCCCGCCAGGCACTCCTCCGCGTCGCAGGTCGCGAGCACGTAGAGCATCAGATCGAAGTTCTCTTGAATGGGCGTCGCGATGACCTCGTACGTACCCGCGCCGAGAGACGCGACGAGCGCGTAGACGCGGTCGGGCCCGGTGAAGCGCCCGAAGGGGCAGCTCGCGTGGTCGGGCGGGTCGAAGTCGTCGGTCGCGTCGATCGTCATCGAGGGGATCGGACCCGTGAAGGGGATGAAGACCTCCGCGCAAGACATGAACGGGGGACCGCCGTCGACCGGTCCGCCGTCGACTGGACCGCCGTCGACTGGACCGCCGTCGATTGGACCGCCGTCGACTGGACCCGCGTCCTCGTCGCCCGCGTCCGCGGTGGACGCGTCGTCGTCACCCGCGTCTCCGTTCGCCGCGTCCGCGCCAGCATCGATCCCACCATCTGGGGTGGTGTCGTCGTCGCCACACGCCAAGAGCCCGAGCGCCAGGAGCGCCACCCAGATCGTCCGCATCCGCCCAGGGTGACGCGTTCCTTCTGCGCCTCCACTCCACCCGTGATCTCGGTCACCCCGGACGTTCCGAAACGTCACCCCGCGTCCGTGACCGCGTCCGTGACCGCGTCCGCGTCCGGGTCCGAGACCGCGTCCGGGTCCGAGACCGCGTCGGTGACCGTGACCCGGTCCGTGACCGTGACCACGTCCGGGTCCGAGACCGCGTCCGGTCCGAGACCGCGTTGGTGACCGTGACCGCGTCCGGGTCCGAGACCGCGTCCGGGTCCGAGATCGCGTCGAGACCGCGTCCGAGACCGCGAGACCGCGTCCGAGACCGAGACCGAGACCGAGGCCGAGACCGAGACCGAGACCAAGACCGAGACCGAGACCGAGACCGAGACCGAGACCAAGACCGAGACCGAGACCGAGACCGAGACCGAGACCGAGACCGAGACCGAGAC
>JAHBWH010000198.1 GCA_019637115.1 Myxococcales bacterium | reverse complement strand
CGGCTCGACCTACCAGCTCCAGCTGCGCTGCGTCACGGACGCGGGCGCGGCGCCCGTGATCTACGCGACGCTCGCGCACCTCGGCAGGCAGGCGACGGACACGCTCGTCGCATGCCTCCACGTGAGCGCGGGCGCCGAGGACACCCGCCTCATCGCGGACGCGCTGGCGCGCATCGGCACCACGGAGGCGCTCGAAGCGCTGATGGCGCACGCGCACCACAAGGACGTGGTCGGGGCCCTCGCGGAGGCCACCCAGCGCTTCCCGACGCTGGCGCTCTCGGTGCTCGCGCGCACGGCCGCGCGCGCGCGGTCCGCCGACCAAGCCACGACGATCCTCCGGGGGCTCATCCGCCGCGAGGGCGAGGCGCTCCGGCCCGCCATCGCCGCCCTCGACGACGCCGAGCGGAGGCTCTGCGAGAAGTTGCTCGCCGACGCCACGCCGAAGGTCGAGGCGACCGAGGACGAGCTCCCCGCGGTGCTCCGACGCCCGCGCTGGGAGGGGGCGCGCAAGGCGGGCCCGCCGCAGCTGAAGGGGCTCGCCCCTGAACGCCTCCCCTCGGCGGTCCGGTGGCCAGCGGGTCGGCGCGAGGAGTGGAGCGCCTTCGTCACGCCGACCTCGTGGGACGAGGCGGCGCGCTCCCTGGGGCTGCCGAGCGAGCTCCGACCTTTCATCGTCGATGGGAAGGAAGAGAAGTTCTCCGCGGCCGTCCAGGGCTACAAGCGCGCCGGGAGCTACCTCTGGGGGAACACGCTCCTCGGTCTGCCACCGGCGCAGCTCGAGCGCCTCCTCCGCCTCGGCGACCTCGGGCGGTGGTACGTGAACGAGCGCGACCTCCTCGGGCTCGCGGCGCTGCGCGAGCTCGAAGCGCTCGACTTCCTGCTCGCGTGGGTCGGCTACCGCCCGGCGCAGACGCTCGCGGCGCTCCTGCCCTTCGGCGACGTCCGCATCGCCCCACACGCCGCGGCTGGGCTCGGCAAGAAGACCGTGCGCGCGGACGCCGAGGCCTGGCTCCGCGCCCACCCTCGGCACGCCGCCGCGGGGCTCCTCCCCCTCGCCTTCGACAAAGCCGGCAAGGCGCGGGACGCCGCGATGGCCGCGCTCCGCTTCGTCGCCAGCGGCGACCGCGGCGCGCTCGACGACGCCTCGCGCGCGCTCGGCGCGAAGGCGGCGGAGGGCATCGAGGCGATCCTGGACTTCGACGAGCTCGACGTCTTGCCGACCAAGATGCCCAAGCTGCCGAGCTTCTTCGTGGCGGACGCCTTCGAGCGGCCCGTCCTGAAGAGCGGAAAGGCCTTGCCCTCGTCGGCGGTCGAGACGCTCGGCCTGATGCTCGCGCTCTCGAAGGAGGTCTCCGAGCCCTACGCGGGCGTCGGGCTCGTGAAGGATGCATGCACGCCGGAGTCGCTCGCGGCGTTCGGGTGGGAGCTCTTTCAGGCTTGGACGGTGGCGGGGTCGCCCGGCAAGGAGGGGTGGGCCTTCGCGCAGCTCGGCTGGCTCGGCGACGACGAGTGCGCGCGCCGCCTCACGCCGCTCATCCGCGCTTGGCCCGGGGAGAGCGCGCATGCGCGGGCCGTCCTCGGCCTCGACGTGCTCGCGGGCATCGGCACCGACGTCGCGCTCATGCACCTCAACGGGATCGCCGAGAAGCTGAAGTTCAAGGGGCTGCAGGAGAAGGCCCGCGAGAAGATCGCGGCCCTCGCCGAGGCGCGAGGGCTCTCGCCGCTCGAGCTCGCCGACCGGCTCGTCCCCGACCTCGGCCTCGACGAGGACGGCTCGCTCGTCCTCGACTTCGGCCCGCGCCAGTTCCGGGTGGGCTTCGACGAGGGCCTCAAGCCCTTCGTGAAGGACGAGGAGGATAAGCTCGTCCGCGAGCTCCCCAAGCCGAAGAAGACGGACGACGCCGAGAAGGCGCAGGCGGCGACCAACGCTTGGAAGGCGCTCAAGAAGGATGCGCGCGCGATCGCGAGCCAGCAGGTCGCTCGCCTCGAGCTGGCGATGGTGGACACGCGGCGCTGGGACGCGGCGTCCTTCGAGACCTTCCTCGTGCGCCACCCGCTCGTCTCGCACTTGGTGAAGCGCCTGGTCTGGGGGGTCTACGAGGTCACGCCATCCGAGGGAGAGCCCCCGAGCGGCGGCGAGCTGCGGGCGGTCTTCCGCGTCGCCGAGGACGGGACCTACGCGGACGTGAACGACGAGCCGTTCGCGCTCGCCGAGGACGCGATGGTGGGCGTCGCGCACCCGCTCGAGATCCCCGCGGGGGCGGCGGCGGCGATGGCCCAGGTCCTCGCGGACTATGCGATCGTGCAGCCCTTCGCCCAGCTCGGCCGAGAGACGTACCGGCTGACGTCGGCGGAGCTCGCGGGCAAGGAGCTGCGCCGGGTGGAAGGACGCAAGGTCTCGTCGGGCAAGGTGCTCGGCCTCGAGACGCGCGGCTGGCGTCGAGGCGCCCCGCAGGACGGTGGCGGCATCTGGTGGATGGAGCGTCTGCTCCCAGGGCAGGCGATCACGGCGGTGTTGGAGCTCGATCCGGGGATGGTCGTCGGTGACCTCGGCATGTTCCCCGAGCAGACCCTGAAGACGGTCTACCTCAGCCGAACGGGCTACGAGTGGCGGCGCGAGCGGCTGAGCGAGCTCCGCGAGATCCCCGCGATCGCCGCGAGCGAGCTCTTGCGCGACCTCGAGTCGCTGCACTGAGTCGTCAAGGACAGCGGAACTGCAGCGGGCAGCTCTCCAGCACCTGCACCTCGCCGGGGCAACGAGCCGCGGCGTCTCGGCACTGCTGGAAGTTGTCCTCGTTCATGCAGGCGTCCGTGACGCGGTAGCCCTCGCAGGTGTCCGAGGGTGCGGTGTCCGAGGAGCCGTCTTCCAGCACCGTGCTCGACGCGCCGCACGCGATCAGGGCCGCGAGGACGGCGACGCGCGTGGGGCGCGCGAGCCACGAGAGGCAGGGCCTGGACATGCCCCTCTCATAGCACGGCGCCCGCCATCCTCCGAGGTTGGGCCGTGCACGCGCGCTGGCCCCGCGGCCCGCGATTGCTGGCTGCGGGGGCGTGGACGCGGACGTGGACGTGCGCACGCGGACCGGCAGCGTCGCGGCGTCGCACCCGGACCCGGACCCGGACCTGGACCCACCCGGACCCGGACCCACAGGACCCGGACCCACAGGACACGGACCCACAGGACACGGACCCACCGGACCCGGACACGGATACGGACACGGATACGGACACGGATACGGACACGGGTGCACGGACACGGGTGCACGGACACGGGTGCACGGACACGTGGGCGCGTGGAGGGCTCCAGTGAGCGTAGGCCCCGCGATCGGCGACGGCTCGAAGACCTCAGAAGAGCTCGAGCCGTCCGCAGACCGCGCGCTCCTGACCGCGAACGAGCACGACCTCGCCCGCGCGATCCGTCTCGGCCTGGATCGACGTGGGCGACACGGAGCGGACCGCCTGCACGGTGCCAGCGACCTGCACGACGACCTGCTCGTCGAAGCCCTCGCCCGCGATGCCGAACCGGCGCGTCGAGCGCGGCACCCGCGCGATGGGGAGCTCGCAGCGGAGCGTCGGCGCGGTCGGCGTGACGTCGGGCGTCGTGGGCTCGACGCCCGGTCCGATCGGCGTCGTGACGTCGGTCCCCGGCGCGACGACGCTCGGCCCGTCGAGCTCGGGTCGCACGACCTCGGGCCGGACGAGCTCCGGTCCGGTCGTGGCGGGCGGCGGCTCGCCCGGCCGGATGACGACGCGGTCCGGGAGCTCGACCGACGGGCGAATCGAGGGCGCCGGCGTGTTGAGCTGGATGTGGCCGGGCTCGCGGTAGACGGGGGGCGGCGGCTCGGTGACGGGCCGGAAGTAGCCAGGGTAGAAGCGATAGTCGCCCTCGACCGCGACGCAGACGGGCGGCTCCCAGACGTGACCCTCGCGCGGCTCCTTCCACGCGCCCGGCGTCCAGACCCAGCGGCCGTTCCACGCCCAATGCCCCTCCACCCAGACGGCGCCGCGTGTCGGCGGCTGTCCGGGGGCGGCGTCCTCGCGCAGCGGTGGCGGCGGCTCGGTGGCTCGGACGTAGGTCGTCGGCTTCGTGTAGAGCCGCGCCTCGACCGAGAGCGACACGGTGCAGGCCATGGCGAGGAGGGTCGCGATGAGGGGGAGTGCGCGCATGGGGACGCCTCGTATCAACATCCGAGGTGCACTTCAACGCGTGGGCGCGGTCGGTTCGGCTTCGCGCTCCGAATGCGATGCGATCGCGCCCACCAGGTCGTGTTAGCGTTCCGCCCGTGGCGACCGCCCTCGCGACCTCCGACGACGAGCGCTTCTACGCGGAGCTCACGGAGATCGAGCGCTTCGAGGATGTCGCGGACCTCGGCCGGTACCGCGCGGCGCCGAGCGCCTGGTACGTCGTGCTCACCGACGTCCGCGGCTCGACCAAGGCGATCGAGGCCGGCCGCTACAAGGACGTGAACGCCCTCGGCGTGGCGTCCATCGTCGCCGTCCGCAACGCCGCCCCCGGCCTCGAGCTGCCCTACGTCTTCGGGGGGGACGGCGCGACCTTGCTCGTGCCGGGCTCGCGCCTCGAGGCGATCAAGCCCGCGCTCCGCGGGCTGCGTCGGACCGCCGAGGAGGCCTTCGGGCTCGGGCTCCGCGTGGGCGTCGTGCCCGTCTCCGAGCTCCGCGCCGCGGGCCACGACGTGCTCGTCGCGCGCTTCCGCGCGAGCGGCGACGCGGCGTTCGCGATGCTCGGCGGGAGCGGCCTCTCGGAGGCCGAGCGGCTCGTCAAGGATCCCGACGTCGGCGCGCGCTACGAGGTCGACGAGGGACCCTCGGACGCCGACTACGCCGGCTTTCAGTGCCGCTGGCAGCCCATCCCCGCGCAGCGCGGCGAGATGCTCAGCCTGCTCGTGCAGGCGAGGGCCGAGGATCGCCGCGCCGCCGGCCGCATCTACGCGGACGTCTTCGCGGCGATCCAGCGAATCCTCGAGGGAGACGGCCGCCCGGTGGCGCGCGAGACGCTGCGCCTCGCGACGCGCGCGGCGCTCTTCGACGCCGAGGCCAAGCTCAAGAGCGGGCGCGCGGCGGGCCTCGTGCATGCGTGGCGGAGGGTGCAGGCCTCGAGCGTGACCCGCATCGGGCGCTTCTTGCTGAAGACGGGCTGGAACGCGCTCGGCTTCCCCGGCGCGACCTACCGCGACGCCGTCGTGGCGAACACGGACTTCCGGAAGTTCGACGACACCCTGCGCATGGTGATCGACGTCACCCCCGAGCAGCACGCGGCGATCGAGCAGCTCCTCTCGGCCGAGCACGCGGCGGGGCGTCTGGTCTACGGCATGCACACGGCGGCGGCCGCGCTGATGACCTGCGTGATCACCGACACGAAGGCCAACCACGTCCACTTCGTCGACGGCGCCGACGGCGGCTACGCGCTCGCGGCCAAGCAGCTGAAGGCGCAGCTCAAGGCGCTCCCGCGCTGACGCGTCCGGCGCTTTGGTCCCGAAGCACGCGCCGAGCTCGGACGCGGACGCGCGCGCGGACCCGGTCCGGAGCTACGTCGTCTCCGACCAGTCCTTGCCGCGCCACCCCGGGCCGGCCTCGACGCCGAAGAGGCCAAGGAGGGTCCGACCGACGTCGAAGAGCGAGGCTTCGATCGCGCCGCGCCCGAAGGGGCCGCCGCTCATCACGACCACGCCATCCCAGTCGTGGTTCGCGCCGTCGACGCCGGCCGGTAGGTCTCGCGACGCGATCGCGTGGTGTCCGACCGTCCCGACGCTGCGCCACGCGAGATCGCCGAAGATGGCGAGCAGATCGGGCGCCTCGCCGCGGACCTCGCCGTAGAGCTCGGTCGGGCTCGCGACGAGCGTGCCCGGCGGACCCTCGGCGAGCAAAAGCTGGCGGAGCTCCGCGGTGGCGCGGTCGGTCTGGGCCGCGGGCAGCGCGCCCTCGGGCTCGCGACCTGCGACGTTCAGGAACACCCGCGCGTAATAGCCGCCCTCGGCCCACGCCCGCGTGCGGGGCCAGTCGACGACCTCGCGGAGCGGGCGCGGGGCGCTGGGCGTCTCACGGAGCGCGAGCCACCCCTCGCGGCGGAGCAGATCGTTGACGGCGAACGCGCCCTCGCACGCACGCGCGCCGTGATCGCTCGCGACGATCACGGCGGCGTCGCCCACGGCGTCGAGGAGCCGCCCGAGCTCCGCGTCGAGCGCGGCGTAGTAGCCGCGGCCCCGCGCCTCCCACTCGGTCCCGGGGACGTAGCGCGGGCTCGCGGGGTCGAGGTGGTCCCACGCCGCGTGGTGCAGGCGATCGGGGCCCATCTCGACCATCGCCATGAAGTCCGGGCGGTCCTCGGACCAGACGTGCCGCGCGAGCGCGAAGTGCTGCGCGGTCATCGCGTGCAGCTCACCGAAGATGCGCTCGAGGTCGCCCGCGCGGAAGGCGCGCACGTCGGCGTGGTACGCGCCGAAGCGCGCCTCCCACTCGGCGCCCTTGGCGCGCGGGAAGGTCCACGCGGCGCCCTCGCCGGGCGTGAGGAAGCAAGACGCCATCACGCCACGGAGCGGCGTCGGCGGGCTGCTCGGCGGCACGAAGAGCGCCGCGCTGCTCCGGCCGACTTCCCCGAGCCGATCCCAGACGCGCTTGGCGCGCAGATCCGTCGAGCGCACGAGCCGCAGGTCGTAACCTCGGTCGCGAGGACGGGAGCGGAAGCCGTAGACGCCGAGCTCTCCCGGATCGCGCCCGCTCGTCATGCACGCCCACGCGGGCACGGTGATGGGCGGCATCACGCTGCGAAGCGGCCCCGAGAGGCCGCGCGCGCGGAGCGCCGAGAGGTTGGGCATCGCCTCCGCGAAGCGATCGAAGGCGAGGGCGGGAGGGACGCAGTCGAGGCCGAGGAGGAGCGCGCGCATCGTCAGTGGTCCTCGGGGGCCCCTGCCCTTGCCCCTGCCCAAGTCGAGACCGTGTCCGAGACCGTGTCCGAGACCGAGAGCGCGAGCCGGACCCGGCTCGCCGACGCGACGGCGCGCTGCGCTTCAGTAGCGATAGAAGCCCTCGCCGCTCTTTCGGCCGAGCTTGCCCGCGCGCACCATCTGGCGCAGCAGGGCGGGCGGGCGGAACTGCTCGCCCAGCTCGGCGTGCAGGTGCTCCATGATGTGCAGCCGCACGTCCAGGCCGACGAGGTCCGTGAGCTCGAGCGGGCCCATCGGGTGCCGGTAGCCGAGCTTCATCGCCTTGTCGATGTCGGCTGGGCTCGCGACGCCCTGCTCCACCATCCGGATCGCCTCGCAGCCGAGGATGATGCCGAGGCGCGAGGTCGCGAAGCCGGGCCAGTCGCGGACCACGATCGGGTCCTTGCCGAGCCGCCGCGCGAAGGCCAGCGACGCCTCCACCGTCTCGTCGCTGGTCGTCAGCCCGCGCACGATCTCCAAGAGCTCCATCACCGGCACGGGGTTGAAGAAGTGCAGACCCACGACGCGATCGGGGCGGCCCGTGTCGGCCGCGATCTCCGTCACCGAGAGGCTCGAGGTGTTCGTCGCGAAGATCGCGGTCGGCGGCGCCTTCGTGCTCGCCTCCCGGAAGAGCGAGAGCTTGAGGTCGATCTTCTCGGGGACGGCCTCGATCACGAGATCGGCGCCCTCGATGGCGTGGCCGAGGCTCGTCGTCGCCTGGACCCGCGCGAGCACCGCGTCGGGTGCCTCGCTGATCTTCCCCTTCGCCGCCAGCTTTTCGACGCTCGCGCGCACCTTGCCGAGGGCGGCGTCGAGCTGCGCCTGGCTCACGTCGCCGAGCCGTACCTGCAACCCGCTCTGCGCGCAGACCTGCGCGATGCCGTGGCCCATGGTGCCGGCGCCGAGGACGGCCACCGCGCGGATCTCCGAGGTGCTCATGCCCGCGGGCTACCAGCTCGCGCCCAGCATGGGCAAGGGGCCTTGCTCACGCTGCCTTGCAGGGGACCACGGCTCGTGAAAGCTTCAGGCCTCATGCGCAGGGTCATCCTCCTCTCCCTCCTCGGCCTCGGCGCCGCCGCCGCGGTCGCGCTCGTCCAGGCCGAGACCTCGGCCCAGGCCCAAGATCGGGCCGACGCGGAGACCGCGCGGCGCGCGCGCGTCTACGCGCAGTTCGCGGACGTCCGCGTCACGGTGGGCGACATCGAGGACTCCATCGCCACGCAATCCCCCTTCATCCGCGCGCGCTTCCGCGACCCCGCCAAGCTGCGCGAGCACGCGGAGTCGCTCGTCCGCATGGAGCTGCTCGCCCGTGAGGCGGCCCGCGAAGGGTACGGCGACAACCCCATCGTGCGGCGATCGGTCAAGCAGAACGCGGTGCAGCAGCTCATCGTCAAAGAGTTCGACGAGCGGATCACGCGCGAGTCGATCTCCGACGAGGAGGTCCAGGCCTACTACGAGGCGAACGAGGCCGAGTTCGGGCGACCCGAGATGGTGCGCGCGAGCCACGTCCTCTTCCCGTCGCGGGACGAGGCGATGGCGGTGCTCGAGGAGGCGCGCGCGGCGGACGCGCGGCAGTTCCGTGAGCTCGCCCGACGGCACTCAATCGACACCGAGACGAAGCTCCGCGGCGGGGACCTCCGCTACTTCACGCGCGACGGCTTCCCCGCGGGCGCGCGCACCGATGACACGCCGGTCGATCCGCAGATCGTCGCGGCGACCTTCGCGCTCGCCGAGGTGGGCGACGTGGTCCGCGAGCCCGTCGCGGTCGGCGAGCATTGGAGCCTCGTGAAGCTCACGGGTCGCCGCGCCGCCGAGGTCCGGTCGCTCGAGCAGGCGGCAGAGGGGATCCGCCTCCGCCTCTGGCGCGAGAAGCGGCAGCGCGCGATCGACGAATTCGTCGCCGACCTGCGTCGCCGGACGCCGCCCGAGGTGCACGCGGAGCGCATGCGCCCCATCCGCCTCGACACCTCCGGCGGCGGGCCGCACGGGCTGCCTGGCGCCCACCCGCCCATCGGGGGCCCGCGCGCGCCGCGCGAGACGGCGCCGACCGAAGGCGAGTGAGCGGGCTCAGTACAGCTCCCCGGAAGTTCGCGACCAGGGGCGGCAGATCCATCCCGTCCAGCTGCGTTGCTCGTCGGTCACGGGCCAACAGCCCGCTCCCTCGTCGCGCCTTGCTGGACGGGCGCCTCTTTGCACCTGGCGCGACTCAGTCCTCGTCGTCGGTCGCCGTGATGCCGTACTTCTTCATCAGCTTGCGGAAGTACTTGCGGTCGATCTCCGCCTCGCGCGCGGCGTGGCTGATGTTGTTGTCGTTCCGCTTGAGCAGCGCCTCGATGTAGTCCTTCTCGAAGGTCGCGACCCAAGCCTCCTTCGCGTCCTTGAAGGTCCCCTTCACGTCCGGCTGCGAGCCGAGCACGCCCGATGACGAGGGCCCCTTCTCCTTCACCGTCGACTCCTCGTGGATCGGGCGGTGCACGATCGCGATGTGGTCGGGGAGGTCGCGCACCTCGATCGCGTCGCCCTCGGCGAAGCTCACCGCCCGCTCGATCACGTTGTGGAGCTCGCGGACGTTGCCCGGCCAGTCGTAGTCCATCAGCCGGTCGAGCGCGGTGCGGCTGATGAGCTTCACCTTCCGGCTGCCATCGGGCAGGTGGTTGAAGCGGCCGAGCTTCAGGAAGTGCTGGATCAGGATCGGGATGTCGTCCTTGCGCTTCCGAAGCGGGGGGAGCATCAAGCGCACCACGCTGAGGCGGTAGAAGAGATCCTCGCGGAAGCGCCCGCCGCGCACCTCGTCCTCGAGGTCACGGTTGGTCGCCGCCACCACGCGCACGTCGACCTTGATGGGCTTGGTGCCGCCGACGCGCTTGACCTCGCGCTGCTCCAGCACGCGCAGCAGCTTCGGCTGCAGATCGAGGGCGAGCTCGCCGAGCTCGTCGAGGAAGACGGTGCCGCCGTTCGCGAGCTCGAAGATGCCCTGGCGCGTGCCGATGGCGCCGGTGAAGGAGCCCTTCTCGTGGCCGAAGAGCTCGCTCTCGATGAGGTTCTCGGGCACGGCGCCGCAGTCGAAGACCATGAAGGGGCCGCTCGCGCGTCGCGACGCGAGGTGCACGCTGCGCGCGACGACCTCCTTGCCGGTGCCGGTCTCGCCCTCGATGACGACGGTCGCGTCGGTGGGTCCGATCTTCTCGAGGATGGCGTAGATCTCGCGCATCTTCGCGTCGCGCCCGATGAGCTCCTGAAAGCGCGAGCGCTCGCTCGGGACGATGCGGAAGGTCTCGTCGGTCGACGCGAAGCGGAGCTCGGTCGTGCCGAGCGTGACGGTGCAGCCCGGCTTCAACCACGCTTCTCGGATGCGGACCCGGTTGACGAAGGTGCCGTTGGTCGAGTCGAGGTCGCGGATCATGTACTGCCCGGCCTCCTGGAAGATCCGGCAGTGGTGGCGGCTGACGGTCTCGTCGCGGAGGACGAGGTCGTTCTCGTCGGCGGCGCCGAGCTGGATGGCGTCGCGCTCGTCGAAGGTGTGCGTCTCGACCCGGTCCCCCTTGAGGACTTCGAGCTTGATGCGTCGGAGGGTGAGCTCCGTCGGGCGGCCGTCGAGGTAATGGAGCTTGGTCGGTTCCGGCGCGGAGGTCATCAGCGGCGGGAACGGTACGTGAGACTCGCGGTGGGGTCAATGGTCCCCATCGAATCGCACCGAATCGCACCGAGCTCCTTCGCGGTGTGCGCGTGGGCCCCATCTCGCCGTGGCATTCGAAGTGGCGCGCCATCCAGCCGGGCGGGGCCCGCGACGACGCCCGAGTTCCCCTGTGATTGCGCGGCATTCTCTCGCTCGAACGCCCGCGGGTCGCGAGGTAGCTCCCGCTCGATGGGCCGCCGAGCTCCGTCGAGGAAGCGGGACGGGTCGGCCCGAGCGGATGCCGACCGCGTCGCGGGGTCGAAGCGCGAGGGCTTGTCATGGAGCCTCGATGTCGGTAAATGAACAGTCATTCAGCGCTGCCGAGGGGTCGGCAGCCAGCGCGTGGGCACCACGCGAGGGAGCTTGGAGGAGCCATGGCGAGCCCGTTCACCGAAGATCACAAGGCATTTCGCAAGGTCGTCCGCGACTTCGCGGAGAAAGAGCTGGCGCCCCACGTCGACGAGTGGGAGCGCGACGAGCTCTTCCCGAACTGGGTGTTCAAGCGCGCGGGCGAGCTCGGCATCCTCGGGGCGCACTACGGCGAGGACGTCGGCGGGGCCGGCGGCGACTTCTGGATGAACGTCGTCAGCTCCGAAGAGCTGACGCGATGCGGCTCGGCGGGCGTCACGATGGGCCTGCTCGTGCAGGCGTCGATGGCGACGCCCTGCATCGCCGACCTCGGCACCGACGAGCAGAAGAAGGAGTTCCTCGAGCCGGCGCTGCGTGGCGAGAAGGTCGCGGCGCTCGGCGTGAGCGAGCCCGGCGCGGGCAGCGACGTCGCCGGCCTGCGGACGACGGCGCGTCTCGACGGGGACGACTACGTCATCAACGGCAGCAAGACCTACATCACGAACGGCACCCGCGCCGACTTCGTCACCTTGATGGTGAAGACGGATCCGGAGCGCGGTCACCAGGGCATCTCGATCATCCTCGTGCCCACGGACGTGAAGGGCTACTCGGTCAGCAAGAAGCTCGAGAAGGCCGGCAACTGGTCGAGCGACACCGCGGAGCTCTTCTTCGAGGACGTGCGCGTCCCGAAGCGCTACCTGCTCGGGCAGCCGGGGATGGGCTTCGTCTATCTGATGCAGAATTTCCAGAGCGAGCGCCTGGTCGGCTGCACGTCGGGGCTCGCGGGCGCCAAGCAAGCGCTCGACCGATCCGTGTCGTGGGGCAAGGAGCGCACCGCCTTCGGGCGCCCGATCATGAAGCGCGACTATTGGCAGCAGAAGTTCGCCGACCTCTACACGAAGTACGAGGCGGGCGTGTCGCTGAGCTATCGCGCGGCCGACGCTTACAACGAAGAGAAGTACGTCAAGAACGGCATGCTCTCGATGGAGACGACCCGCCTCGTGTCGATGGCGAAGGTCTTCGTCGGCGAGGTCACGGGCGAGATCCTCGACCAGGCCGTGCAGTTCCACGGCGGCATGGGTTACCTCGAGGACCTCTGGGTCGCGCGCGCTTGGCGCGACCAGCGCCTCTTGCGCATCGGCGGCGGCACCACCGAGGTGATGCGCTACGCGATCGCGAAGCTGATGGGCTTCGGCTGAATCGCGTGCATCAGTCCCCTGCCCCTGCCCCTGCCCGTGCCCCTGCCTGCGAGCGCGTGAGCGCGTGAGCGCGCGCGGTCTCCGGTCACGGACACGGACACGGACACGGACACGGACACGGACACGGACACGGAAACCGGACGCGGAAACCGGACGCGGAAACCGGACGCGGAAACCGGACGCGGCCTCCGAACGCGGACTCCGGATGCGGACACGCTGCACCCTCGACGTCCACGCGCCGCAGCCCCATCGATCCATCACCCAACCGGGGGAAAGGCCCCCGAAAGACAGGAGCCAGACATGACCGCGTACATCATCGACGCCGCGCGAACGCCGCGTGGGCGAGGCAAGAAGGACAAGGGCGCGCTCAGCGGCGTGCACCCGCAGGAGCTGCTCGCGCAGACCTTGAACGAGCTCGTTCGGCGCGCGGGCGTCGACGCCGCGCTCGTCGACGACGTCGTCGTCGGCTGCGTGACCCAAGCGCAAGAGCAGGGCGCGTGTGTCGCGCGCAACGCCGTGCTCGCTGCGGCGTGGCCCGACACGGTGACCGGCGTGACGCTCAACCGCTTCTGCGGCTCGGGGCTGCAGGCCGTGAACTTCGCGGCGATGGGCGTGATGAGCGGCCAGCAGGAGCTCGTCGTCGGCGGCGGCGTCGAGAGCATGTCGCGGGTCCCGATGGGCGCCGACGGCGCGGGCATCGACGGCAACAACCACGTGCTGCGCGAGCGCGTCTTCCAGGTGCCACAGGGCATCAGCGCCGACCTCATCGCGACCATGGAGGGCTTCACGCGCGACGACGTCGACGCATTCGCGCTCGAGTCGCAGCGCAAGGCGGGCGTCGCCATCGAGGAGGGCCGCTTCGCGCGCGCGCTCTTCGCCGTGAAGGATCCGCGCACTGGCGAGATCCTGCTCGAGCGCGACGAGCACCCCCGCCCCGACACCACGCTCGAGGGCCTCGGGCAGCTCCAAGCGAGCTTCGTGAAGATGGGCGCGATGCCGGTCGGCCCCAGCGGAGAGACCCTCGACCAGCTCGCGCTGCGCCGCTACCCGGACGTGAAGGAGATCCAGCACGTCCACACGGCGGGCAACTCGAGCGGCATCGTCGACGGCGCGGCCGCCGTGCTGCTCGCCTCGGAGCGCGCGGTCAAGGCGCACGGCCTGAAGCCGCGGGCGAAGATCCGCGCTATGGCGACCATCGGCGCCGAGCCGATCATCATGCTCACCGCGCCCACGCCGGCCTCGCAGAAGGCGCTGAAGCTCGCGGGGATGGAGGCGAAGGACATCGATCTCTGGGAGATCAACGAGGCCTTCGCGACCGTGCCGCTGCAGACGATGCGCAACCTCGACGTCGACCCGGCGAAGGTGAACGTCAACGGCGGCTCCATCGCCCTCGGCCACCCGCTCGGCGGCACGGGCGCGGTGCTGCTGCAGACGGCGATCGACGAGCTCGAGCGCCGCGGCCTCGCGACCGCCCTCATCACCCTCTGCATCGGCGGGGGTATGGGCATCGCGACGATCATCGAGCGCGTCTAGTGCCCCCACCCGAAGTTCATTCCGGATATCCGCGGCCCTCGACGCGTATCTCGCTCGCCGACCTCCTCGAATAGGCTTTGGCCTGTCCTTCGTCGTCGGCGCGGCAAACGACCTCCACGCCGATCATCCACCGCAACCCGGAACGAACTGCGGGTTGGGGGCCGGAATGATCGGGGTTTCGAACGGAGCGGTGCTCTAGCGCTCGAGTGAGCACGAAGGTGCCCACCCGGCCCGTGGGCAGGGTGGGCACCTTCTGACCACTGAGGAACCCGAGCTGTGGGTTGCGTGCGCCTCGGTTGCCAGTCACTTTGGCGCAGGGAGGAGCCGCGAATGAACCGTGTTCTGTTGGTGGTGTGCGTCGGCCTCGCGATGGCGTGTGGAAGCGAGGTCGTGTGTCCCGACGGGACCGACTTGCTCGGTGGCGCTTGTGTCGCGGACGATGGGGGTGCCGATGTGTGTCGGAGCGACGACGAGTGCTCCGACGGGCTCTTCTGCACGGGGGTCGAGCGCTGCAACCCCACGAGCGAGGCCGCCGACGCCCGCGGGTGTGTGGTCGGGGAGCGCCCTTGCCCCGGAGCGGGGTGCGTGGAGTCGACCCGCACCTGTGACGAGAGCTGCCCGGATGCAGACGGCGACGGATACGCGGACGCGGCCTGTGGCGGTGACGATTGTGACGACGGGAACCCTCGCATCCACCCGGGCGCGGTCGAGGTCTGCTACTCGGCAGGCGTGGACGAAGACTGTGACCCGTCCACGCTCGGCCCCGACCGAGACGGCGACGGCTACATCGGCGTCGAGTGTTGCAACCTCCAGCCGAACGGCGAGCTCCACTGCGGCACGGACTGCGATGACACGATGGCGAACGTCCACCCGAGCGCGCCGGAGGTCTGTAACGGCATCGACGACGACTGTGACGGGTTGATCGACGAGGGCGTGACGACCACGTACTACCGAGATCTCGACGGGGACAACTACGGAAACCCCGAGGTGACGATCCAGGCCTGCTCCCCGCCGTCTGGCTGGACCATCCTCTGCTGCGACTGCAACGACGAGGATCCGCGCGTCAACCCGGCCGCGACCGAGCTCTGCATGCCGCCGGGGGTTGACGAGGACTGCGACGGCGCGATCGACGAGGGCTGCGATTGCACGTTCATGGGAAGCCGCACATGCGGTCCCGGAGCGCCCCACGCAGGGGTCGGCGTGTGCCGAGATGGGACCCAGACCTGCTCCGCCGCGGGCACCCTGTCGGAGTGCGTGGGCGGGGTCTTCCCGACGGCCGAGGTCTGCGATGGACTCGACAACGACTGCGATGGTCGCGTCGATGAAGGTTTCCCGTGTCAACGAAACGAGATGGTGGCGGGAACCACGAGCTGTGGCCGGCCCGGCTTCCGGCGATGCGATGCCTCCTGCAACTGGTTGGACGACACCTTCTACGCTCCGGCCGAGACTGTGAGTTCGTGCGACTACTGTGCCGATACACTTGGCGGTCATGACGCAGAATCACCACATCTTGTGTCCCGGACGTCGACCAATCTTCGTAGCGGGACGACAGGACATCAGTTCTTTGGGGACGCAAACTGCACATATCAATATGGTTCGTGCTATTCACTGTCTTTGCACCAGAGGGACCGAATTGATGCAGCGGTCCTGGTGGACGGCAGAGGAGCATTCTTCCGAGATGAACCGATCGACATCGGCTATGGTCCCATGGTTGTTTCAGTATCCGTGCGACCACGCGGGCGGAAGGTGTCAACGAGTTTGAGACAGCGGTTGCTCAGAATCTATGAA
>JAHBWH010000197.1 GCA_019637115.1 Myxococcales bacterium | reverse complement strand
CACGCGAAAGGGGCGTGACAGCCGGCGAGCAGCCGAAGCACGTGATTCGGCCGGCTGGCGCGAGCCTTTCGCCCCCCGGGTAGGGCCCAGGCTCGAATCCCCCGGAGGGCCCGGCGTCGCATTCCCCGCGACGCCCCTTGGACGAGTCAGCCCCCCACTTCTCCAACTCCACTGCCTCGCGTTCGACTGCGGAGCGGTCCCGACGTTACCGATCATTCCAAACGCGAGCGTGCGTTCGGAGCGATTGGCGTGCTGGTGGCCGTCGTGCTCTGGACGCGAGGCGACGTCCGACCCACACCACTCGCACCGCGCGCGGGCGCGCCGGATCGAGACGTCCCTCACGCGCGATCGTCGCGTTCCACGGTGCGCAGGTACAGCGCTTCGACCTTCGCCCTCGCCCATGGGGTCCGGCGAAGGAAGGTCAGGCTCGACTTGATGCTGGGGTCCTGCGTGAAGCAGCGGATCGGGATCGTCCGGCCGAGGTGTTCGAAGCCGTAGCGCTCGACGAGTCGCTCCAGGATCGTTTGGAGGGTCACACCGTGAAGAGGATCGACCATGCCTGGCCCTGATAGCACTCTCGCGCGGAGGCGTCGTCGCGCGACCCGCCGACGGCGGCTGGAGCGCGCGTCGACCGGCTCGGTCGCTCGGATGACGAGCGCGAGGTCAACGGGCGCCTCGAAAGTCAGTAGAAGTCGGCCACGAGGTCGGCGACCTTCGCGAGGGCGGTCGGGTCGAGGTAGGGAGGGTCACCCGCGAGGCCGGGGGCGGGGCTGATCTGCACCGGGCGACGCGCGCCGAGGAACGCGCACCCCACGCGAGGGTTCGCGAGCACGAAGCGCAGCGCCGCGCTCGTCAGGCTGCGGACGTCGCCGTCGACCAGGAAGCGGAGCTGGTTGACCTGGCGCACGCGCAGCGTCAGCGCCTTGGTCGTCCAGCGGGAGCGCCGGTGATCGTCGTCAGCGAACTGGCGATACTCGGTCCACCGGCCGGTGAGCAGGCCGTGCAAGAGCGGCGAGCGGACGAGGAGGCCCGCGCCAGTGGTGGGTCCCGCCGAGCCCGGGTCCGAGCCCGAGTCGGAGTCCGCGCCCGAGCCCGAGTCCAAGTGCAAGGCCGTGTCCGACGACCTCGCGGCGACCGAAGGCGCGTCCGCAGCGCTCGACGCCGCAGGGCTCGACGCCGCCGTGACCGCCGGCGCGCCGAGGACCGTCGCGCCGATGGGGTCGATGGGCGCCGCTGGCGCCGGGGGCTTCGCCGCGGCCTCCACGGTCGCGTGCGCGAGCTCCATCGTCAGGTCGTCCACCAGGCGTTGGACGAAGAGGTTGTAGGGCAGGCAGAGCACCTCCGCCCCGCGCGAGAGCGCCATCCGCGCCACGTGCGCGTCGGTCGTCGACACGCCCCACGCGCGGATCTTCCCTTCCGAGCGCAGCGCCTTCACGGTCGGGATCGTGTCGTCGCGGTAGAGCATCTCCTCCGGCGGGTCGTGCAGCAGCCAGACGTCCAGGTGATCGGTGCGCAGGCGCTCGAGCGAGCCCTCGCAGTCGGCGCGGAGCGACGCAGAGTCCCAGCGCTGCTCGACGCCCTCGTCGCTCCAGCGCGCCCCGCCGCGCCCCACGAGCACGACCTCGTCGCGCTGCTTCTCGAGCACCTCGCCGACCAGCGACTCGACCTTCCCTCGGCCCCAGAGCGGCGCGAGGTCGAAGGTCGTCACGCCCGCCTCGCGCGCCGCCTCGATCGTCGAGCGCGCCACGCTCTCGGGGACCTCCCCGTAGGCGTCGCCGAGCCCCCACGTCCCGAGGCCGATCTCGCTGACGACGATGCCCGTCCCGCCGAGCGTCCGTTTCCGCATCGGGCGCGACGTTAGCAGACCCTCCGCGGCGTGCGAGAACGCGCAGCCTCACGCCCCGCGCTCCGCCACGCTCGGCGGAGGGAGCGCGCGATGAAGCTGCAGAAGATCCACCACGTCGCCTACCGCTGCAACGACGCGAAAGAGACCGTCGAGTGGTACGGCAAGCACCTGAACATGGACTTCGTCCTGGCGATCGCGGAGGACCGCGTGCCCTCGACGAAGGAGCCCGACCCCTACATGCACGTCTTCCTCGACGCCGGCGGGGGCAACATCCTCGCGTTCTTCGAGCTGCCGACGAAGCCGGCCATGGGCAAGGACCCGAACACGCCCGAGTGGGTCCAGCACATCGCCTTCCAGGTCGCGGACCGCGAGACCCTCCTCGCCTTCCGCGAGAAGCTCGAGGCGGCGGGTATCGAGGTGCTCGGCGTGACCGACCACTCGCTCTTCCACTCGATCTATTTCTTCGACCCGAGCGGCCACCGCATCGAGCTCGCGTGCCCCGACCCGGAAGAGGCCGCGAAGCTGAAGCGCCTCGACGACGTGAAGTGGGCGATGCTCGAGGAGTGGTCACAAACCAAGCGCGCCCCAAAGCACGCCGCCTGGATGCACGAGAAGCAGTTCGCGGACGAGTGATGGCCCCCGTGCTGGTGCCAGCCTAGAGGAGCCCGGCGGCTCGTTGCACGGCGCTGAGTCGACGAGGGCACGCTGCCGGTCGTGGGGTCGGCGACCGACACGCGCGCACGCAGGGCTCATCGAGCCGTGCCTGGACGCGGACGCTCGCAGACGAAGTCACGGGTGCCGGAGCACGCGATGTCGTTGAAGATGTTGCCCCCCGAGCCTCCCCACTCGACGCAGGCTCCATCACCGCTCGGCTCACCAGGGCGCCACGGAAGGTCGCCAGGCAGCGCCGCACCGACGTCGTCCCAGACCCAGTTGCCCGGCGAGGGATCCGTCGAGCCGCCCCCTGGCGCCCGCTGAATGCCTACCCACACGCGACACGCTCCGCAGCGTGGATGGACGGCGTTCCAGACGGCGTCTCGCGTGGCGGTGTCGCCACGCCATTGCAAGAGCCGGCCACGGCTCAGGGCGCAGCGGGCCGCCGCGCTGCTTCGAGCGACCACGTTGGAATCGAACCAATAGCATCGCCCGTCGCGGATCAGGTGTCGCGCTCCACCCGACGTGTTGCCGCCGTCGCACTCGACCGCGCGGCAATCGCCCCGACAGCCGTCGCCGCTGAGGGTGTTGCCGTCGTCGCACTCCTCCCCGTAGGCGGCGTCGATGAAACCATCGCCGCAGACGCCGCAGCTCGCCCCAGGCGGCCCGTCCGCGCCACTGCAGTCGCGGTCGACCATGTCGCACGGATCCGCTGCGCCCGGGTGGATCGTCGGGTCGTCGTCGTCGCAATCTCCAGGACCGTTCGGGCACCTCGCGGAGCCCGCGTACTCACGGGAGGCATCGCAGTAACCATCACCGTCGTCATCACAGCCCTCGTCGATCTCGCCATCACAGTCATCATCGCGATCGTTGCAGGCTTCCTCTCGGCCAGGGTGCCGCGTGGGATCGTCGTCGTCACAGTCGGCGCCGAGACACCCCACGCCGGCGCCGTAACCGTCACCATCCTCGTCGACGCAGCATGGCCCGCCGACTGGGAGGCAGAGGTTCTGACCACCGACCACGACGCCGGTGCAAGTGAAGGCCCGCGGGCAGCTGGGGATGTCGGGGACGCAAGTAGGGAGGCAAGCGCGCCCCCCCGCCGTCAGGTCCCCGCAGCGCGCGACGACGCCGCACTGCCCGTCAGCCTCACACGGCTCGCAGATGTCTCGCTCGGCGGCGGATGACGACGCATCCGCGCCCGTCACGCTCGCGTCCACGCCTCCCGCGTCCACCCCTCCGCCGCCTCCCGCGTCTGTCGCGCCGCCCGCGTCGAGCCCTGCGCTGGGTCTCGCGTCGAGGCCGCCCACACCTCGCGGGTCATTTACGCCCGACGCGCACCCGATCAGCACCACCACGAGCAGGATTCGCATGGGTCGCAGGATAGGCTCGAAGACCGGCGGGACGTCCTTACGGCTCCGGCGCGGATCCCTCGTCTGAACGGCCCATCTAGACTGAATGTCGTGGCCCTCGGACGATTGACAGCCAAGGCCGACCCGCCTGACGGTGTCGGGCGAGGATGACGCGCCCCACGCGACCCGACTGGTCTGCCCTGCTCGCCTTGCTGATGAGCCCGCTGCTCGGCTGCGACGCCCCTCCCGCGAGCGGCCGTCCGACGCACGCCACCACGACCGCTTCAGGCGATCTCGCCGTGGCCGCCGAGCGCGCCGAGGAAGCCACGCACGGCGCGCCTGACGACGAGCGCGAACGCACACCGATCGCCGACGCGCGAGGCTTCAGCGTGCACGAGTGGGGCCTCATCGACGTGGGCGCGCGCGGCGCGGAGCTCGCGGCGCGCGCCGTCCCGGGGCGCCCGCCGCCGCGCCGCGAGACCATCGCCACCCCCGCCAAGCCCGTCCTCTACGTGCACCTCGCGGAGGGCGTCGACGAGCTCCGCATCGATCTCGGTGTCCGCATCCCGGGCGGCGCGATCCTCGAGCACTGGCCCCTGACGCAGACCATCGAGGACGGCGTGTCGTGGTCGATCGTGGCGCGCCGGGAGAGCTGTCGGGGGGGGCCGTACCCGCGGGTCACCGACCGGGTCTGCCGCCTCGCCGACCTCTGCGAGGCCGCCGAGCTGGCCCTCTACGAGACCCGCGAAGGCGCGTGCCTCGAGCACGGCGACCAACGCCACAACCTCCTCTTCTATCGCGGCCGCGGCCCCGCCGCGCCCTTGCCGCTCGACGTCAGCGTCGGCGCCCGCGGCGTGGTCACCGTCCGCCGTCGTGCGCTCCCCTACGCGACCGGCGACTTCCCACTGCTGCGCGTGATCCGCGATGACGGCGACGTTCGCGTCGTCCCGGCGCGCCTCGAAGGCGCCCACATCGAGCTCCCTCACCTCGCGACGCGCGGCCGCTGCCCGCGGCACGATCCGACGCGCGACGGTCGCGGTCACTCGTGCGACGAGGTACGCGCGATGGAGATCGCGGACGCAGTGGCGGACTTCGACGCCGTCTTCGCCCGCTCCGGTCTGACACCCGGAGAGCGCGCCGCCTTCGAGCGCGCTTGGAACGAAGAGCTCGTCCGGCCTGGCCCCGCAGGCGTCCGCGACGCGATCCTCTACTGGCTACCCACGGATGCAGCGGACGCGATCATGCCTCTCACGATCGAGCCCGCGCCCACCGCGGTCCGGCGCGCGCACCTGGTGCGCGTCGACCTCCGCCGCTGAGGGCTCAGCCGAGCTCCCGTCGTCCTACTGGATGGCGAGGTGAGCGCGTCGACGTAGGATCGTCCGAAGGGGAGGCACACAACGGGGCGGCGTGCCCCTCGGGCGAGGAGCAGGCGACCGACGAGTCGAGCAGGACGTCGTCGTTCAGAGGGGGACGGGGAGGCGCTCGAGGATCTCGGAGAGCGCCCGCTCTGCCTCGTCGCGCGTCCCCTCACCGACGGCGCGTAGACGGTGCGCGAGCACGCTCGGGGCGAGCCGCTTGACGTCGTCCGGCTCGACGTGGGTCCGCCCCTCGATCAGCGCCCGCGCCCGCGCGGCGCGCTCGAAGGCGACCGCGGCGCGCGTCGAGGCGCCGATCTCGAGCAGCGGGCTCTCGCGCGTCGCGAGCACGATCGCGTGGAGGTAGCCGAGCAGCGCGTCGTCGAAGCGCACGTCGTCGACCGCCGCCTGCGCGGCGCGCAGCTCGTCGAGCGAGATCACCGGCTCGAGCCCCGCGAGCGGGTCGCGACCGCGGCGGGTGCGCAGGATCTCGAGCTCCACCTCGGGCGGCGGGTAGCCGAGCCGCAGGCGGACAAGGAAGCGGTCGAGCTGCGACTCCGGCAGCGGGTACGTGCCGTAGAAATCGATCGGGTTCTGCGTCGCGAGCACGAAGAAGGGCGAGGGCAGCGGGTGCGTCGTGCCGTCGATCGAGACTTGCCCCTCGCCCATCGCCTCGAGGAGGGCCGACTGGGTCTTGGGGGTCGTGCGGTTGATCTCGTCGGCCAAGAGCACGTTGGCGAAGACGGGGCCCGGCCGAAAGACGAAATTCCCGGTCTCGCGGTCGAAGACGTTCCCGCCCACGACGTCGGTGGGCATCAGGTCCGAGGTGAACTGGACGCGGCGGAACTCGAGCCCGAGCAGCTTCGCGACCGCGCGCGCCAGCGTCGTCTTGCCGACGCCCGGCACGTCCTCGAGCAAGACGTGACCCCCGGCGAGCAGCGCGGTGAGCACGGCCGCCCGCGTCTCGTGGGGGAAAGGGAGGCGCTCGGCGACGCGGGCGATGGCTTCGTGGGCGGACACGACGGCACGCTATCACGAGAAGCCTCGACCCCATCCCCTCCGTGGAGGTAGGCTCGGCTCGTGCTCCCGCTCCGACCAGCGGTCGGCGTCTTCTGGGCCTTCGTGGCCTTCGTCGCCGTGGGGTCCAGCGCGACCGGCGTCGAGGCTGCCAGGATCGACTCCTCGTCGTCGGTCGGGACGGTTGGCCAGCTGCCCACGCCTGGCTCGTCGGAGGCCCGGCCGCGGTGGTCATCCGCGCGCGTCGAGGGGCGGTCGCGAGATCGTGGGCTCTCGCTCCAGGCCGTCCCGACCGCCGCCCCTCGGTGGGGCCCGTCAAAGGTCGTCGGGCGAGTGCCGCTCGGTATCGGAGGCGGTGGACCGCTCTTCTCGCGTGGGCTCCGCTACCGCGCGCGCGAGCCACCACGTCCTGCCGCTGCGTAGCTTCGCCGAGGTCGATCCCGCCAAGCCGGGCGACGCTCGAGCCAGCGCCAGCTCGCCGGCCGACGCGGGAGACCCCGCTCGTCGATTGACGTCGCTCGTCGTGCCAGCGGCCATCGGTCTGGCAGCTTCCCACGCTGCTCGTACCCGACGCCGACATCCGCGTCCGCGGGCGCGTGGTCGACGCACGTGTAGCCCACCCCTCCGACCATCAACGCCCACGAGACCCATGCGACCAGCATCATTCGACGACCACATCCTATTTCTCGGATGGAATCGTTGCGCGCAGCACGCTTACGTCAAGCTCCGTGAGCACGAGCCTGCTCCGGACCTCGTCGTCCTGGTGCGCCCCGACACGCACATCCCTGCCCCGCCGGGGAGTCACAGCGTACGAGATCCACGCGACGTCGCCGTGCTCCGGGCAGTGGACATCGACCGCGCGCGCGCGGTGTTGGTCTTCCCTGACGACGAGGCCGATCCCAGCTCGGATCACACGACCATCATCACCACCCGCGCCGTGCGGCGGCTGAACCCGACCACGTTCATCGCAGCCCAGCTGGTGTCGCCTGACCACCGAGACCTCTTCGACCACGCGGGCTGTGACGCCCTTCTCGACCCCGGGACGTTGGTCAGCGATGTGATGGTGGCGGGCCTCGGCGCCCCCTCGAGCCTGCTCGTGGGGGCGCTGCTCGCAGCTCCGGAGCGTGGGGGCCTCCGCATCGAACCAACCGAGCGATTCGTCGGCCGCCGGTGGGTCGACGTGGCCAAGACCCTGCTCTCGGAGGGCCGGACCCTCCTCGCCGTCGCGCGCGCGGGTGACGTGCTCGTGGGTGTGCACCCCGACATCGAGATACGCCCGGACGACCGACTCTACGTCCTTGGGACCCCATGATAGCTCCCTCGACGTAGCTGGCCCGACGTGCTTGACTCCGCCTCCGTGCCCGACACCGATGTCGAGCTGCTGCAGGTTCTCGGGACCGCGATTGTCGTCGCCACGGCGATCGAGCTCTTGGCGCGCTACGTGCGCATGCCGTCGATCGTCTCGTACATCGTGGCGGGCCTCGTCGTCGGGCCCCTCATGGGATGGATCTCCCCCGACGCGCTCGAGCACGGCGCGCTCGAGATCCTCGGGGAGCTCGGGATCGTCCTCCTGATGTTCTTGGTCGGCCTCGAGCTCAGCCTCGACCGAATCAAACAGGTGGGGAAAGTGGCGGTCGTCGCGGGCCTCGGTCAGGTGGTCTTCACCGCGGCCGGAGGCCTCGGTCTGTGCCGCCTGCTCGGCTTCGATTGGATGGAGTCGGTGTTCCTCGCCACGGCGTTGACGTTCAGCAGCACGGTGGTGGTGGTCAAGCTCCTCGACCAGAAGGGGGAGCTCGACAGCCTCTATGGGCGCATCGCGGTCGGCATCTTCCTCGTGCAGGACCTCGTCGTCATCATCGTCCTGACGTTCCTCGCGGGGCTCAGCGCCGACTCGGCCCCGACCGCGAGCCAGATCGCCGTAAACGTCGGCAAGGCGTTCGGCGGGATGACGCTCCTGCTCGTCGGAGCCCTCGTCGCCTCCCGCTACCTGCTCCCGCGCCCGTTCAACTGGGCCGCGCGCTCCCCGCGGACGCTCTTCGTGTGGAGCGTGGCGTGGTGCTTCTTGATCGTCTCCATCGCAGAGGTGATGGCGCTCTCCGCCGAAGTCGGTGCGTTCCTCGCCGGGATGAGCATCGCGCAGCTCGGCTGCGCGCACGAGCTGCGCCGCCGCGTGCATCCGCTGATGAGCTTCTTCATCGTGCTCTTCTTCGTCAGCCTCGGCGCGCAGATGCAGCTCGGCGCAGCCACCGACCAGTGGCTCGAGGCCTCGGTGCTCGCCCTCTTCGTGATCATCGGCAACCCCTTCATCTTCATGCTGATCATCGCGCGGTCGGGCTACAGCGAGCGGACCGCGTTCATGACGAGCGTGACGGTCGCCCAGATCAGCGAGTTCTCGTTCATCTTCGCCGCGGCGGGCGTGAGCGCAGGGCTCATCGGCGGGCCCATCCTCTCGGTGGTCGGGCTGGTTGGGCTCGTGACGATCGCCGCGTCGGCGTACCTCATCCTCTACAACGCACAGCTCTACGAGCGCCTCTCGAAGTGGAACGTCCTTCGGGTGTTCGGCGGCGCTCGGAAGGACGACGCCTCATCGGAGCCGGAGGTGCTGACCGGCCACGTGATCGTCATCGGTATGAACGAGCTCGGCCGAGAGCTCGTCCGGACGCTGCACGAAGCAGGCGATCTGGTCCTCGCCGTCGACACCGATCCGGGCAAGCTGGAGGGCGTTCCGTCCAAGACGAAGGTCGGCGACGCCGCCTATCGATCGTTCCTCGAGGACGCCCGTTACACACAGGCCGCCCTGGTCGTCTCGTGCCTTCAGATCGAGAACGTCAACCGTCTCCTGACCTACCGATGCCGCGCCGCTGGCGTGCCCGTCGCCGTCTACGCGATCGACGCGAGGACCTACGAGGAGTCGGGTTGTCCCGTCCCGGACCACGTCATCGAGCCCAAAGCACGCGCCGCCGAGCAGCTCCAGACGTGGCTGCGTGACGAGGGCCTCGCGCGATGACCTCTTTCGCGATCTTGCTGGTGACCGCCGCGATCGCGAGTGGGATCGCGACCCGGGTCCGCCTGCCCGCCGGGCCCTTCCTGATCGTCGCGGGCGTCGCGCTGCGGGCATCGGGGCTGCCGCTCGACGGGACGCGAGTCCGTGAGGCGCTCGTCCTCTCCGGTACGTTCCTCCTCTTCGCGCTCGGGACGGTCCTCGACCTCTCCCATCCCCGACACCACATCCGCAGCGCGATCGCGATCGCCATGGGACAGCTCGTCCTGCTCGTCGCGATCGGTTCGACTGTGGGATGGCTCGCGGGCCTCCCCTTGCGCGAGGTGCTGCACGTCTCGCTCGCGGTCGCCGCGAGTTCCTCCCTCGTTGCGACCGAGATGCTGCGACGGCGTCAGCGCGTCTTCGAGCCCGTCGGTCGCGTCGTCATCGGTGTCCTCCTCGTGCAGGACGTCATCGTCATCAGCGGAATTGCCGTCCTGGGCGGGCTCGACGGTGGAGCCGTCGGGATCGCGAGGTCGGCCGGTAGTGTCGTCGCGCTCGGCGCGGGGGCCTACGCCTTCGCGCGATGGGTCGCGCCCTACGTGATGACGCGCATGGGCCTCGACGACGAGCAAGAGCTCCTCGTGACGCTGACGATGCTCTTCGCGTTCCTCGGCGCGAGCCACGCGCTCGAGCTCCCCGCGCCCGTAGGCGCGTTCTTCGCAGGCGTCGCGTTCTCGCGGTTCCCCGTGTCCGGTCTCGTCCGCGCGAAGGTCTCCTCGTTCTCCGATTTTTTCGTGGCGACCTTCTACGTCTCGCTCGGCGCGGTGCTCGTGCTCCCGACCTGGCAGACGCTCGCCGTCGAGGGCGCCCTCGTGACCACGCTCGTCCTGCTCGCCCCCATCTTCTTGTTGCCCATCGCTCGATGGGCGGGTCTGACGACCCGCGCCGCGCTCGAGGCCGTCACGCTTCTCGCCCAATGTGGTGAGCTCGCGCTCGTCGTGGGAGTCATCGGGCTCGCACGCGGGGACGTGTCTGAGCACCTCTTCGGTGTCATCGCGACCGTCGCCGTCGTGACGATGTTTCTCGCGCCCCTGATCTCGTCGGACACGTCGGTCGGCGCGATCGCGCGGAAGCTCCCACGGCTGCGCCCGCCCCCGCGACCCCGCGAGCTCCATGACCACGTCGTTTGGGTGGGCGCGGGAGCGGCGACGCGCCCCATCCTCCGCGACATCGATCGACAGGTGCCCGTCGTGGTGATCGACGAGGACCGCGACGTCGTGAAGGAGCTGGCCGACCAAGGCATCCACGCCGTCCGCGCCGACGGGGCCGACCCGCACGTGCTCCGTCAGGCGAACCTGCCGCGCGCTCGGCTCGTGGTCTCCACCCTCCGACGCGAGGCGGACGTCGAGCGCCTCGTCCGCGCGGCCGAGGGCGTGCCGGTCTGGGTGAGGGTGTTCTCCCCCCAGCAGGCCGAGCGTGTGAGCGCGCTCGGCGCCCGCCCCGTGATCGAAGCCGAGGTCGGGCTCGATCACTTCCTCCGGTGGTACGAGGGCAGCATCGCCGACCGCAGCGGCTGACGACCCGAAGCGGGGCCGAGCTCGCGAGCCGCGCCGCTTGAATGCTTCAGCTACGACTTCGGCCGCCGCACCAGCACGGGCCCCGTCGCGCCGCGGATCACCTTGTCCGCGACGCTCCCGAGCAGCAGCCGATCCAACCCCTCGTGACCTCGCGTCGAGATGGCGATGAGGTCCTGTGTCGACTTCCCGTACTTCAAGAGCCACCCCGCCACGTCACGGTGGATGACCGCGCGCGTGCTCCACGATCGCCGACGATGGGCGGTAAGCCGCGCTGCCCAAACGTCGAGGAGATAGTCCGAGGCGGCTCGCTGGCGCTGCTCGAGCTCAGGCTCCGTGTCGAGGACGCCGGGCCGGACCACGCGCAGTAGCCTGAGCTCCGCCCCCCAGAGCGCGACGAGCTCGAGCGCGGGGTCGATAATCTCTTCCGAAAGGGGCGACCCGTCGAGCGGCAGGACGACCCGTCGCGGGAGGGTGGGCGCTCCGAGGTCGACGACGCTCGCGGTCGGGCGGATGAGCAGCAACGTGTGGTTGGTCCGCCGTAGCAGCCCGTCTGCGACGCTCCCGAGCCACATCCGGCTGATGGGCCCCGCGCCGTGGGTAGTCATCACGATCAGGTCGGCGTCGAGGCGATCGGCGTGCTCCCCGATGACGCTGACCGGGTCACCGTCAACGACGATCGCGTCGATCTCCACCGAGGCCTCGCGGGTGATCCTCGCCGCGACCTCGCCCAGGTAGCGCACGAGCCGCTGGTCCCATTGGTGTACCCGCGCGGTCGAGGCGCGCTGGCCTTCTCCAGGCGCGACCGCCGCGGGGCTGGCGACGGAGATCAACCCGAGCCTCGCGCCCGATCGACGCGCCACGTCGACGGCGAGGGGCAACGCTCGTTCTCCGAAGCCAGAGCCGTCGAGCGGCACCAGGACGCGCTTCAAGGTCACGGCCGTTCAGTTACCTCAACGGGGGCCTCGGGTCCATCGTCTGCCCCCGGTCACCCTCGCGAACTCTGCTACACACTGCGTCGTGTTCTTCATCGACAAGCTCATCCTCGCCGCGGGCGCGCTGATGGGCCTCGGGACGCTCTCGAGCAAGCTCTCGAGCCGGTTCGGGGTGCCCGTCCTGGTCCTGTTCCTCGGGATCGGGATGGCCGTCGGTGCGGACGGGCTCGGGATCGAGTTCGACGACCACGAGATCGCCCACGCCGTCGGCACCGTGGCGCTCGGGGCGATCCTCTTCGACGGCGGGCTCGCGACGTCGATGGGCAGCTTCCGCCTCGTGTGGAAGCCCGCGGGCCTGCTCGCGACGGTCGGCGTCCTCATTACCTCGCTGATCACGGGCGCTGCTGCGTCGTGGATCCTCGACCTCCCGCTGTTGGAGGGGATGTTGCTGGGCAGTATCGTCGGCTCGACCGACGCGGCGGCCGTGTTCTCAGTGCTGCGGAACGCGGGCCTGCGGGTGCGTGAACGGGTCGCGGCGATGCTCGAGGTCGAGAGCGGCTCGAACGACCCGATGGCGATCTTCCTGACTGTCGGGCTCCTCGAGGTGCTCCGGGGTGACACGACCCTCGGCCCGGACCTGCTCGTGCTCTTCCTGCAGCAGATGGGGGTCGGTGCGGTGGTCGGAATCGCCGCGGGTCGAGCATCGGTGGTGGGCATCAACCGAGTGCATCTCGGCGCCGCGGGGCTCTATCCCGTGTTCGTCGGCGCATGCGGGGCCACTACCTACGGCCTCGCGGCGCTGCTCGGCGGAAGCGGTTTCCTTGCCGTCTACCTCGCTGGGATCGTGATCGGCAACGATCGCATCGTCTTCCGGCGAGGCACGCTCCTCTTCTTCGACGGCATCGCGTGGGGCGGACAGATCGCGATGTTCGTCGTCCTCGGCTTGTTGTGCACCCCCAGCGACGTGATCCCGGTCGCAGGACAGGGGCTTCTCGTCGCGCTCGTCCTCATCTTCGTCGCCCGCCCCATCATCGTCGTGCCGATCATGGCCTTGTTCCGCTTCACGCTCCGCGAGTCGTTGCTGACGAGCTGGGTCGGGCTCAAGGGCGCCGTGCCGATCATCCTCGCGACCTTCCCGTTGATGTTCGGCCTCGAGTCCGGCGGGACGTTGTTCAACGTGGTGTTCTTCGTAGTGCTGGTCTCCGCGATCGTTCAGGGCACGCTCACGCCCTGGTTCGCGCGCAAGCTCGACCTGGGGCTCCCATCACCGCCGGCTCCTCCGGTCACGCTCGACGTCCAATCACTCTTCGACGTCGACGCGGACATCGTCGAGTACGTCATCCCCCCGAACGCCTTCGTAGCTGGCAAGCACGTGCGCGAGCTCGGCATCCCTGACGGGGCGGTCGTCGCGATGATCGTGCGAAACAAGGAGTTCATTCCCCCTCGTGGCTCGACGGTGCTGGCGGAGGGCGACTTCGTCTTCTTTCTGCTCCGGCGCGACTGCCGCGCCGCGCTCGACGGACTCTTCGCGCGAACCACTGAGGACGAAGCCTGAGCGGTGCGAGCGCGCGTACGCGTTCACTCCCTGACCCCTGCGGCTGTCGCTCTTGGCAGATCTCGCGCTGAAATCACTCGCGAGTCCGAGGGCGGCGAACCGAAGGGCGGCGAACCGAAGGGCGGCGAACCGAGGGCGGCGAACCGAGGGCGGCGAACCGAAGGACTGCCTCGAGCGACGCCGAGCGAGCCCGCTGTCGCACGTCGCTTCGAGGGCGCGCCCGGGATCGCCATCCCGGACAACGACCCGACGGGCGTCACGGCCACCGCGAACGTCACGGGCGTGACGACGGGTGCGGTCGCGATCGAGGTCGACATCGAGCACACCTACCGTGGCGACCTCGTCGTCACCGTGGGGCATGGCGGCCGCACCTGGACACTCCACGAGCGCGACGGGGGCAGCGCCGACGACCTCCGCGCGACCTTCCCGCTCGACGCGCTCGGGGACGCCTTCACGGGCGACCCGAGCGGCGCTTGGACGCTCCGCGTCTCCGACCGCGCGCGCGTCGACACGGGCACGCTCCGCGCGTGGGCCGTGGTCGTCATGCCCTGACCCCGTTTCGGCTGACGAGCGCCGCGTGTACCCTGTTCACGCGGCGCACTGCGTGTCGCGGTGGAGGATGCGGAGCGCGCGTCCATGTCCGCCCGCCGGGTCAGGTGCCCCACTTCGCGTGGAGATACGCGAGAACCTGCAGGCTCTCGGCGTCGGTGAGGGCGCGGTCGAAGACGAGCACCTCGCCGATGTCGCCACCGAACGAATCGCCTCCGATCGCGCCCAGCGAGATGATGTGCGAACCGACGATCGTCGGCTGCGTCAGCGGCATGAGGGAACCGTTTCGGGCCCCAAAGGCCCCGTCCTCCGCGACGTCGATGTGGAGGTTGTGGTTCGCAGGGTTCGCCGTGCTGGCGCGGCGACGAACCCGGATGATGTCGGGCGCGCTCGGCGAACGGCCGACGGTCACCTGGTCCCCCTGAGACCCCCCGGCGGCCAAGGGTGGAGAGCGGTGGATGAATCGATACCCAGCGAGCGAGGTCCGCAGGTTCACCGCCAGGAGGTTCTCCGTTCGGAACGCGAAGAATGGTTGGTTGGCAATCCCCGCCGACGCCCTCGTGACGATCCAAATCGTGTAGCTCGCCGTCGACACGGCGTTGCTCCCCTCGAAGGCAGACGCAACCGTGTCGCCGCTGAATCGAATGACACGACGACCGTTCCACACACCCTCGATCGCGATCGGCCGACTCGACGGCGAGGTGCTGAGCTCCACGCCCTCCGCGACCCCGCGGCGGTCGGACCAGCTGGTCAAGGCACCGGACGCGTTGGTCGACACCGACGTGTGGTCCGCGTCGAACCAGTGGCGAAGGCCGGCGAGCACCCCGAGCACGGGCGTGCAGCGACCGCGGACCTCCTCCCACCCATCATCGCAGGCATCGCAGGCGTCCCCGATCGTTCCGGTCTCACAGACGCACCTGCGGGTACCGCTCGCGTCAGCACACTCGCCGAAATCCCCGCAATCGAGGGCGTCGTCGCCCATCGCGCCGCAACCGAGTGAGCACACGCCATCCTCGTCGGCGTCCTGATAGCCCTCCGCACACTCCGCGCACTCGGGACCAGTCATCCCCACCGGACAACCACCGTCGGTCTCGATCGGCCCGCCGTCCATCGGAGTACCCCCGTCGGTCTCGATCGGCCCCCCGTCGACTGGCGAACCGCCGTCCGCGCCGCCGTCGACAGGGCTCGTCCCAGAGTCCGTCGGCGGCGCGTCGTCGTCCCCCCCGCAAGCCATCGCAACGACCAGCACGCCCCACATCCACGCCCTCACGGCTCTCGTGATCATTCGGCTGTCTCCTCTCCTCGGACCGTCTCCGTCCGAGGAGAGGGTGGGGCGCGCGAAATGGACGCTCCATGGTCATCTCGACACGGCCAACGCGAAGAACGACCCACACGTCGAAGAGTTGACTACGTGCAGAACCTCGAGCGGCTCCCACCAATCTCGGCCGCGGGGACAAACCAACGGTCGCGGGGACAAACCAAAGGACTGCCTCGAGCGCGAGCGCGCGGCGCCGCGGGCACGAACCGACGGCGCCGCCGGCGCCGCGGCACGGGCACAAACCGACGGGCACGGGCACAAACCGAAGGACGGCCTCGAGCGCGCGGAGCGCGCGGTTCAGTCGGAGCGGACGGCACGGGCACAAACCGACGGGCACGGGCACAAACCGAAGGACGGCCTCGAGCGCGCGGAGCGCGCGGTTCAG
>JAHBWH010000196.1 GCA_019637115.1 Myxococcales bacterium | reverse complement strand
CAACGCGAGCGCCTCGACCGCGGGTACGCGCGCGCAGGGACCCCAACGACGATACGCTACGCGAACGCTTCAACCGCGGGTACGACCACGTCGGAACCCAACCGCGGCCGCGGTTCCCGTCCCCGTCGCGGCCCCGGCCCCGGAAGGCGCGACCGCCACCCACCCCCAACCACGACGCGTCACGCGAACGCCACCCAACCTCACCAGGGACCGCCGAGACGCAGCAGGCCGGACGGTGACGAAAGTCCTCCCTCCGCTCGCGACAAGCCGCGTACGTCTCGCGACGTGAAGGTTCATGTGCTCGGAGGTGGCCCGGCGGGCCTCTACTTCTCGATCCTCCTCGCCAAGGCGAGGCCGCACGACGAGATCGTCGTCTTCGAGCGCAACCGCCCTGACGACACCTTCGGGTTCGGGGTGGTGTTCAGCGACGAGACCCTCGGGAACCTCGGGGACGCCGACGCCGAGAGCTACGCGGCGATCCGAGAGCGCATGGCCTATTGGGACGCGATCGACGTCCACCTCTGGGCGCCGGAGGCCCGGACGATGCGCAGCCGCGGCCACGGCTTCTGTGGGCTCGGGCGGCAGGCGTTGCTCGATCTCTTGCAGGCGCGCGCGCTCTCCCTGGGCGTGACGATCCGCTTCGAGGAGGAGGTGGTCGACGTCGAGGCGCTGCGCGCGCAGTGCGACCTGCTCGTCGCGGCGGACGGCATCAACAGCGCCACCCGCGCCCGCTACGAGGACGCCTTCGCGCCGCGGATGGAACATGGCAGCGCGCGCTACGTGTGGCTCGGCACGCCGCGGACCTTCGAGGCGTTCACCTTCAGCTTCCGCGAGGACGCGGCGGGCGTCTGGCAGGTGCATGCGTACTCCTTCGACGACCGGACCTCGACCTTCATCGTCGAGTGCGACGACGAGACGTTCGCGGCGAGCGGGCTCGCCGAGGACGACGAGGTCGCGACGATCGCGCATTGCGAGAAGCTCTTCGCCGAGGAGCTCGCGGGCGCGCCGCTCGTCGCGAATCGGTCGCGCTGGCTCCGCTTCCGCACGTTGCATTGCGAGCGCTGGCACCACGACAACGTCGTGCTCCTCGGTGACGCCGCGCACACCGCGCACTTCAGCGTCGGCTCGGGGACCAAGATGGCGATGGAGGACGCGATCGATCTCGCGGCGGCCATCACCGCCCAAGGCGACGCGCCGACGATCGACGTGCCGCGCGCGCTCGCAACCTACGAGGAGACGCGGCGGCCCATGATCAGCCGCGTGCAGCGCTCGGCCGAGCAGAGCCAGCGCTTCTTCGAAGAGACGAAGCGGCACCTGCGGCAGCCGCCGGAGGTCTTCAACTTCGCGCTGCTCACGCGCTCGAACCGCATCACGCACGAGAACCTCCGCCTCCGCGACGCGCCATACGTCGAGTCGGTCGATCGGTGGTTCGCCGAGCGCAGCGGCGTGCCCGCCGGGCCGGACGCCGCGCCGCCGCCGATGTTCACTCCCTTCACGCTGCGCGGGCTCACGCTGCCCAACCGCGTCGTCGTCTCGCCGATGTGCCAATACTCGGCGGTCGATGGTGTCCCAAACGATTGGCACCTCGTGCACCTCGGCAGCCGCGCGCTGGGTGGGGCGGGGCTCGTCATCGCCGAGATGACCGACGTCTGCGCGGAGGGGCGAATCAGCCCCGGGTGCACCGGCCTGTGGAGCGACGCGCAGGAGGCGGCGTGGCGCCGCATCGTCGAGTTCGTGCACGAGCAAGCGGGCGGGAAGATCGGCATGCAGATCGCCCACGCGGGCCGGAAGGGCGCGACGAAGCGACCGTGGGAGGGGTCCGACGACGAGCCGCTCGACGAGGGCGCCTGGCCGCTCATCGGGCCCTCGCCGATCGCGTGGGCCGAGCGCAACCAGGTGCCGCGAGAGATGACGCGCGCGGACATGGTCTCCGTGCGCGACGCGTTCGTCGCGAGCGCGCGGCGTGCGGCGCGCTGCGGCTTCGACCTGCTCGAGGTGCACGCCGCGCACGGCTACCTGCTCTCGAGCTTCCTGACGCCGCTGTCGAATCAACGAGGCGACGAGTACGGCGGCTCGCTCGAGAACCGCGCGCGCTTCCCGCTCGAGGTCGTCGAGGCTGTCCGCGCGGTCTGGGACGGCCCCCTCTCCGTGCGGATCAGCGCGACCGATTGGGTGCCCGGCGGCTTCGACGTGGAGGACGCGGTCGTCCTCGCGGGGTGGTTGAAGGAGCGGGGCGTCGATCTGCTCGACGTGAGCGCGGGTCAGACGAGCACCGAGGCCAAGCCCGTCTACGGGCGCGCGTTCCAGTCGCCCTTCGCGGAGCGCATCCGCGTCGAGGTTGGCGTCCCCACGCTGAGCGTCGGCAACATCTGGGATCACGATCGCGTCAACACGCTGCTGCTCTCGGGACGCGCGGATCTGGTCGCCCTCGCGCGCGCGCACCTCGCCGACCCCTACTTCACGGCGCACGCCGCGGCGTCGCTCGGTGTGCCCGCGCGCTGGTCGCCGCAATACCGCGCGGCCGCGTCGATCGCCGGCAAGATGTTCGGACCGGAGTGAGCGAGGGCGCAGCGCCGCGCGACCGCGAGCTCAGTCGCGACCTTCCGACCTCAATCCCGAAGGAAGCGGCGGTGGCCTTCGGTCTCCCACCACCGGCGGTATTTGCGCTGCGCCACCTCGCGGTCGCGTCTCGGCAAGGCGGGGTGGTAGCCGTAATACTCCTGGGTGAGCGATTTGAGCTCCTCGCCGGCGGCGCGGCGGATGTCCTCGCTCGCGTGCAAGAGGCCCTCGATGAGCCACTCGATGCGGTGGAGGTCGCCGTTCTCGGCCACCCATGGATCCCAGCGCTCGGGATCCATCCCAAAGTCCTGGGCGGTCAGGACGACGAGGGAGCGATGCGCGGCCTCCGCGAGCACGTCTTCGTGCGCCTCGAGGAGCGCCACGAGGAGATCGAGCGCGCCGACGTCGCGCAGCGCGCCGAGCGCGGTGGCGGCGCGGGCGCGTCGCTCGGCTGGGTATCTCGGCACCCTCGCCGTCGCGCGGAGGAGCTGCAGGACCTCCGCGATCTCATCGTCGTGAGCTCGGAGGCCTCCGAGCACGTCGAGCGCGAGCGCCGCGAGCTTCCCGTCGTCGTCGAAGACCCGGCGCCCGAGCGGGGCGATCAGGTCCCGGTGCGGAAGCTCGCTCGCCACGAGCGTCGCGTAGAAGCGCTCGTCGGCGTCGTCTCGGTCGAGCAGGGAAGCGACGTAGGGCACCGCGCGCTCCGAGAAGGCGACGATCGTCCGCGCGACCGCGCTCACGTCGCGGCCGCGGGGGAGGCGGCGGTGCGGGCTGTGGCGGTCGAACCAGAGCGCGCCGGGGAACTCGCGGACGAGGACGGGAAGCGCGATCTCGCCCAGCCCGACGACCGCGCTCACCGCGTGGCCGTCGTCGTCGGGGCCGACGCCACGGAGCTCGGCGACGAGCGCCTCGACGCTCTCGTCCATCTCGACGATCACGCTCGGGAGGTCCGCCGGGGCAGGCACCGCCGCTGGTGGCTCGGAGTGAGGGGCGCGCGAGGCGCGTGAGGCCACCGGCGTGATGCCGTCGAGCCGCACGATCTCGTCCGCGAGGGGATCCTCGCCGTCCCGTCGCGGGTCGCGCCCGCGCTTCGTGGGCGTGAACACGACCTCCTCGACGCCACCGCTCATGCGGTACGTACCTGCGCGATCCCGTGGGGCGCGCCGAGGGCGCTCGAGCTCGCGGAGCTCGGCGAGCTCGCGCTCATCGGGCTCGCCGATCTCGAGCTCCGGCTCGTCGTCGTCACCTTCCGTCTCGTCGTCGGTGTCGTCCGCAAGGGCGGGGGCGGCCTCTGCGGCGCCTTCGTCGCGCGCGGCGTGCTCGTCGCGTGGTTCGCTGGCGACGCCATCGCCGTCGACGTGCTCGTCGCGCTGCTCACGCTGCTCACGCTGGTCACTCGAGGCGAGGCGCGCGTCACGTGCGGGGTGCTCTGCGTCGTGTGCCGCTCGCGGGTCGTCCTCGTCAACGCTCACGGGCACACCGACGGCGATCGCTCCCGAGCCCTCTGCCGGGCGTGCTGCGACGCGGTCTTCGCTCGAGAGCACCGCGCCGTTGGTCGGCGCCGGGACACCGACCACCACGGGCGCGCTCCCCTCGGCCTCGGCGGGCCCCGCTTCCGGCGCGGTGGTGGGCGTCGGAGGAGGCGGGGCCTCTCGCGGGATGCCGAGGACGGCGAAGGCCTCGGAGCGTCGCCGAGGCCGCCGGCGGCGAGGGGGCGGCTCGGTCGCGGGTGGGCTGACGGGCTCAGCCTCGGGCGTGGGCCCCACCGCGGTCGATCCGGTCCACGCCCCCGAGGGCGGGCGGCTCCAGCCCGGCTCGGTCTTCGCGGAGCGGCGTGACTCGTCGGCGGTTGGGGGCGGGCTCGGCTCGGTCGGCGGCGCTGGCTCGACCGGCGCTTGGCGCGCCGGGCCGCGGCCGCGCTTCGACCGCAAGATGAGCCGCTGGAAGGCCTCGCTCATCCTCGGCGCGAACGCGAGGAGCTCGGGGACGTCGGCGAGCCCGAAGTCGTCGCCGCTGCGGTCGCCGTAGAAGACCAACACGACCCGCTGCTTGATCGCGACGGGGACGAGCACGGCGGGCATCGCGTCGTCTCGGCCCAGCGCGCGGCGGATGGCCCGGTCGCTGTCGGACTGGTCGAGGTGGGTGATGAGCGGGACGACGCCCTCACGCACCAAGGGGAACGAGCCTGGCTCGTCGAGCGCCACGCCGGGGCGTCGGGCCTCGTCGAAGCTCGCCCCTGGGCCGACGAGGTCGATGACCTCCGCGCTGTCCTCGTGGACGACGAAGAGCGCGGTGGTGTCGAAGAACTGCCGGGTGAACGCGAACGAGATCTCGAGGATCGTGTCGCGCGAGTCGGCCTCACCCAGGAGCTCGACGGCCTTTCGGGCCGTGAGCGGGCCGCGGTGTCGACGAAGGACGGCGCTCTTGGGGACGCTGACGCGTGGTGGCTCTGGCGCGTGATCACGCGCGGCGGGCGCGGGCACCGAAGGCACCGCTGGGGCGCGTGGGATCGAGATCTCGGTCGCCGCCGCCGCCGGCGGCTCGGAGGGGGCGGGCGGGGGGCGGCTGCCGTAGCGGACGCCGACCACCTGTGCGACGCCCACGCGCACGGCCGCCTCGTTGTCGAGCGTCGGCGGGGCGACCACGCCGAAGCGCCGCGTCCGTGGCCCCTCCGCCTCCGCTTCGGCCGTGGGGGGCGCATCACGCTCATCCTCGTCGTCCGTGTCGTCCTCGTCGTCGCCTTCGTCGTCGCGCGTCCAGTCGTTCGACGCGCGCTCGACGAGGTTCACCTCGAGTGGGGCGACGAAGGGGACGACCCCGGGCTCTCGCTGGCGGAGCTTGTCGGTCAGACGCCGGAGCCGCGGGCTCATCTCCACGCCGTAGTGGTGGTGCAGCGCCGCAGCGAGGCGCGCCTCCGTCACGATCCGCTGCACGAGGTCGACGCCGAGCAGGAAGGAGAGCTGCTCCTCGACCGCGCTCTCGAGGGGATCCGTGACCGCGACGACCAAGGTCCCCGCCTCGAGCACGAGGGGGATCAGGCGGTGGCGCTCGGCGACCTCGCGCGGGACGATCCGCACCGTGTCGCGGGGCAGCCGCATCACCTCGTCGCGAGTCGCCGGGAGCAGCCCATGCACGGCGGCGCAGTAGGCCGCCATCACGTCCTCGGGGAGCTCGCCGAGCTCGAGCAGGACGGTGTCGAGCCCTCCACCCACGATCACCTGTCGCTGGATCGCCTCTTCGATCTTGCGGACGGAGACTCGCTGGTCGCGGACGAGCAGGGAGGTGAGGGTGGACATGATGCGAGGGCGCGGCGGGCCGCTAGGTCAGGAAAATATTCGGAGAAGCGTCGCCCCGGAGGGCGCGGGGTGTCAACGTGCACGGCGCCGCGGACGTCGTTCTACGCGTGTGCTCCTCGTCGTACTACGCTGTCCTCGTGAAGCGGACGAACTTTCTTCACGTGGCGGCGCGATTGGCGCGTTGGCTCGGCCCTTGGACCGCCGACACCCGCGCCCCGAGGGCGGTGTCGAGACGCGAGGTGCTCGTCCCCGCGAAGCGCGTGGGGGAGCGCGCGTTCTCCGCCTGGGTCTATGCGAGGTCCTCGCCCCTCGGTGCCCTCTTCATCGCGCCGGGCCTGCACTGGATGGGGCCGGCGGATCCTCGCCTCGACCGCCTCTGCCGTGTCCTCGCCGCGAGCGGGATCACGACGTTCTGTCCCTTCCTGCCGGACTACCGTGAGATGCGCGTCCGCGGCACGCTCAACGGCGACGCGCTGAGGGCGTACGACGCCTTCGCGGCGATGCCCGAGGTGCCGCAGCGTCCGCCCGGGGTCTTCTCCATCTCGTTCGGGTCGTTGCCCGCGATCTTCATCGCGAGCCGCCGCGAGATCGGCGGCCTGGTCGCCTTCGGCGGTTTCGCGGACTTCGAGGACACCCTGCGCTTCTGTGTCAGCGGTCGCTCGCGTCATGCCCAGACCGACGCGGCCCGCCCGCACGACCCGCTGAACGCCCCCGTGGTCATCCTGAACTTCCTCGAGCACCTCGGGGCGCGCGACCCCGCGCGTGTGGAGCGCGCGCTGCTCCGCTACGTCCGCCGCACCTGGGGGCGCGCACACCTCAAGCACGAGCGGGCCTTCGTCCCGGTCGCGCTGGAGCTCTTGGGGGAGGTCGCGCCGGCCGATCACGCGCTCTTCCTTGCTGCCACACGGGTCGAGGACGGCGCCGAGGCGTTGCTCTCGGCCGGCCTGCAGGGGCGTGGGGGCCTCGACGACCTCGACCCCATCCCTACCGCGCGGGGCATCGAGGCACCGACGACCATCGCCCATGGTCGGGACGACGACGTGATCCCCTTCGAGCACGCCGCGCTGCTCGCGGGCGTGATCCCGGGGGCCCGCGCCCTGCTGACGGGCGCCTATGCCCACACCGGCAGCACGCCGCTTCGCGAGATGCTCCCCAACGCCGCCGACGAAGGTCGCGCCATGGTCGGCATCGTGGCGGCGATGTCGCACGCCGCCTTGGGCACGCGCTGAAACACGAAGCGTAGTCGCCGGAAAGTGAGCGGCGCTCACGAGGCTGCGCCCGGCCGCCGCCTCCCTGGCAAGGTTTGCGACACGTCGTTCCCGTGGCGCGCAAGGTTTGTCATAGCGCCAAATAGGGACGTGTCGTCGTGCCGCGGTGTGCGGGGCTTTCTGGTACGGGCCGTGGTCCGGCTCGGGACCAGCGGCGCTGCCCGGGATCTCACCTGATTCCCCCGAGATCTCCGCGGGATCATCTGTTGTCAGAGAATTTTTGTGGCGGGAACCGGAATGCGTCCCCACGTTCTCGTGTACCAGAGTTGCGCGTCCGATGACCCGCGGTGTGAAGTTTGCACACTGAAGCTCGTAGGAGCCAAGCCCGCGGCTCCTCCCCTGGTCGAAGGCCCGGGTCGCGCGACCCGCTCCTCCCTCCAGCCCGCTCCCATCCCTCTTCCTCCTAGCCACCCCTAGGAAAGGCGGACCCCCTTGACCGACCCGCGCCCCATCGAAGCCCTCATCGCCCTTGGCCAGCAGCAAGGGTTCCTCACGTACGCCGAGGTCAGCGCCGCCCTCGCGCGTGAGCGCCTCGCCGACCCGCAGCACGTCCAGCGCGTGCTTCGTCGCATCGAGCAAGCGGGCACCAAGCTCGTCGACCAACCCGGCGGCGAGGCGATGCCGCGCAAGCGCGAGCACAAGGCGAGCTCGAACGAGGCGATTCAGTCGTATCTCGACTGGATCGGGACGGTGAGCCTGCTGACGCGCGAGGGAGAGGTCGAGCTGGCGCGGCAGATCGAGCTGGGGCGCAACGTGATCTGGGAGACGTTCCTCGCCTCCCGCATCAAGGTTCCCGCCCTCGACGAGATCCGGCAAGCGGTGAAGGCGGGAGAGCTTCGACCTCAGGACGCGGTGATCGCGGAGCCGTTCATGGCGCTGCGCGCGGAACTGAAGCAGTGGGTGGACATGCTCGCGACCCGCCGGAAGGTCGACCGCGAGCTGGTCGAGAAGGCGTCTGGGGCGAAGGCGAAGGTGGTGAAGGCCACGTACGAGACGATCGAGGCGGCGGACGCTCAGGTGGAGCGTGCCAAGGCCGAGATGGTCGAGGCGAACCTGCGCCTCGTCGTCGCGACGGCGAAGAAGTACCTCAAGCGCGGCCTGCCCCTCCTCGACCTGATCCAGGAGGGCAACATGGGCTTGATGCGGGCGATCGACAAATTCGATTACCGCCGCGGTTACAAGCTCTCGACCTACGCCTCGTGGTGGATTCGGCAGTCGATGGCGCGCGCGGCGACCGACCAAGGGCGGACGATCCGCGTGCCGGTTCATGCCCACGAGCTGCTCACCAAGCTGCTCAGCACGTCGCGCCGGCTCACGGGCCAGCTCGGCCGGGACCCGAGCCCGAACGAGATCGCCAAGGCGATGCAGGTGCCGGTCGAGAAGGTGCGCAGCCTGCTCGCCATCGCGCGTGACACCGTCTCGCTCGAGACCCCGGTCGGCAGCGACGGCTCGAGCGAGCTCGGCGACCTCATCGCCGACGAGGCCGTGGCGTCGCCGATGGACAGCCTCGTCGAGGACGACCTGACCTCGACCGTGATGAGCGCCCTCGAGACGCTGAGCGAGCGCGAGCAGCAGATCCTCCGCATGCGCTTCGGGCTCGGAGACGAAGAGGCCCACACGCTCGCCGAGATCGGTCGCGAGTTCGGCCTCAGCCGCGAGCGCATCCGGCAGCTCCAGGCCCTCGCGCTGCGCAAGCTCCGACAAGCGGCCCAGAGCGACTCGCTCCGCGCCTTCGTCGCCTGAACGCGGCGAGCGCCCTGAACACGGTCAGCGCTCGCCCGGCCCCACGATCCCGGTCTCGGACAGGGTCTCGGACGACACGGTCTCGGACGACACGGTCTCGGACGACCGGGTCTCGGACGACACGGTCGCGGACACGGCGCTGGCAGCTCTGGGCGTCAGGGGCGACGAGGCGTCGCGATCTGCGCCCCATCCCCGAGCGTCTCGAGGAGCGCCTCGGGCCGGTCGCTCATCACTCCGTCGACGCCGAGGGCGGCGAGGCGGCGCATCTCCGCCGGGTCGTCGATGGTCCAAGCGTGCACGTGCAGGCCGAGCGCGTGCGCTGCGTCGAGCAGGCGGGGCTCGATGACCGTGAGCCCGTGCTGGCGTGGCGGGAGCTGGAGCGCGTCGAACGGGAACCGCAGCAAGCGCGTCGCGCCCACGCGCGCCGCGAGCCAGAAACGCAGCGCGCCTCGGGCTCCGGGGCTCGTGGGGTAGCGATCGTTGGCGCGCTCCCGGAACCGATCCGTCAGGGCGTCGTTCGCGGAGGCGACGAGCACGCGGTCGCGCGCGGTGGGTCGTGCCTCCAAGAAGTCGAAGAGGATGTCCGGGAGGCGCGGGTCCTTCCCCTTCATCTCGAGGTTCAGGCGCAGATCGGGCGCGAGGTCGAGCGCCTCCTCGAGCGTGGGGATGTGGGCGTCCACCCGGCCGCGGTAGGGGTAGGTCCGGCCGTCGCGAGTGAACCGGTGACCCGCGTCGAGCGCGCGCAGCTCGGCGAGCGTCCGCGCCGCGACGGGGCCACGCCCGCTCGTCGTCCGGTCGAGCGTGGTGTCGTGGTGGACCACGATGACCCCGTCCTTACTGAGCTGGATGTCGGTCTCGATCCAACGGAGCCCGAGCGCGTACGCGCCTCGGAAGGCGAGCATCGTGTTCTCGGGCCAGCGCTTCGCACCACCTCGGTGCGCGAAGAGCAGCCGCCGGCCATCCCCGAAGTAGGGCCTCATGGCGAAGGACTACACGAATCGTTCGTCCGTGTCTTCCCGGAGGTCCGGGCCGTGTCCGCGTGCGGGGCCGTGTCCGCGTGCGGGGCCGTGTCCGCGTGCGGGGCCGTGTCTGCGTGCGGGGACGTGTCTGCATCCGGGCCTCTAGCGTCGGCCGTTCGGGAGCAGGTCGTCGGCCAGCGTCGAGCCGTCGTCCTCGCGCGCCTCGTCGGGCGCGTCCGGCTCGACGTCGTCCTCGGGCTCGACGTCGGGGCGATCCTCGAAGCGTGTGATCGTCCCGTTCGGTTCGAGGACGTCGAGCGCCATGGGCAGCGTCTCGCGCTGGCGGGGGAAGGGCATCGCGCGGCTCCGCTGCTCTCGGCGGCGGACGGGGCCGCGGAGCGTCCCGTAGCGCGGGCTCTGGCCGGGCCCCGACCAGTCGACCCACTGCGTGCGGCGCAGCCTCGCGTCCACGTGCACGAAGGTACTTCGAGGGTAGTACCCGCAGCCCGCGTGCCCGATCCCGCGACAGATCTCCCAGATCGCCCGGTGGGGCACCCCTTGGATGCGGATGTCGACCGCGCGCCCCTTGGTGTGGCGGCTCGACTCGCGGGTGTACCCGCCAGCCTCGCGGAAGCCGCTGATGATGGTGATGGGGCGCCCGCCGAAGTGGTCGCTCAGCCGGGCGAGCAGCTTCCCGAGGCGGGGGTTCGGCTCTTGGAGCTCGTCATCCTCGTGGCGCTTCATCAGCTCGCCGAGCGAGCGCAGGCCCTGGCGCCTGACACGCCCCTCGCCGTCGACGAGCGGGACGGCGACTCGCTCGCCTCGCCGGACGACCGTCACGGTGCCTGGCTCGCGGGGTGAGCCCCAGTCGCGGTTGGCTTGCTCGGACGGAAGGTGACCGGGGAGCACCAGCCGCTGGCCCGCGCGGACGGCGTCGCTCCGCAGCCCGTTTGCGCGCTTGAGGTCGTCGACGCTCACGCGGTGGCGTGCCGCGAGCGCGCGCAGGTTGTCGCCCGGGCGAACGTAGACGACGCCAGCGTCCGGCACGTCGAGCGCTTGGCCGAGGCGGAGGGTCGCGTTGCGTCGCAGCCGGTTGGCCGCCGCCAAGTCTTGCACGTCGACGCGATACCGCCGCGCGATCGCCGCCAGCGTCTCGCCCGCGCGGACGGTGTGCGTGCGATCGGCGCCCGCCCCACTCCACGTCGTGAGCACGAGGAGCGCGGCGAGCAGCGAGAGCAGATACCGTCGCAGCGGGGCCCGCATCGACGGACCAGTATGTCGGCTCGTGGACGCCCCGCCAACGTTGCGTACGTGGCCCCGATCCGCTACGAGCCCCGCCCGAGGTCGTTTGACGCGCCGGAGCACAATGGCCCAAGTCCGTGGGTGGTCCTGCGAGATCCGGAGTCGGCGCGGCGGGGTGGGGGCCGTCGCGCGCCGATGGCGGCGCGGGAGCGACGGAGCAGGGGCGCGAGGCGGGGAGCCGGCGTGAGCCCGACCGCGTCCATGGCGCTCGCGCTGATCGTCGCCGGCCTGGTGGCGACCCCCGTCGGCCGAGCTCAGCGAGCTCCTCATCCCGACGGCCACGTGCACGATTGGCTCGCTTGGTGGCCGCCGTGCGCCCAGGCCGACCTGCTCGGCACCCCGCGCCCCGGCGAGGACAGGCTGCTCTACCCGCGACCAGGGCTCCCCGCCGTCCTGAGCGCGGGACAGCGCCTGACCACCCGCGTTCACCTCGCCGCGCCGCTGACGCCCCCGCCTGGGGTGCAGCAGGAGCGCGCGCTCTCGGGGTGGGGCGCGACGTTGCACGGGCGCGCCACGATGGCGCGCCCGGAGGTCGAGCACCGTTACGCCCTCCGCGTCGACGACATCCGGGTCGATGGCCAGGGGGGGCCCGTGTACCGCGCGAGCGTGGACCTCCCGCCCTGGGTCGCGCCAGGGACCTACGACCTCTTGCTCCGCGTTCCTGGCGGGCAGGAGCTCGCGGCGGTCGCGTCGGTGCGCGTGATCGCGGGGGAGGCGCCCTCGCTGCGCCCGTTGCCGGCCTCCGTGGAGGTCGACGCCCTGCGCTGGCTCGACGTCGACGTCTGGATCGCGCCCGCGCGAGAGGTCGACGACCGCCTGCGGCGCCCGGTTCGAGGTCGGGGCCTCCCGTGGCTCGACGCCGAGCTCGCGCCGATCCTCCTGAAGCTCGGTGAGGACGGCGTGCTCGCGCGACGTCCCGGCTGCGACGATCCTGCCGTGCCGTTCGCGCGCGCCCTCGCGGACCTCGGTGGGCAGGTCCGCGATCCCGCCGCGGTGCCTGGTGAGCCAGTGGACGCTCGAGTCCGCGTCGAGCCCGCGCCGGACGGGTGGCGCGTCTCGGCCGAGGGGCTGGACGCGCGAGTCTCCGTGCTGCTCCCCGAGCGCCCCGCGCACCAGGTGGAGGTCGAGGGGGGAGCGCTCGCAGGGGCGTGGCCTTCGACCCCGGTCGCGCCCGCGGGGCATCGCCCCGGCGTGCTGGTGTGGTTGACGGTGCCAGCCGGGCAGATCGCGCAGGTGCGGGTCGCCGTGACCCAGGTGCCCGAGGTCGCGCTCCTCGGCGAGGCGGTGGCGCGCTCGGATCGAGGGCTGCGAGTCGAGCTCGCGCCCGCGACGGCCTTCGACGTCGTCGCGCTCGGCTGGGAGGAGCGGGGCGCCGCGTTCGGCCCCGCGAGCGCGCCGCCGGACGTGCGTTTTCGCTGGATGGAGCGCCAAGAGGTCCACGCCCTCGCCCTCCGCCGGGACGGCGCGACCGCCCGCGCCTCGCACGCGGTCTTCGTGCACCCCCGGCGGCCGAGCGCGTGCGCGGTCGGGGCCATGACGACGGGGCCGCGTGAGGCGGCCGGAAATTGGTGGATATTGGGCGCGCTTTGCACAATCGCGGTCAGGCGGTACACCTCCGCCGGCCGGAACGCGCCCCGCCCGGGCGCGACCTCGCCGCGCCGGGAAGAACCTCCCGCCCCTCGCACGTTCGCGCCTCGCCCATGAACCGCCGCTTCACCCTCGCCGCCTTCTTCCTCTGCGGGCTCTCGCTCGTTGGCTGCACGAAGAACATCCCGAACACGACGGTCCAAGACACCGCCGAGAACCGCGAGATCGTCTCGTTCGTCGAGGAGTATCGGCACGCCGTCGAGAACCGGAACGTGAGCCGCCTGCTCGAGCTCGCGTCGCCACGCTATCTGGACGACAACGGCACGCCGCAGGGGGACGACGACGTCGACTTCGAGACCCTCCGGACGCGGCTGTCGGCGTGGCGGGATCGCGTGCTCGACGTGCGCTACGAGATCAAATACCGGCGGGTTTCCCGGGACCACACCCGGATCTTCGTCGAGTTTCGGTACACGGCGAGCTTCCGGGTGGTGACGGGCTCTGGTGAGCGCTGGGCGCGCCGGCTGGCCGACCATCGCATCATCTTGACGCGCGAAGAGACCGAGGGCGGAGACCGACGCCTCGCGATCCTCGCGGGCATGTGAGCGTCGCGCGCGGCGTTCGTCGTTGATGCTCCGAGGTCTGCTCGGGTACGCTGACGCCGGCTCGCCGCGATGTCAGAGGACAAGAAGCAGCTCGGGAAGATTCTCCTCAAGCAGCGGCTGGTGACGCCGGAGGAGCTGGACGCGCTGCTCCTCGAGCAGAAGTCGCACCCAGGCTCTCGCCTCGCCTCGACCGTCGAGCGGGCGGGCAAGGTCGGCGGCAAGGAGCTGCTCAAGGCCCTCTCCGAGCAGCACGGCCTGCCCGGGATCGACCTCGCGCAGGTGGTCGTGCCCACCGACAACCTCCGGCTCATCCCCGCCGACGTCTCGAAGCGGCACCTGATCCTCCCCGTCCTCGTCAAGGACGACCGCATCTTCCTCGCGATGGCCGACCCGAATGACAAGCGGGTGGTCGACGAGATCGAGTTCGTCACGGGCCGCCGCGTCTTCCCCTACGTCGCGCTGCACGACGTGCTCCGCGAGGTGATCGACGAGGCCTACCGCCTGCTCGAGCAGGGCGAGCCGAACTACATCGGGCCGAGGGTGCCGCCCGAGTATTTGGCGTCGCTCGGCATCACGCCGCCCCACCCGGCCGGGAGGCCCGCGGGTGTCGTCGTCGAGCGAGAGCGCCCGAGCCCGGCGATCGACGACGAGCTCGGGCTCGAGACCCTCGAGGCCCGGGCTCGCCCGGGCGAGCCGTTTCAGTCCCAGGTCGCGCCCTTGCCGGCGTCGCCGAAGGTGCATGGGACGAAGGCAAAGATCCTGGTGGTCGACGACGAGGACGACATCCGCAAGCTCCTCGTGCGGGTGCTCGGCCAGAAGGGGTACCTCGTCATCGAGGCCTCGAAGGGGCTCGAGGCGCTGCAGAAGGTGCGCGACGAGCAGCCGGATCTGGTCCTGCTCGACGCGATGCTCCCGGAGGTGCACGGCTTCGACATCTGCCGCCGCATCAAGGGGAGCAAGCGCTACGGGCACATCCCGATCATCATGGTGAGCGCCATCTACCGAGGCTGGCGGGTCGCCGAGGACCTGCGCACTTCGTACGGCGTCGAGGCGTTCCTCGAGAAGCCGTTCAAAATTGGCGACGTGTTGCTGGCGGTGGAGCGGGCGATCGAAGGACGTCACTCCGAGCCCCCCGACGACGACGACATGCTGAGCCGAGAAGCCAGCGCGGCGGTCGAGGCCGGAATGGAGGCGTATCGGCAGGGCGACCTCGACGCCGCCATCGCACATCTCCGCGAGGGGCTCGCCATCGACCCGCTCAGCTTCCAGCTGCACTACCACCTCGGGCTGCTTTGCGCGCGGCGGGACGACGTGTTCGAGGCCATCCACGAGCTGGAGACCGCGGTTGACCTGCAGCCTCGCAATTTCTCGGCGCTCAAGAACCTGGCGGTCGTCTACCAGCGCGCGGGCTTCAAGCACAAAGCCATCGAGATGTGGGAGCGCGCCCTCGGGGCGGCGCCGGACGAAGAAACTCGTCTGGGGATCAAAGATCACCTCATGACGTTGCTCTAACTGCACCGAACCCGAATCGGGCGTGCCTCGAGCGGGCTCGTTCGTCTATAGTCCCGGCCGGGGGCGAACCCACGTGGCCCGCGCATGAAGTTCCTCTGCGACAACTGCAAGGCGAAGTACCAGATCCCCGACGAGAAGATCGCCGGGCGCACGCTGCGCATGAAGTGTCGCAAGTGCAACCACGACATCATCATCCGGGGACCCCAGGAGGCGGAGCCAGAGCCCGCGCCGTCGCCCGCCGTCGGCGGTCGTCGCGCTGGGGGCTCCGGGGTGTCCCCGGCGCCGAGGGCGCGGGGGACGCGAGGCTCGCACGCCGGGCCGCGCCCATCCGCGCCGGCGTCGGCGCCTCGAAAGCCTTCGAGCCTCGGCGCGGATTTCCGGCGCAGCTCCCTCTCTCCCGAGAGCGCGCCGCCGCGCGCCGCACCCGAGTGGCACGTCGCGATCAACGACGTCCCCGTCGGGCCAATCCGGCGCGACGAGGTCGCGCGAAAGATTGGCACGGGCGCCGTCACTGGGGAGTCGCTGTGCTGGCGCGAGGGCTTCGATGATTGGAAGCCCGTCGCGAGCGTGCCGGAGCTCGCGTCGCTCCTCCAGCAACGCCGCAGCCCGCCGCGGCCGAGCGTCCCGCCGCGGGTCTCGGAGCGCCCCGGCGCCGTCGTGCCCATCGGCGGCCGGGCAGGCGCTTCGGCCGCGCCAGCGTTCGAAGAG
>JAHBWH010000195.1 GCA_019637115.1 Myxococcales bacterium | reverse complement strand
GCGCGCCCGCCCGCTCCGCGCTGACCTCGCGCGTTCAAGGTCGCGGGGCGGCCGTTTCGGTGCGGGCGTGGCGAGCACCCTCGGATGACGACACGAAGGCGCTCCCGAGCGTGCAACCGCTTCTTGGTCCGGGGAGGCTCGAGAAGCGGATACCCGAGCGTCGATCGACGACCACCAACGTCACGAGCTCCGACGGACCAGCAACCACGCGGTCGGCGCGAGGGCGAGCGCGAGCAGCACACCCAGCGCCGCCGTCAGGCCCATGGCCCGGAGGGCGGGGTTCGTGCTGATCGCCAGCACGCCAAAGCTGGCCGCGGTCGAGAGGGCGGCGACGATCAGGCTGACGACGGTCGCGGGCCCGTCGTCGCCGGTTCCGGTTCCGGACAGAGACTCGGTTGCGGTTCCGGACCCGGACTCGGACACGGACCCGGACACGGACCCGGACCCGGACCCGGGCGCGGACGCGGACTCGGACTCGGACTCGGACCCGGACCCGGACACGGACACGGACACGGACTCGGACTCGGACACGGACACGGACCCGGACCCGGACGCGGACTCGGACCCGGACGCGGACACGGACGCGGACCCGGACCCGGACCCGGACCCGGACCCGGACACGGACGCGGACGCGGATGCGGACACGGACACGGACGCTGACTCGGCCGCCGAGAGGGCCCCCCGCCGATGAAGCTCCGCCTCGACCATGAACACGCCGTAGTCGACGCCCATGCTCAAGACGAGCAGCAGCGTGACGACGTGCAGGAGGTTCGCCTCGAGCCCGAGCCAACCGAGGAGGCCGAGCGTCGCGCCCGCCGCGAGGAGCGCGGGCACATAAGCGGCGAAGGCGAGGTCGGGCTTGCGGTAGCGCGCGGCGACGAGCGCGAGCACGAAGAGCAGCCCCACGAAGACGAGCTCGAGGGTGCTCGTCCGGAAGCCCCGGTAGGCGTCCTGCATGAAGGCGTTCTGGTCGAAGTAGCGCACGCCCTCGATCGCCTCGACCCGCGCGCGGAGCCCGTCCTCGTCGCGGACGTCCTGCACGAAGGAGAGGATCGCGACGCGCTCGGCGCCCTCGTCCGTGCGCAGGGTGATGCGCTGGGAGGCGGCGAGCCGCCCGAGGGCGCTGGCCTCGAGGACCTCCCACGTCAGCGGCTCGAAGGGCGCCGCCAGCGCCTCGCGGAAGGGCTCGAAGGGAGGCATCACGAAGCCCTCGGCCTCGTAGGCGCGCGCGGTGCGCGCGAAAGCGTCCGCGGGGATCGACTCGTGGCTCGCGCGCTGGAGCGCCGACGACCAGAGGAGCGGGTGAAGCGAGCGGAAGCGCGCGAGCTCGCCCGCGTCGAGCGCGGCGTCGAGCGCGCGCTCGAGCGCGTCGTTGCGGCGGAGCGCTTCTTCGACGTCGTCCCCGATGGCCACGAGGAACCGGCCCGCGTCGAAGCGCGCGACCCGGCCGCGCACCCGCTCGTCCTCGGCCGCCAGCGTGGCGTCGAGCGGGTTCAGGGCCCGGATGTCGTCCTGCCACGTGAGCTGCGCGCCACCCGAGACGGCGAGGGCCGCGGCGAGGATCGGCAGCGTGAGGAGCGCGCGCCGCCGCCGCGCGAGCCCCTCGAGGGCGACCTGCGCGCGCGCGCCGAGCGCCCGGAGCGCCCGACCCGGCGTCGGCCGGCTTGGCAAGAGCGGAGGCAGCGCGTAGCGGGTCAAGAGGAGGGCGACGGTCACCCCGACGCTCGTGAACACGGCCATCTGCCGGATCCCCGGGAAGCTGGTCCAGGCCAGCCCCAGCAGACCAGCCACCGTCGTCGCCGCGCCGAGCGCGAGGCCTGGCCCGATGCGCCGCGCGGTGGCCGTCGGAGCGTCCACCGACTCCGTCACGGCGGGGGCGAGGTGGAGGTGCGTGAAGAGGTGGGCGACGTAGTCGAGCGCGACGCCGATGAGCGTGGCCCCGAACGCGAGCGTCAGGCCGTGGATCGCCCCGAAGAGGAGCTGCACGGTCGCGACGGCGACGACCATCCCGCCCGCGAGCGGGAGCGCGCCGAGCGCCAGGATGCGCGGGCTCCGAAACAGCAAGAGGAGGACCAGCACGACGCCGAGCGAGCCCGCGATCGAGACGCGCTCGATGTCGGCGCGGATGGTGGCCTCGCTCTGGGCGGCGATGCGGTGGACGCCCGCCTGCTCGACGCGGACCCCAGGCGCGACGTTCGCCGCGGCCTCGTCGATGGCCGCCTGGAGCGCTCGCGAGGCCTCGACGTCGAAGGGGGAGAACGCGCTCGTCAGCAGGACGACCCCGTACCGCTCGTCATCGCCCGTGACGAACGCCCCGGCGTGGACGCGGAGGTCGCCCTCGAGCGCGGCGCGCATTCGGTCGACGTGGTCGAGGAAGAGCAGCCACGGATCCTCGGGCGCGATCCGTCGCACGAAGGTGCCCGTGGGGCTCCCGAGCTGCTCGCGCAGCCGCACCGCCCGCGCGCGGAGGGCCTCGTCCGAGAAGGCCCGGTCGAGCGCCTCGGGATCGTCGTCCACGAAGCCGAAGCGGCGCGGGAAGTAGACCTCGTAGAACGCCTGCTGGAGCGCCTCGTCGGGGCCTGCGCTCACCCACGCGACGTCGTCACGTGCGCGCAGGCGCTCGGCGACCGTGAGCGCCGCGGTCGCGGCCGCATCGCGGTCCTCGGCCTCGAGCGTGAGCGTGATCGTCCGGTTCAGATCGGAGGAGGTGATCGCCTGCGAGAGCGCCGCGAGCTCACGGTCGGCGCCCGCCGGGAGAAAATGCGTGATGTCGGCCTGGACCTCGAGGCGCGGGAGGACGAGCGCGCCGAGGGCGGCGATCGCGGCGAAGCTCCCGAGGGCGACGAGTCGTGACGTCCGCACGCGGGGGGCTTAGCAGTCCGCGCCAACACCGGCACACGCACCGAATGGCACCTCGGACTCGGCCATCGGACGCGGCTATCGGACGCGGCCATCGGACTCGGTCATCGGACGCGGTCATCGGACTCGGTCATCGGACTCGGTCATCGGACTCGGTCATCGGACTCGGTCATCGGACCCGGTCATCGGACGCGGTCATCGGACGCGGTCATCGGACTCGGTCATCGGACTCGGCCATCGGACTCGGTCATCGGACTCGGTCATCGGACCCGGTCATCGGACCCGGTCATCGGACCCGGTCATCGGACCCGGTCATCGGACTCGGTCATCGGACTCGGTCATCGGACTCGGTCATCGGACTCGGTCATCGGACTCGGTCATCGGACTCGGTCATCGGACTCGGTCATCGGACTCGGTCATCGGACGCGGCCCTCGGACTCCGCCAGCGGACTCGGTCAGCGGACGGGAGCCTCGGTCTCCGCGATCGGGGGCGGGACACCCGTCGAGAATTTCATTACACCTGCACGGTGACCGCGGCGCCCAAAGCACACTCCATCTGGCTCTTCGCCTTCCTCTACTTCGCGTTCTATGCGCCCTACACCGCGCTCACGAAGGTGCTCTCGAGCGGCGCGAACGGCGCCGAGCCGGTGCCGGGGCCGACCCTCCTGCCCCTCGCCAGCGTCGCCTCCCTCGTCGTGGTCGTCATCTTCCTCACCGCGACGCGCTGGTGGCGCTTCGCGAGCCAACGGAAGGTCCTCGGCCTCACGCTGCCCTTCCCGACCCGATGGACCGCGCTGAGCGGCCTGTGCAGCGCGGTCATCCTGACGACCACCACGCTCGCCTACACCTTCGAGGACGTCTCCATCGTCTTCGTGATGCTCCTGATGCGCGGCGGCGTGCTGGTGATCGCGCCCGTCGTCGACGCCCTCACGGGCCGCAAGACGCGCTGGTTCAGCTGGGCGGGCCTCGCGCTCAGCATGGCGGCGCTGGTCGTCGTCTTCGCCGAGCGGAGCGGCTTCGACCTCTCCACCGCGGCGGCGATCGACATCACGCTCTACTTGGTCGCGTACTTCATCCGCCTCCGCTTCATGTCGCGCCTCGCGAAGTCGAACGACGCCGAGCAGACCAAGCGCTACTTCGTCGAAGAGCAGCTCATGACGACCCCCGCGAGCTTCGTCATCCTCATCGTGGCGGCGCTGATCGGTCAGGGCACCTTCATGGAGCAGATCCGCGACGGCTTCACGACGCACCTCGACTCGGGGCTCGTGCTCGCCACGTTGGGCATCGGCGTCCTCTCGCAGCTCGTCGGCATCTTCGGCACCCTCGTCTTCCTCGATCCCCGCGAGAACACCTTCAGCGTGCCGGTGAACCGCTGCTCTTCGGTCCTCTCCGGCGTGGTCGCCTCCTTCGGCCTCGCGATCTTCATGGGCAACGCGTACCCGAGCGCCTACGAGCTCGTCGGCGCGGGTCTCGTCGTCGTGGCGATCCTCTTCCTCACCCTCGGGCCTCGCTACAGCGCCGCGAAGACCTGAGCACGCTAGCTAGCCGCGGCCGTCGACCGCGTCCTGACCAGGCGCTCACGGGCGAGGTGCTACGCGACGCCCTTCTGGAGGGGTCGCAGCATCGTGAAGAGCGCGCGCACCCTGTCGACGGCGTCTCCCGGCTCGTCCGCGTCGAAGCGGCGCGTGAGCTTCATGTCGGGCGAGAGCTTCCAGGGGCTGCGCGGCGTGCCGACCAGGGGGATGAGCTTGCGCGGGTCGAGGGGCGTGTCCTCGCGGAGGTGGAGCGTCACGCGGCCGGAGGTCGCCTCGCAGCCGAGCGCCCGGTAGTGCCGGAGCAGCGGCCGCAGCGCCATCACCCGCACGAGCTGCGCGGCGGGCGGCGGGGGCGGGCCGAAGCGGTCCTCCATCTCCGCCGCGAGATCGGCGACGGAGTCCTCGTCGTGCGCCGTCGCGAAGCGCTTGTAGAGCGAGAGGCGCAGACCCACGTCGTCGACGTAGGTCTCGGGGAGGTAATGTTCGAGGTCGATGGTGACCTCCGGATCGATCTCCTGCACGACCTCTTCGCCGCGGAGCTGGGCGATGGCCTCCTCGAGCATGTGGATGAAGAGATCGAAGCCGACAAGCGCGACGTTGCCGGACTGCTCGGCGCCGAGCAGGTCGCCGACGCCCCGGAGCTCCATGTCCAGGCTCGCGACCTGAAAGCCGCTGCCGAGCTCGGTGAAGCGCTCGAGCGCCTCGATCCGAACGCGCGCCTCGTCCGTGAGCGAGCTCGGCGGCGGCGTGACCAGGTAGCAGTACGCGCGCTCGCGGGAGCGGCCGACGCGCCCGCGGAGCTGGTAGAGCTGTGCGAGCCCGAACATGTCCGCGCGGTCGACGATCATCGTGTTGGCCCGCGGGATGTCGAGGCCGCTCTCGATGATCGCGGTCGAGCAGAGCACGTCGTACGCGCCGCCGACGAAGTCGGTCATCGTGCGCTCGAGCTGGCCCTCCTTCATCTGCCCGTGGGCCACGGCGACCCGCGCGCCGGGGAGCAGATCCTGGATGCGCTGCGCCCGCTCGTAGAGGCCCTCGATCCGGTTGTAACAGAAGAAGATCTGGCCTCCGCGATCGATCTCGCGCTGGATGGCCTCCTTGATCACGTGGTCGTCCCACCGGCACGCGAACGTGCGCACGGCGCGCCGGTCCGTCGGCGCGGTGGTGATCAGCGAGAGGTCGCGGAGCCCCCCGATCGCGAGCTGCAGCGTGCGCGGGATGGGCGTCGCGCTGAGCGTGAGCACGTCGACGTCGGTCCGGAGCTTCTTGATGCGCTCCTTGTGCTGCACCCCGAAGCGCTGCTCCTCGTCGACCACGATGAGCCCGATGTCCTTGAAGTGGACGTCCTTCGAGAGCAGGCGGTGCGTGCCGATCACCACGTCGACGGTGCCGGCCTTCAGCCCGGCGAGCGTGGCCGCGCTCTCCTCCTTCGTCGTGAAGCGGGAGAGGGACGCGACGTTCAGCGGGTACCCCTCGAAGCGGGCCTTGAAGTTCAGGTAGTGCTGCTGCGCGAGCACCGTCGTCGGGCAGAGCACCGCGACCTGCCGGCCCGCCATCGCGACGCGGAAGGCGGCGCGGATGGCGACCTCGGTCTTGCCGAAGCCGACGTCACCGCAGACCAGGCGGTCCATCGGGCGCGTCTCTTCGAGGTCCGAGAGGACCTCCTCGATCGCGCGCGCTTGATCCGGCGTCTCCTCGAAGGGGAAGGTCGCCTCGAACTCGGCGTAGCTGCGGTCGGTCGGCGGGAGCGCAGGCCGGGCCGCGGCGGCGCGCTGCGCATAGAGCTTCAAGAGCTCGTCGGCCAGGTGCGCGACCTCCGTGCGGACCTTCTGCTTCTTCTTCGCGAAGGTGCTGCCGCCGAGGCGGTCGAGCTTGGGCTTGGCGCCGTCCTGTCCTGCGAATTTCTGGAGCTGCGTCAGCCGCGTGACCGGCAAGAAGAGCTTGTCGCCCCCGGCGTACTCGACGATCAGCGCCTCGACGACGCGCGGCGGCTCGCCGCGCATCACCTCCATCGGGCTCTGCGGCTGGGGCTTGCGCTCGATGCCCAGGTAGACGCCGACGCCGTGGTCGGCGTGCACGACGTAGTCGCCGACCTTCAGCTCGCGGAGATCCTCGAGGAAGGCCTCCGCCTTGCGCGACTTCCGCTTGCTCGCCTTCTGCTGTCGGCGCGCGCGCGTGCCGAAGATCTCACCCTCGGTGACGATGACGAGGCCCTCGGTCGCCCACGCGAAGCCGTCCTGGAGCTCGCCGATGACGACCCGCGCCTTCGCGCGTCCTTCGCCGCTGCGCGCTCCGAGGAGCGACGGGTCGAAGGGCTCGGGCTTCGGATCGACGGGGACGTCGCAGCCGCGCAGGAGCGAGACGAGGCGCTCTGCCTGCGTGTGCGTCCGCGCGGTGAAGAGGACGCGCAGGCCCATGTCGAGCCAGCGGTGAGCGCGCTCGGCGACGGGGCGCAGGCCGTCGTCGGTGCCCACGGCCCGCAGCGCCTTGAGCTCGGCGACGAGCGGCGACTGGTCCTCGGCGCCGAGGCTCGGCGCCTCGTCTTCGCGGACGTGCTCGAAGCGAGCGAGCGGGCCGTCCTCTTCGGGGTGGCTGCCGAGCACGGCGAGGCGGTGCACGACGACGTGACGCCGCGCCGTGATCCGCTCGTACGCTTCGACGTCGTCGAGGTAGAGCGCCTCGAGCGGATAGGCGGGCGCACCGTCGAGCGCCTTCGCCTCGCGATCGTCGCCCGCGCGCATCAGCTCGACGTGGGCGGCCTTCGCGACGTCGGTGGGGTCGAGGATGGCGACCGGCGCGTCGGCCGGGAGGTAGTCGAAGAGCGTCTCGAGCCGGTCGTAGAAGGCCGGCAGGAAGCCGTCGAGGCCGTAGAACGCGCGCCCGCTCTCGAGCTCTTCGAGGAGCGCGCGGGTCTTCTTCGTCGGGACGTTGGCGCCGTCGCAGAGCTCGCGGATGTGCGCGAGCGCGCGCGCGCGATCCTTGTCGGTGAGCACGGTGTCGCGCACCGGGTGCACGAACATCCGGGTCACCGACTCGATCGTCCGCTGGTCGTCGGGATCGAAGAGCTTGATCGAGGCGACGAGCCAATCGTCGAGCTCGATGCGCGCGGGGTAGCGCGCGTGCGGCGGGTAGATGTCGACGATGCCGCCGCGCACCGCGAAGGTGCCTGGGTCCTCCGCCACGGGCGCCTTCATGTAGCCGCCGGCGATCAGCACGTCGACGAGGTCGTCGCGCTCGAGCTCGGTCTCGGCCTCGACGACGAGCGAGCGCGCGGTGATCGCCTCGCGCGGGGGCAGCCGCCGCAAGAGCGCGGGGGCCGGCGCGACGAGGAAGCGCCACGGGAGCTCTTTGGCGACGTGGAAGAGCACCGCGAGCCGATCCATCGCGGCGCGACGATCGGGGGCGACGTCCAGGAAGGGCGTCGTGTCGAGCGCAGGGAAGTACAGGACCTCGTGCGGGCGCGGGTGGAAGAAGCGGAGGTCCTCGGCCGCGCGGCGGGCCGACTCCGAGTCACCCGTGACCACGAGCGTGGGGCCCAGTCGCTCGGCGGCGACCGTCAGCAGCCGCGCCGCCGCGCCCGACGGTAGGCCGGTCAGGTCGGTGCGTCGCGAGGACGCGAAGCGCTCGATCGCCTCGTCGAGGCGGAGGTCGGCGCGGGCGAGGCCCGCGTGGAGGGCGGCGAGGGCGGGATCCACGGCGATCAGTGCGAGGGCTCGTCGCCTCGGGCGGGGGGCGCGGCGTGCTCGGGTCCGCCGGGGTCGTCGGCGTGCCCGGCCGCAGGCTCGGGTCCTCCTTCGGGCCCTCGCTCACTCCCGGCGCCGTGCGCACCTGCTGCGCGCTCGCGCTTCAGCACACGCCGGAGCTGCCACGCGAGCCATGGCGGCGCGAGCACGGTCGTCCCCATGACCATCAGCACGACCGCCATGTAGACGTCCGGCCCGATGAGCGGCGCGCCGCCGTCCACGCGGATGGCGCGGCCCACGTCGGCGAAGATGAGGCCGACCTCGCCGCGAGGCACCATGCCGACCCCGACGGTCATGCGGTCGATCTTGCCGCGCACGCCGAGGCCCGAGACGATCTTGCCGAGGACGGCGACGACCGTCAGCGCGCCAGCGAGGATGAGCGGATCCGCGCTCACCCCGCCGAGGTCGACGAGCATGCCGGTGCGCACGAAGAAGATGGGCGCCATGAAGCCGACGATCGGCTGCACGAGCGGCGCGAGGTCGTGCTTGCTGTGCTTGCCGAAGGGCTTGACGTGCACCTCGTCGAGGATGAGGCCCGCCGCGAACGCGCCGACGATGGGCGCGAGCCCCGCGGCGGCGCTCACGCCCGCGAGCAAGAGGCACAGGCCGATCGCGACCGCCGCGAGGATGCCCGGGCTGCGCAGGTGCGAGGCCGCGAGGAAGACCCCGGGCATCACGAAGGTCCCGAGCAGCAACGCGCCGATGAGGAAGCCGGCCGCGAGGCCGCTGATCATCGCGAGCTGCGTGGCGTCGATCTCGCCGCCGGCCGCGAGCCCCGCGACGACCGCGAGCACGATGAGGCCGAGCACGTCGTCAATCACCGCCGCGCCGAGGATGACCTTCGTCTCGTCGCGGCCCATCGCGTCGAGGCCTTGGAGGACACGCGCGGTGATGCCCACCGAGGTCGCGCAGAGCGTGGCGCCGACGAAGAGGTGGAGCGACTCGACGGCGTCGGGCATCAAGAGCCGGCTCGCGCCGTAGCCGAGCCCCATCGGGGCCACGACGCCGATGATGGCCACGAGGCCCGACTGCGGGGCCACCTTCTTCATCTCGGTGAGCGTCGACTCGAGGCCGACCTCGAAGAGCAAGAGCACGACGCCGAAGTTCGCGAGGAACTCGACCGCCGGGAGCTCCGCGGCGTCCGCGAAGGTGTCGACGCCGACCAGCGTGAGGTTGCCGAGGATGATCCCCGCGCACAGCTCGCCGAGCACGGCCGGCTGCCTCAGCCGGACGGCGATCTCGCCGCCCGCCTTCGCGGCCAAGAGGATCGCCGCGATGCTCAGCCAGACCTCGGGGCCGGGGCCGTGCTCGCCGCCGCTCGCGAACGTCGTCACCGGGAGGCTGACGATGAGCAAGACGAGGAAGGCGCGGAAGAAGCGCGGTCGGGGTTGATGCATCGGCGTGCAGGGGGCGGGGGCCGGCAGCGGGTCGCCCGACGGGGCGTGGCGTTACGGCGAAAACGATCGAAAACGCCCGGCTTCGGCGTGATTCCGAGGGGTTCTAGGTCGCGCGCGCGGGGCCCGCAAGCGAAACCGGGACCGCACGGCGGACGTCGAGGGAGCTCGCGCCCGCGGCCGTGGGGCGCCCACCGACGCGCCGAGCGCGAGACGCGCGGGGACGCCGAAGAACTGGGGCTCGCAGCCGAGGGAGACGATGAGCGGAGACGACGAGGGGAGACGACGAGGGGACACGACGAGGGGACACGACGAGCGGAGACGATGAGGGGAGACGACGAAGGGAGACGACGAAGGGAGACGACGAGGGGAGACGACGAGCGGAGGCGACGAGCGGAGACGATGAGCGGAGACGATGAGCGGAGACGACGAGGGGCGTGGTCGGGCGCGCGAACATCGAGTACCTCGTCGGGGCGATGTCCGAGCACGCCGCGACCGCGCCCACCCTCTTCGCGCGCGAGGGCCCCTGGCTCTTCTCGCGACGTGCGGACCTCGCCGCGTTCGGTGGCAGCTTCGCGCTCGCGTTCGGGCTCCTCGGGCTCGGCGTCGCGCTCGGCATCGCGGAGTCGGACGCGCCGGAGTGGGTCTGGCTGAGCTGCGTGCTGGTCATCGACGTCACGCACGTCTGGACGACCCTCTACCGCGTCTATCTCGACGGCGAAGAGCTCCGGCGTCGGATCGCGCTCTACGTGGGCGCGCCGCTCGGCTGCTACTTCGTTGGCGTGCTGGCCCACGCCTTCTCGCCCGGGGCGTTCTGGACCGGGCTCGCTTATCTCGCGGTCTTCCACTTCGTCCGCCAGCAGATCGGCTGGGTGGCGCTCTACGCGCGGCGGGAGGGGGCGGCCGCGCTCGACCGGCGGCTCGACCTCGCGACGACTTACGCCGCGACGGTCTGGCCCATCGTCTGGTGGCACGGCCACCTCCCGCGGCGCTTCGCGTGGTTTGTGCAAGGGGACTTCGTCGCGGGGGTCTCAGCGCACCTCGCGGCGTGGACCGCGCCGATCTACGCGGGGCTGCTCGCGCTCTGGGCCGTCCGGCAGGTCCAGCGGCTCGCGCGCTCGACGGCCGAGAGGCCACGGCCGAGCCCGGGCAAGCTCGTCGTCGTCGTCTCGACGGCGCTCGCCTGGTACGTGGGCATCGTCGCGTTCGATGGCGACTTCGCGTTCACCGTGACCAACGTGATCCTGCACGGCGTCCCCTACTTCGTGCTCACCTATCGGTACGGTCGGATGCGCGCGGTGTACACGCCGAGCTCGCTCCTCGCGCGCGTGCTCCGCGGCGGCGCCGTGGCCTTCGTCGTGCTCGCGCTCGCCTTCGCCTTCGCCGAGGAGCTGCTCTGGGATCGCTTCGTGTGGGGGGAGCGCGGCTGGCTCTTCGGGGAGGGCAGCCCGCTCGCGCAGGGCGCGCTCGCGCTCGTGGTGCCGCTCCTCGCGTTACCGCAGGCGACCCACTACGTGCTCGACGGCTTCATCTGGCGGGTCGGCCAGAACCCGGTGCTTCGGAGCTGAGCTCCGGTTCCAGTTCTTTCTGGGGTCTTTCGAAAAGACCCCCTCCAGTGGGCAAAGCCCACCGGAGCCTCCCCCAAAACACGCGGCTCCGTTGAAGAACGAGGTTCTTCAACGGGCTGCTAAGCGCGCGTGGCCGCGAGCACCTCGGCGGCCGCGCGCTCGGCGGATTCGAGGGCGCCCTCGAGGTAGCCCGTGTGCTCGCGCGCGGTCTCGGTGCCAGCGAAGTGCAGGAGATGCTCGGGGGCGCGGAGGTGCGCGCTCCCGCTTGTGAGCGCCCCGGGCCCGTAGAGCCCGACCGGGCAGCCGCCCGAGTAGGTCTCCGCCGACCAATCGTGGAGCACGAGGGCGCTCGGCGTGGCGGCGCGCCGGCCGAAGGCGCGCGCGAGCGCCCCGCGGACGCGCGCCTCGGCGGCCTCCTTCGAGAGCGCGGAGAGCTCGCGCGCGTGCCGACCGACCACGAAGCCGACGAGCGCGGGCTGCGCGCCGTCGTGCGAGGTGTTGTCGAAGGTCACGCTGATCGGGCCGTCGCCCGTCACGAGCTCCCCGCTCAGCCCCTCCGCGCGCCAGAAAGGCTCGTCGTAGAGCGCGAGGACCTTGGTGGTCGCGCCCATGAAGCCCCGGGCGAGCAGCGACGCGCGCGGCGCCTCGAGCGCGGGCTCGAAGCGCAGCCGTGGCAGGAGCGGCGCCGGGATGGCGAGCACGGCGCGGCGCGCGCGCACGCGGAGCCCGTCGGCCTCGATCTCGACCGAGCCCTTCGTCCGGACCACTCGCCGCACGGGCGCCGAGAGGCGCACGTCGAGGCCCTCGGCCAGCCGTCGCGCGATCGAGTGGGCCCCGCCCACGATGCGCGCCTCTTGGGCACCGCCTCGGGCGCCTGCGAGCGCGAGCAAGCCGCCACCCGCGTTCAGGTACGCCAAGAAGAAGAGCGCCGAGAGGTCGCTCGCCTCGGCGCCGAAGATGGTCCGGAGGGCCGCGTCCATCGCGCCCCGCGTCGGAGCGTCGAGGCGATAGCGCGCGCGCAGGGTCTCGAGGGTCATCGCGTCGAGCGCCTCGGCGTCGGGCGCCCGCATCGGGTCGGTCGGCGGGACGTGCCTGCGGCGGCGCTCCAGCGCGGTCAGCGCGAGCTGCATGCGGAGGAGCTGCAGGACGGAGAGGTTCGGGATCTCGCCGCCGTAGGTGCGGCGCCGCCCCCCGCTGACGAAGACCTTTCGGCCCTCGGTGAAGGTCGGGAAGGTCTCGAGGCCGAGCTCGGCGACGAGCCGCGTCACCCGGCGCTGCGCGGGGCCGATCCACTGCCCGCCGAGGTCGAAGGTGCTCGCGCCGACCTGCGCGGCGTAGGTCCGGCCGCCCACGCGATCGCGTGCCTCGAGCACGCAGACACGCGACCCCGCGTCCTCGAGCAGCCTCGCGCAGCGCAGGCCTGCGAGCCCTGCCCCCACCACCACGACGTCGACGTCTTCGGTCTCGAGCATGCGCGGGAGCGTACCGGATGGCGTGCGCGTCATCGACGCGGGTGGCGTCCTCGGTGGGGTGTGACGGAGTCGTGTGGCGCGACGGAGCCACAGCGCGACGGAGCCACAGCGCGACGGAGCCATCGCGCGACGGAGCCATCGCGCGACGGGCAGCGACGTGGCGGGGCCGCCTCGACGGCCAGCGGGGGCGGCGGCCTCGTAGCGTGACGGGCAGCGGCGTGACGGGGGGAGCGCCGCGTGCCAAGTTCACTCGATGGACGCCGTCGCCTCCCTCGAGTCGGTCAAAAAGCAGATCACGAGCCTCTTGCCCTCGCCCGAGAGCGGGGAGCGCAACTTCGTCCGCGAGGCGTGGGACAAGCTGCACGGCCTGCCGGGCGGCAAGGTCCTCTTCTCGAAGCTCGTTGGCCGCGCCGCGCCTTACACGGGCACGGTCGGCGCGCGCGTCGAGGAGCTCCGCACGGGCTTCGCGCGGGTGACGATGCGGGACCGGCCCGCCGTGCGGAACCACCTCCGCTGCGTGCACGCCATCGCGCTCTTGAACCTCGCCGAGCTCACGGGGAACGTCGCGCTCGCGTACACGATGCCCGACGACGCGCGCTTCATCGTCGCGGGGATGAGCATCGACTACCTCAAGAAGGCGCGCGGCACCATCACCGGCGTCTGCGAGTGCCCCATCGTCGAGACGAGCGACCGCGTCGAGTACACCGTGATCGTCAGCCTGCGGAACACAAAGGACGAGGAGGTGGCGAAGGTCACCATGCGCACCCTCGTCGGCCCGAAGAAGTCGTGAGCGGCGCGGGGGATTCGGCGCGACACGGGGTGGCGGAGGCCCACGTGCGCGACGCAGAGCGCGTCGCGCCCTTCGTCCGCATGGCGCTCGAGTGTGTTCACCGCGCGTACCCGAACCAGATCGCGCACGTGATGGTGGGCGACGACGACGCGCGTCCTCCGCGCGCGCTCACGCCGGTCTTCTACGGCTGCTACGACTGGCACTCGGCCGTCCACGGGCATTGGCTGCTCGCGCGCGCGAGCCGCTGCTTTCCGGGCGCCGCGTTCACCTCGGACGCGCGCGACCGCCTCGCGCGGAGCTTGCGCCCCGAGGCGGTGGTGGCCGAGGTCGCGTACCTCGCGCGGAGACCAGGCTTCGAGCGGCCCTACGGCCTCGCGTGGCTCGCGACCCTGCAGGCCGAGCTCGTCGAGGCCGCGTCGGACGCCAGCGACGGCGGCGGTCTCCGGGACGAGGCCGCGGCGCACGCGGAGGTGCTCGCGCCGCTGACCGCGCAGGCCCTCGCGCACCTCGGCGCGTGGCTGCCGAAGCTCTCGCACCCGACGCGGGTCGGGACGCACGCGCAGACGGCGTTCAGCCTCGGCCTCTTGCTCGACGCCTGTCGGGCGATCGCGGCCGCGCCCGCCGGCCCCTCGCGCGGCTCCGGCAACCCGCTCGCTGCTGCTGCCGCCGCGATCGCGTCGCTCGTCCACGATCGCGCCCGCGCCTTCTTCGGCGCCGACCACGACTATCCGCTCCACCTCGAGCCCGGCGGCGAGGACTTCCTCAGTCCCTCCCTCGGGGCCGCGGATCTGATGCGGCGCGTGCTCGCGCCCGCCGAGCTCTCGACGTGGCTCGACCGCACGCTGGGCGCCGCGCTCGACGGCGATACCTTCGAGCGCGCGCTCGCGCCGGTCCGGGTCACCGACCCGACCGATGGTCGGCTCGCGCACCTCGACGGGCTCAACCTCAGCCGGGCCTGGATGCTCGAGGGCGTGGCGGACGCCCTCGCCGAGGACGACCCTCGGCGCGCGCGCCTCACGGCGCTCGCCGCGCGCCACGCCGAGCTCGCCCTCGCGGCGATCGACGGGGCGCACTACGCAGGGAGCCACTGGCTCGGGACCTTCGCCTGCTACCTGGTCACGCGCCGTGGCCGCGGCGCGCCTCGCCCGTGAAGCCGCCCCCGCCGATCCGCGACCCGCGCCTCCTCGGCCTCTGCGCCACGTGCGTGCACGTGCGCCCGGTGGTCTCGGCGAAGGGGTCGGTCTTCTGGCTCTGCCGGGAGCCCACGTTGCCGAAGTATCCGCCGCTCCCCGTCCGCCGGTGTCCGGGCTTCGCGCCCGAAGCCGAGTAGTACACCCAGCCCGAGACGAGCCCGAGGCCGTCAATCTCGAGGGCAGAAGTACATGTCCGCGTAGACCTCGTACACGCCCTCGGGGCAGGGGGCGGCGTAGAGGTCGATGATCGACTCGCAGCGGCCGCCAGGGCCGACGTTGCCGCGACGCGAGCGATGCGCGGTCCGGAGATCGCCTCCGTAGGGGTTCGAGCCGTCCTCGCACTTCAAACGCGCGAGCGTGAGGAGCACGGCTTCGAGGCCGCACTCTTCGAGCGGCTTGGCGTGGCTCGTCATGAGCTCCGAGAAGCGAGTCCTGCCATGACCCGTACGCGTCGCGTAGTGCTCTCGCGAGACCACCACGTCCATCGTGCCGACCCCCAAGCACTGGAGCGCTTCGGGCTGCGGCGCAGCCGAGGTCGGGGCTTCGGACGTCTCGGCGTGCTCCCCACCACTCGAGCGCGTTTCGTCGCCCGGCTCGAGCGGCGCCTGCGTGGTACCCGTGGCGCAGGCGAGCGAGAGGAGCGCGGGGAGCGCGAGCGTCGGTCGCATCGTGAGAGGGTGCATATTCGACAACGAGCCGTCTAGTAAGCTTCCGATGAGGGGCTGTCGCCAGGTCGCCAGCCCCTCCCCCACGGGGCATGAAGCCCCGCGGGGCCCCCTCCCACGAGCCTACGCTCGCTTCGCTCGCTGCGCGCCGTCCGGTAGGGCGGCTTGCGAAAACGGCTGAGCTTCTTTTCAGCTCCTGACCGCCCTGCCCGGGCGAGCCATAGGGATGAAACCGGCCGCCGATTTTCGCTGTGATTTCTTGGCGTGCGAGTCGAGTTTCTAGTCAGCTCCTGACCGCCCTGCCCGGGCGAGCCATAGGGATGAAACCGGCCGCCGATTTTCGCTGTGATTTCTTGGCGTGCGAGTCGAGTTTCTTTTCAGC
>JAHBWH010000194.1 GCA_019637115.1 Myxococcales bacterium | reverse complement strand
CGCGCGTGCGTGGCGTGGTCGCTCAGCGGATCGCGGACATGCGGTGGAGCACGGCGTCGAAGGCGATCCCGCGGTTCGCGTTCGCCGCGAGGTCGTAGGGGATCTGCAGGAGGAGCGCGCTCCGCTCGGCCGCGACGCGCGCGCCTTGTCGGGCGCGGCCGCGGATGGAGCTCGCGGCGTGGCGGAAGCGGAGCGCCTCGTCGGGCGCGCCCGCGGCGGCCGCGGCGATGTCGCGGTAGAAGAGCACGAGGCAGTCGAGCGCGAGCGTGAGCTCCTCGTGCTTGGCGAGCGCGTCCGCCGCGTCGAGGAGCGCGGCCGGCCGCCTGCTGTGGAGGGCGTCGTCGACCTGCTCGGCCAGCGCGAGCAGCGCCGCCGCCGCGCCCTCGCGCGCCAGCGCGAGCGCGCGATCCGCGCGGCCATCGGCGAGCGCGATGGCCGCGGGCCAGACGGTCGGGTCGGACGGCTCTTCGCTCGCGTCTCGCTCCGAGGGGCCGTCCCCTGCCGCGGAGCCCCGCTCGGCGTGCTCGCGGAGGATGCGCCCGAGCTCGTCGTCGGGCAGGCGCTCGAAGCGGAGGCGCTGGCTGCGGCTGCGGATCGTCGGCAGGAGCCGCTCGGGCCGCTCCGAGAGCAAGACGAAGTGCACGCCGCGCTTGGGCTCTTCGAGCGTCTTCAGGAGCGCGTTCGCGGCCTCTTGGTGCGCCTCGGGGAAGGATACGTCCGCCTCGGGGAAGACGAGGAAGGCGTGGGAGGCTTCGAAGGGTGCGAACTCCGCGTAGGGGCGGATCTCCTCGCGGAGCACCTCGACTGGGAGGTTGCGGGCTCCCTCGTCGCGCGGGCGAAAGACGCGCACGTCGGGGTGGGCGCCCTTGGCGATGCGCGCGCCCGCGGCCTCGCCGATGACGGCGGTCGCGAGCGCGAGCGCGCAGCGCTCCTTGCCGACGCCGCCCGGGCCCTCGAAGAGGTAGGCCGAGGGCAGCCGGGACTCGCGGACGGCGCGTCGCAGGACCTCGACGGCGAGGGGTTGGGCGCGGACGTGGTCGAAGGGATCGCCCATCGGCTCAGGCCTTCGGGCCAGGCGTGAGCATCGCGATCGCCAAGGTCTGGATCGCGTCGACGACCTGCTCGGGGCGCAGGGCCTCGGGATCGACGAAGACCTGCATCACGAGGCCGTCGAGCAAGCCCACGACGATGCGCGGGAGGACGTCGAGGGGGATGCGAGGCTCGAGGCCCGCCGCCGAGAGGTTCGCCGCGAGCGCCGTCCGCATCTGCTCGGCCGCGCGCTCGTAGAATTCAGCGAGCTGCGGTCGGAGCTTCGGGTCCGAGAGGCTCTGCGCGAGCAGGTCCGCGACCACGAGGGCCTCGTCCGTGCGCGAGGCGCGGACCTCCCAGAGCGCCTCGAGGGCCTTCCGCAGGCCGAGCAGCGGCGCTTGCTCCGCGGGCCAGGCCTCGAGGGTGCGCCGCTGCACGGTGTCGCAAGCCTCGGTGAGCACGACCTCGATGAGCGCTTCCTTCGTGGGGAAGTGGTAGTGGACGGCGCCCTTGCTCATCCCCGCCTCGCGGGCGATGTCGAGCAGGCTCGTGCGTGCGTAGCCTTGTCGAGCGAGCACCCGAATCGCGGCCTGGACGATCTGCGCGGCGGAGATCTCGGACTTCTTGTAGCCCACGGCGGCAGGACGATGGCCCGAGCGCGTGCGTCGCGTCAACCGCGGGGCTCGAAAACGGGGCGAAGCGCGGATGCCAGCGCTTCGATGGGCTACGCAGCCCATCGGAGCGCTGGCGTTCGTGGGGTGGTGGGTCGGGCGCGGATGCCATCGCTTCGATGGGCTGCTAGCTTCGCGCCTCCCATGCGCCCCTTCTACGTCACGACGCCCATCTACTACGTGAACGACCGCCCCCACATCGGGCACGCCTACTCGACGGTCGCGGCGGACGTGCTCGCGCGCTACGCGAAGCTGCGCGGGCGACCGACGCGCTTTCTGACCGGCACTGACGAGCACGGGCAGAAGATCGAGGAGCGCGCGCGGGAGCTCGGCAAGGACGCGAAGGCCTTCGTGGACGAGATGTCGCCGCCCTTCGACGAGGCGTTCCGGAAGCTCGGCTGCGCCTACGACGACTTCATCCGCACCACCGAGCCCCGGCACGAAGAGAAGGTGCAGGCGCTCTGGACGCTCCTCGCAGAGAAGGGCGACATCTACCTCGGCGAGTACGAGGGGTGGTACTCCGTGGCCGACGAGGCGTTCATCACCGAGATGGAGCTGAAGGCGCTCGACGAGGTGACGCGCAGCAAGGTGCGGAAGGTCCGCGAGCCGAGCTATTTCTTCAAGCTCTCGGCCTACACGGACAAGCTGCTCGCGTTCTACGAGGCGAACCCCACCTTCGTGCAGCCCATCGGGCGCTTCAACGAGGTGAAGGCCTTCGTGCGCGAGGGGCTCCGCGACCTCTCGGTCTCGCGGACGAGCTTCACGTGGGGGGTGCCCGTGCCGGGCGATCCGAAGCACGTGATGTACGTCTGGCTCGACGCGCTCACGAACTACGTCAGCGCGCTCGGCGGCCCGGCCGCGCCCGGCGCTGCGCCGCTCTTCGATCGCTTCTGGCCCCCCTCGGCCGACGTCGTGCACGTCGTCGGCAAGGACATCCTGCGCTTCCACGCCATCTATTGGCCGGCCTTCCTCCTCGCCGCGGGCCTCGAGCCACCGACGCAGATCTTCGCGCACGGCTGGCTGACCATCAACGGCGAGAAGATGAGCAAACGCCTCGGCAACTTCATCCCACCGGGGCCGCTCGTCGACGAGCTCGGCGCGGACGTCGTGCGTTACTACCTGATGCGTGAGGTGGGCTTCGGTCAGGACGGCGACTTCGCCCACCGGCAGGTCTTCGCGCGCTACCACGGCGAGCTCGGCAACGGGCTCGGCAACTTGCTTGCGCGCATGGTCACCGGCATCGTGCAGAAGAGCTTCGAGGGCGTGGTCCCCGCGCCCGCCGCGCTCGGCTACGAGGAGCGCGAGCTCATCGCCATCGCGGAGCGCGCCGCCGCGCAAGCCGCGTCGCACCTCGATGTGGTCGCGCCGCATCGCGCGCTCGACGCGATCTTCGAGCTGGTGGCGGCCGCGAACCGCTACATCGATCGCACGGCGCCGTGGGCGCTCGCCAAGCAGGGCGAGCTCGAGCGGCTCGGCACGGTGGCCTACACGGTGCTCGAGTCGTTGCGGTGGTTGAGCGTGATGCTCAGCCCCTTCATGCCAGAGAAGACGGCTGCGCTTCGGGCGCAGCTTGGTCTGTCGCCGCTCACGCCGACCGAGGCGCTCGATGCTTGGCCGAAGGCGGGCGACTGGGGGGGGCTGGCGGCGGGGACCCAGACGGCGCCGGCCGCGCCGCTCTTCCCGCGCTTCGATCCGAAGGACGAGGAGGCGATCCTCGAGCGGCTCGGCGCGGCGGGGACGAAGGGAGCGGACGCCAAGACGGGGGCGAAGCAGGGTGAGCAGGGCGTGGAGGCCCCGAAGGCCGAGAAGGCCACGAAGAAGAGTGACGAGGCCGCCTCGGCGGCGAAGCAGGAGAAGAGCGTGAGCGAGAGCAGCGGGACGATCGTCTTCGACGACTTCATGAAGGTCGAGCTCCGCGTGGGCCTCATCGTGGAGGCCGAGGCGGTGCCGAAGAGCGACAAGCTGGTGCGTTGTCAGATCGATCTCGGCGAGGAGAAGCCGAGGCAGATCCTGGCGGGTATCCGGCTGCACTACGCGCCCGAGGCGCTGGTCGGCAAGCGCGTGATCGTCGTCGCGAACCTGCCGCCGCGGAAGATGATGGGCCTCGAGTCGCAGGGCATGATCCTCGCGGCGAGCGACACGGAGCACGGCTTGAGCGTGCTCGGGCTCGAGAAGGACATCGCGCCGGGCACCCGCGTGAGCTGAGCGCGCGGACCCGGACCGGACTCGGCGTCCGAGCCGAGCCGAGCCAGACCGGACGCGGATGCGGACGCGGACCCGGATGCGGACCCGGATGCGGACCCGGATGCGGACCCGGATGCGGACCCGGATGCGGACCCGGATGCGGACCCGGACCCGGATGGATGGGGACGCGGACGCGGGCGTCACTCTCCTTCGGGTTGCGCGCGGGGAGGGCGATGCGGTACCTCCGCGCCATGGTGGGACTGACGCAGACGGGACTGACGGAGACCGCGGCCTGGAAGGACCTCGTCGCGCACGCGCGGGAGCTCGACGGGGAGCGCATCGACGCGCTGCTCGCGCGGGATCCCGGACGCGCTACGCGATGGGTGCGGGAGGTGGCCGGGCTCCGCGTGGACCTGGCGAAGCACCGCGCGACCGAGCAGACGCTGACGCTGCTCGTCGCCCTCGCGGAGGCGCGCGGGTTGCCCGCCGCCATCGCGCGAATGTTCGCCGGCGAGCGCATCAACGCGACCGAGGGGCGCGCCGTCCTCCACGTCGCCCTTCGCAACCGCAGCGGTCGACCCGTCGAGGTCGACGGCGTCGACGTGATGCCCGAGGTTCGCGCCGTGCTCGACGCGATGCGCGCGTTCGCGCGTGAGGTTCGCGACGGGACGCTGCGCGGCGCGCGCGGTGATCGCTTCGCGGACGTCGTCAACGTCGGCATCGGCGGCAGCGACCTCGGGCCGATGATGGTCTGCGAGGCCCTCCACCCGCATTGGATCGACGGCCCCATCCGCCCGCACTTCGTCTCGAACGTCGACCCCGCCCACCTCGGGCGGACGCTCCACGGGCTGCGGCCGGAGACGACGCTCTTCGTGGTCGCGAGCAAGACGTTCACCACCCAGGAGACGCTCGCGAACGCGCGGGCCGCGCGCGCGTGGCTGGTGGACGCGCTCGGCGAGGGCGCGGTGGGCGCCCACTTCGCCGCGGTCTCGACGAACCACGAAGAGGTCGGCAAGTTCGGCATCTCGCGCGAGCGGACCTTCGGGTTCTGGGATTGGGTCGGCGGCCGCTACTCGCTGTGGAGCGCGATCGGCTTGCCCATCGCGCTCGCCATCGGCTTCGAGGGCTTCGAGGCGCTGCTCGCGGGCGCGCACGAAGTCGACGAGCACCTCCGCACGGCGCCGCTCGCCGAGAACGTACCCGCGCTGCTCGCGCTCCTCGGCGTCTGGTACGCCAACTTCCTCGGCGCCGAGAGCTGGGCGGTCCTGCCCTACGCCCAGGCGCTTCACCGTCTGCCGGCGTGGCTGCAGCAGGGGGACATGGAGAGCAACGGCAAGAGCGTGGACCTCCAGGGCCACTCCATCGACGACTACACGACGGGGCCGATCGTCTGGGGCGAGCCGGGCACGAACGGGCAGCACGCCTTTTACCAGCTGCTCCACCAGGGTACGCGCCTCGTGCCGGTCGACTTCCTCGCCGCGCTCCAGCCCGATTGGCCGCGCGAGGGGACGCCCGAGCCGCTCGCGACGATGCTCCGCGACCAGCACTTGCTGCTGCTCTCCAACGTCATCGCGCAGGCCGAGGCGTTGATGGTCGGCAAGTCGCTCTCGGCCGCGCGCCGCGAGCTCGAGGCGCAGGGGCTGTCGCCCGACGAGGTGGCGCGCCTCGCGCCCCACAAGGTCTTCGAGGGCAACCGGCCGAGCACGACGATCACCTTCGACCGCCTCGACCCGCGCACCCTCGGCGCGCTCCTCGCCCTCTACGAGCACCGCATCTTCGCGCAGGGCGTCATCTGGGGCGTGAACAGCTTCGACCAATGGGGCGTGGAGCTCGGCAAGCAGCTCGCGAAGACCGTGGAGGCGGAGCTGCGCGGCAGCGCGAGTGCGTCGGAGCACGACGCCTCGACCGAGGCTCTCATCGCCGAGGTGCGACGCGCCTCGCGCTGACGCGGTCTCGGACTCCCCGACCTCGCGGGCACACGTCGACGTCCACGTACGTCAAAGTCCACGTGCGCGTCCACGTCCACGTCCACGTACGTCCACGACGTCCACGTCCACGTCGTCCACGTGCGCGTGCGCGTGCGCGTGCGCGATCAGAAACGTCCGATGGGTCGCACCGGTTTCGTCCCGCGAATCTGTCCGCGTCCGAGTCCGAGTCCGAGTCCGAGTCCGGTCCGGGTCCAGCCGTGGTCATCGGCCGTCTTGGCGACCCCACTTTCTTGCCCCCGGGCCGATCGGTCTGAGAGCGTCCACGCATGACCGACACCTCCGGACGCCGCTGGCGTGGCTGGCTCGTGCTCGGCGCGCTCGTCGGCGCGGGCCTCTTCGGCTTCTTCCACTCGTCGCCCAGCTCCGCGAACGAGCGGCGCGCGCGCCCCGCCGAATCGAGCGCCGCCGAGTCGAGCGCCGCCGAGTCGAGCACCGCCGAGTCGAGCACCGCGACGAGCGCCGACGCCGCGTCGAGCCGACCCGCGCCACACCCGGCGCGCCCTTCGCCTCGGAGCCCGCGCGACGCGCTCCTCGAGGGCTTCGACCCCTTGGTGCACGAGGCTGACGGCCCGCGGCGCGTCTCCCGCCTGGGCGGCGGCCGGACGGCCGTGCTCACGCTCGACGCGCGCCTCCAGGCCCACCTCGAGGGCCAGCTCGCCCGCTACGAGGTGCCCTACGGCGCCGTCGTCGCGATGGAGCCCGCGACCGGCCGCGTGTTGGCGTACGTGAGCCACTCGAGCGCGAGCCCCGACGCGGGCGATCTCGTCCTCGACCCCACGCCCCCGACCGCCTCGGTCTTCAAGGTGATCACTGGCGCGGCGCTCGTGGACGCGGGCGTCCGGCCGGGCACCCGCGTGTGCTACACGGGCGGCGGCAGCCGGCTGACCGCTTGGCACCTCGAGGACCGGACCCAAGAGGCGAGCTGCCACACGCTCACGGAGGCGATGGGCTACTCGACCAACGCGATCTTCGCGAAGCTCGCCGACCGCCACCTCGATGGTCCGACGCTCGAACGTTACGCGGCCGCCTTCGGCTTCGGGCACGCCTTGCCCTTCGACGTGCCGACCCGCCCGAGCCCCGCCGAGGTGCCGGCGGATCGCCTGGAGCGCGCCCGGACGGCCGCGGGCTTCTGGCACATGCACATGTCGCCGCTGCACGGGGCCCTCATCGCGAGCACCATCGCGAACGACGGGCAGATGCCGCGTGCGGCCATCGTCGAGCACGTCGAGGTGAACGGCGAGGTCGCTCATCGTCACGAGCCCTCCACTTTCCGCAACGTCATCCCACGCGCTACGGCGCGCGCCGTGGGTGAGATGATGCGCCACACGGTCCGCACGGGGACCGCGCGCTCGGCCTTCGTCGACCCGCAGGGCACCCCGTTCCTGCCGGGCATCGAGGTCGCGGGGAAGACCGGCACGCTCAGCGCCGAGCGTCCCTACCGCGGCTACACGTGGTGGGTAGGCTTCGCACCTGCCGACGCCCCTCGGATCGCCGTCGCGGCGCTCGTCGTGAACACGCCGCAGTGGCGCATCAAGGCGAGCTACGTCGCTCGGGAGGCGCTGCGCCAATACCTCGTCGTCCAAGCGGAGCGCCCGGCCCCGTGACCTCGCGGGCGGTCTTCGGTGGCGTGCTCCAGATATCGTCACGGGGCCCAGCCGGCCGCGAGGGTGGGACTCGAACACGGCACTCGGTGCCACGACCACCCGCGTCAGTCCGTCTCGCGATCCGAGGCTGCGCGGCGTCCCCGAATGAGCGATACTCCGAGGGAACGGCTGGGGGATGTCAGACGACCGGACGACCAATCCTCACAACACCCTGATCACCGTGGTCGGCCAGCGGTCGGCGCCGCGCGGAACCGCGCGCGACGCGTGCCTCGTGGTGATCTACGGTGAGGACCTCGGTCGCCGAGTCCCGCTCGGCAACGAGCCCGTCGTCATCGGCCGGTCGTCGCGTTGCGAGGTGCAGATCGATCAGGAGTCGGTGTCGCGCAACCACGCGCGCATCGCCTTCGACGGTCGCGCGTATCTGGTGCGCGACCTCGGCTCGACCAACGGCACCTACGTCAACGACGAGCTCGTCGAGTCCTTCGAGCTCCGTGACGGCGACCAGATCAAGGTCGGCCGCACCATCTTGAAGTTCATCGTCGGCGGCAACATCGAGGGCCAGTACCACGAAGAGATCTACCGCCTGATGACCATCGACGGTCTCACGCAGGTCCACAACAAGCGGTACTTCGACGAGATGCTGGACCGCGAGGTCTCGCGCGCCCGGCGCTACGATCGCTGCTTCGGGCTGATGCTCTTCGACATCGATCACTTCAAGCAGATCAACGACACCTTCGGACACCTCGCGGGTGACGCCGTGCTCCGGCAGCTCGGCACTTTGGTGCGGGCGCAGGTGCGTCGCGACGACATCGTCGCGCGCGTCGGCGGCGAAGAGTTCGGGGTGATCACGCCCGAGGTGGGCCTCGTCGGAGCGCTCGAGCTCGCCCGCAAGCTCAACCGCCTCGTCGACGACGCGAACTTCGAGTTCGACGGGGCGCGCATGGACGTGACCATCAGCGTCGGTGTCATCGAGTGGACCGAGGAGATGCAGAGCCCCGCCTCGGTCATCCAGGCCGCCGACGAGCGCCTCTACGAGGCGAAGCGCACCGGTCGCAACAAGGTCGTCGGTTGAGCCGGCCCATCGGTCGGCGCGCCGCGGGCGTAGGCTCGTGGCGACGCGGCAGGCGCGGGAGACGCCTGGGAGCAGGCGACCTGGTGATCGCCCCTTCACGTCCGCCACCGACGAAGGCGTGACGCTGCGGGCGCACGGACGACGAAGGATCATATGTCGCGCGTATTGGATGAGCTCGTCGAGCTGCTCGCCCTCGAGAAGATCGAGGAGAACCTCTTCCGCGGTCAGAGCCAGGACCTCGGCTGGGGCACGGTCTTCGGCGGGCAGGTGCTCGGGCAGGCGCTCTCGGCGGCGGTCCAGACGGTGCCCGCCGACCGCCACGCCCACTCGCTGCACGCGTATTTCCTCCGGCCGGGCGCGGTCGACAAGCCGATCGTCTACGACGTCGATCGCATCCGGGACGGCTCCTCGTTCACCACGCGCCGCGTCGTCGCCATCCAGAACGGGCACGCCATCTTCAACCTCGCCGCGAGCTTCCAGCGCGACGAGGAGGGCTTCGTCCACCAAGACCAGATGCCGGACGTTCCGGCGCCCGAGGACGTGCCGACCGAGCAGGAGCGCCTCGCGAGCTACGCGGGTCGCTTGCCGCGGCTCTTGCGCGACCGAGCCACCGCCGAGCGACCCTTCCAGATCCGTCCGCTCGACTACGCGAGCGATCCCTTCACGCCCGCGCCCGAGGCGCCGACCCGCCGCGTCTGGCTCAAGGCCGACGGACCGCTCGCCGACGATCCGCAGCTCCACCGCTACCTGCTCGCCTACGCGAGCGACTACGCCTTCCTCACGACCTCGCTCCTCCCCCACGGCGTCAACTGGCTCACGCCGGGGATGCAGGTCGCGAGCCTCGACCACGTGATGTGGTTCCACCAGCCTTTCCGCGTCGACGAGTGGCTGCTGCACGTGATGGACAGCCCGAAGGCCCACGGCGCGCGCGGCCTGGTGCGGGGGCGGGTGTTCGCGCGCGACGGCCGCTTGGTCGCCTCGACGGCGCAAGAGGGGCTCATCCGCCAGCGCGGCCGCTGACGCTGGCGCGCGCTCGCTCTCAGTCCGCGCAACCCTTACCAGTCCTTACCGCGCCATCCCGCGCTCGAGCGCGTCGGCTACGCTCCGCGAGTCCTTCGAAGGAGGTGTCCGTGCGCGCCGAGGTTCGCTCCCCGCTCCTGCTCGTCGTGCTCGCCCTCGCGAGCGCCTGCCCCATCGACGACACCCCGGTTGACGGCGAGATCCCGGACGACGCTGGCTCGCCGGATGGGGGCGCACCGGACGGGGACCCGCCGGACGGGGGCGCACCGGACGGGGCCGCACCGGACGGCGATGCGGCGCCTGGGCGCTGCGCGATCGTGGATGGTCGACCGCGCACATTCCCCGTCGACACGGAGGGCACGCTGACGCTCGAGCTCGATTGCGGAGACGACCTGCCGGGCGGGCTGCGTGTCCGCATCGACGAGGGGCTCTCGACCCTCCTCGAGGCCGGCGCCGCGACGCGCGGCGACGACGGGCGTTGGTACGTTCGTGTCACGGTGCCTGCGGTCGAGGCGCCGGGGGTGCGACGGCTGTGGCTCGAGCCGCGCGATGGAGCGCGCCTCGGCTGGAACCTCCACCACCACTGCCTCGACTGCCTGGTCCCGCCGGCGGAGGGGCTCGCCGGGTTACCGGCGGGCCACGCGATCGACCGACTCCTCGCGTATCGTGCCGGCGGGCGCACCACGCACGTGGTGCTCGCTTCGGCGCCCGACGGCCGGCGCGAGGCTCGTATCCTCGACCTCGAGGGCGGGCGATTTGGCGACGCGCTCGCGCTCGCGCCGGGCGAGGTCGCCACGCTCGTCGCCGCCGCCGCGGACACCGCAGCGTTGGTGATCGTGGGGCCCGACGCCGAGGGCACGCTCAGCGTCCTCCGCCACCCGATCGTGGGTACGACCTTCGGGCGCCCCGTCCGGCTGCCGACGAGCGACGAGGCGGTCGAAGAGATCCTCGACGTGCGGGAGACCGTGGATGGGGAGGCGCGGGGGGTGGCGGTGCTCGCCGCGCTCTCCGACGGCGGCCTACTCTTCGACGCGACCAGCGGTGGCGCGGGCGGATCTCGACGCTTCCGCTCGCTCGGCGCGTGGAACGATCGGACGCCGAGGGCGCGCTTCGGGCTCGTCGCGACCCCGCGCTTCACCGGTACGACGCCCCGCACCTCGGAGCTCGCGGCGCTCGTGCTGACCGGCGATCCTTCGACCGGGCGTCATCGCCTCGAGGTGATGACGCTGCCAGCGAGCGGTGACCCCACGACCCTCGGCGAGCTCTCCTTCGAGGTCCCGCCGCCGGCCGTCTGGCCCGACCACTGGGAGCGGTGGAATCTGGGCGTCGTGTTCGGTCGGGGGGCTCCTGTCTCGGAGCGCGAGCGAGCGTCGGTGGTCGTGGCCAGCCCAGGAGGCGTGGAGGTCATCCGTCTGAGGGCCCGCGGCGACGCCTTCGCGCTCGAGCTCGTCTCGGCGCCGCGGCTGCCAGCGGCGCTCGGTTTCCGTGCCACGCCGAGCGCTCCTGCGAACCGGCGCGCGTTCGACCACGTCGGCGTGGGCCAGGCGCTCGAGGACGGGGGCCTTCGGCTGCCCGCGACCCAGCTCCTCGGCGGGCCCGAGCACGGCACCTCGATCGCGGTCGTCCTCTCGCTGCGCGTGAGCGATGGCTCCAGCGGGAGCACGGCGGCCTGGGGCCCCGTGGAGCCCGCGCGCCGCGTCTGTCGGACCTTGCCAGAGCTCTGCCGACCGGCCGACCGCCGGCTCTACGGTAATCCGCTCCACGAGGGGCAGGCCGCCATCTTCGAGGCGGACCTGGACGGCCTCGACGACCTCGAGCAGGACGCGCAGTCTGCGAGCCCACGAGTCACCACGAGCACTGCGTCCGAAGGTCCGCCGCCTCGTTGCGAGGGTCACGGCGTCTGCTCCTTCGGCCGCTGCTTCTGCCTCGACGCGGAGGAGCAGGGTGTCGCAGCCGAGCTCGCGCCTGGATCCGGCCGCTTCGTGACGGTTCCGCTCGACCCAGCGGAGATCGTGTTGGACCTCGTCCCGCTCGACGAGGATCTCGTCCTCGTGCGCTCCATCGACACGACCGTCGGCCAGCGCCATCACCGGCTGTTGCGTCGTGAGGGCGAGCTGCTGCGGGGTGAGCGGCGGGTGGGCGACCCCCTCCTGGCGCGGGGGATCGAGCTGCTCCAGCCGCTCGGCGCGCGCGCTGACGGCCGCGTCGCGATGGTCGTCGCCGAGCGCGGCGCGGAGCCCATGGTGCAGGTGGGCAGCGTGAGCGTTTCGGCGGAGGGGGAGCTCTCGTTCGATGGCGTCGTGACGCTGGGCGGGGCGCCCGTGGCGCGCGACTTCGGGCTCGAGGCGTTGCCGCACGGGATGCGCGCCGCGATGCTTCCGCGGGAGGTCTACCTCTACGCGCTACCGAATGGGCCGCGCGACCAGGGGGACCTGCCGGTGGTACCCGTCGACGCGCACGCCGAGGTCGTCGCCGTGCTCCGGCGCGACGCCGTGAGCCGCGACGACTGCCCGCTGGCGACCGCGCTCTTCGACGCGCGGGATCTCAGCGCGGCGTCGGTCCTCTCGACCAGCGAGGCCAACGACTGCACCGGGCTCGAGGTGCCCGTGGGCTTCGCGCGGAGCGGCGTGCGGCGTGTCGAGCGCGAGCTGCCCGTGGGCGCGGTGGAGTCGCCTCTAACGGTGCCCTGGCGGCCGGTCTCGCGCTGGAGGGAGGAGGTGACGCTCTCCACCTACGCGCGTCGGGCGAGCCAAGGGGATCCAGCCGGCGCGCGTTTGGAAAGGGCGCACGAGCTCTTCGGAGGGTGGGATTTCTGCCTCGATCACATCGAGCTCGTGTCCGTGGGCGACATCGATGGAGACGGCCTCGACGATCTCTGGATCGACACGTCCTTCCTCGAGAGCGGGCGCCCGACCCTGCGGAGGGGCGGGGCGATCGAGGAGGTCTTCGGCGAGCCGCGGGCCGCTCCGAGCACGCCGCTCCGCGGCGGACGCCATTGGATGACGTACATCGAGGCCCGCCATCCGCGCCTCGAGCGTTGAGCGGCGCCACGTGTTCGGACGTCAGGCCTCGTCGAACCCGTGGACGTGGCCTTCTCGGAAGCTCGTGAGCTCGACGCCGCTCGGGAAGGGCGCGTCGGCGCGCGCCCAGCTGCGGCCATCGGCGCTTCGGCAGACCGAGACGCGGACGAAGGCCGGCGCGCCAGCGTGGCGGACGCCGTCGGCCCGCTGCACCTCGATCCAGAACCCGCCGCCGTGCCCACGGACCCGGACGCGGAACGCGTAGTCCGTGATGTCTGTGTGGCCCATCGCCGCCCCCGCGAGCAGGCCCGACGCGACGACGACGATGTCATCGGAGAAGTGCGCTTCGAGGCGGTGGCGTCGGAGGGCGCCGCGGGTCTCTTCGACGAGCGCGAAGCGCGGCAGCTCGGGCTGACCTGCCGCGTGGATGTGGCGGGGGGCGGTCATCGCGTGGCCTCGCGCTGGACGAGCTGCTCGGCGACGGCCCAATAGAAGCTGGGATCTCCCGCGAAGCCGTTGGCCTCGGCGAGGAGGTAGGCCCGCTCGCGTACCCGCTCCCCTGCGCCGTCGCTCGCGGCGCCGTCGCTCGCGGCGCCGTCGCTCGCGGCGCCGTCGCTCGCGCTCTTGGTCGCGCGGCGACGCGGGGCCTTCGCGGGGCTGCGGGGCTTCTCCGCGTCGACGACCTTGGCCGCGCTCGCCCGACCCTTGGCGGGTTGAGCCTTGGGCTCGGCGTCCGCCGGGGTCTCGACGGCGGACCGTTTGGCGGTCGCTTTGGCGGAGGTCGTCGCCTTGGCGGCCTTCGCTTTGGTGGGCTTTTTCGCGCTGTCCACGGGCTCCCCGGACTCGGTGGATGAGGTGCGACGCATAGTAACTCCTGTTAGAGTTACTAAAGGCTATCGGGTCCGGCCGTGCTTTGCAAGGGGCGTGAGTCCGCATCCGAGACCGCGTCCGCGTCCGAGTCCGCGTCCGCGTCCGCGTCCGCGTCTGCGTCCGAGTCCGCGTCCGCGTCCGAGTCCGCGTCCGAGTCCGAGTCCGCGTCCGCGTCCGCGTCCGAGACCGCGTCCGAGTCCGCGTCCGCGTCCGCGTTCGCGTCCGCGTCCGCGTCCGCGGCCATCCGGGTCCGAGTCTGCGTCCTGCGTCCGAGCCTGGCCGCGTCCGGGTCCGGGGCTGAGTCCGGGGCCGGGGCCGACGCCGCGCAGCCGCCATTCCGTCGACCGGGCGCCTTCGCAGGTGTCGGGGCCGCCGCCGGTCTCGACCCCGCGTACGCGGGGCGACCGCGAGTTGCTCGGAGGCGACGGCGGGGTAGACCGCGGGGATGTCGCGCTTTCGTCGGGTCGCCGTGTACTGCGGCTCCAGCAACCACGTCCCCGCGGTCTACTTCGACGCCGCCCGCGAGTTCGGCGAGCTGCTCGTCCGGCGCGGGCTCGGGCTCGTCTTCGGGGGCGGGCGGGTCGGCCTGATGGGGGCCGTCGCGGACGCGGTGCTCGCGGCGGGCGGCGAGGCGATCGGCGTCATCCCACACAAGCTGCGGGATCTCGAGGTGGCGCATCGGGGGCTCACCGAGCTGCTCGAGGTGGACAGCATGCACGCGCGCAAGAGCATGATGGCGTCGATGGCGGACGCCTTCGTCGCTCTGCCCGGCGGCTTCGGGACGCTCGACGAGATCTTCGAGGTCACGACCTGGAATCAGCTCGGCTACCACAAGAAGCCCGCGGGGCTCCTGAACGTCGACGGCTACTTCGATGGCCTCGAGGGGTTCATCCGCCACGCGGTGGACGCGGGCTTCGTTCGCAACGTGCATCGGGACCTGCTGCTCGTGGACGCGGACCCCGCGTCGCTGCTGGATCGGCTGGAGGCGGCGGAGCTGCCGGACTTGCAGAAGTGGATCGATAAGCCCTGACGGGTCGCTCGGTTTCCGGGTCCGCGTCCGGGCCCGCGTCCGTGTCCGGGACCGCGTCCGTTTCCGGGACCGCGTCCGTTCCGGGTCCGCGTCCGTTTCCGGGTCCGCGTCCGTTTCCGGGTCCGCGCCCGTTTCCGGGTCCGCGTCCGTTTCCGGGGCCGCGCCCGTTTCCGGGTCCGCGCCCGTTTCCGGGTCCGCGCCCGTTTCCGGGACCGCGTCCGGGTCCGCGTCCGCGTCCGCGTCCGTTCTGGGCCGCGTCCGCTGCGGTTGACTGTCGGGGTTTCCACTGGCTCGGTGTTGCGAGGGAAGCTCACGTTCTCGGCTAACGTAGGCGGCTCCATGCGGTTGTTCGCGCTGTCGCTCTCGATCTGGCTCGTGGCCTGTGGTGGTTCGTCGACGTCGGATCCCGACGCGGGGCCCGAGGACGGTGGCCGCGGCGACGCTTGCACGCCCGAGAGGTGCCCCCCCGACCCGTGCGAGTCGACGACCTGCCCCGACCCTCGACATCGCTGCGTCGTCGCGGAGGGGGAGGCGAGCTGTCGGTGTCCGGCCGGGACGACCGCCGAGGGGGACCGCTGCGTCGATGAGGCGAGCTGCTCGGAGACGACCTGCGGGCCGGAGGGCGAGTGCTCGATGGACGCGGGCGAGGTGCGCTGCGCGTGCCCCGAGTCCTACGCGGGCGCGCGCTGCGAGGGGTGCGCGTCCGGCTTCTTCCGCAACCACCTCGATCGTTGCGTCGCGGACCTCTGCCGCCCGAGCCCCTGCGACGATCCCGAGCGCTCGCGCTGCGTGATCGAGGGCGAGCGCGCGCGTTGCGCCTGTAGCGTGGGGACACACGAGGAGGCCGGGCGCTGTGTGCCGGATCTCGAGTGCATGCCCGAGAGCTGCAGCGGGCTCGGCACCTGCATCGAGACGGGCGATGGAATCGCGTGCGAGTGCGCGACGGGTCATGCGGGTCGCTTCTGCGAGCTCTGCGACGAGGCTGCCGGGTACCACGACGACGGGGAGGGCGGCTGCACCGACGAGGTCTGCCGGCCGAACCCCTGCGCTGCGCCCTTCTCGCGCTGCGTCGAGGGGGCCGAGGCGACGTGCGAGTGCCCGCTCGGCTTCCACCGCGTGGGTGAGACCTGCGCGCTCGACGAGGTCTGCGCCGAGGGGTCGTGCAACGGTCACGGCGCCTGCCGCGTCGAGGGGGGCGTCGTCGTCTGCGCGTGCGACGAGGGGTGGGCAGGCGCGACCTGCGCGGCCTGCGCGCCCGGCTATCACGACGACGGCGCCGGAGAGTGCACCGACGATCCCTGCCGGCCGAACCCCTGCGCTTCGCCGCGCGGCGCCTGCGCGCCCGTCGGTGAGGCGGCGAGCTGTGCCTGCGATCCGGGCCTTCACGAGGACGGCGTCGGCGGGTGCACAGCCGATCCCTGCTTGCCCCACCCCTGCGGCGAGCAGGCGTGTCGGGTCATGGCGGGGGCGGCCGAGTGCTACACGCCGGTCTGCGACGACGGCAACCCGTGCAC
>JAHBWH010000193.1 GCA_019637115.1 Myxococcales bacterium | reverse complement strand
GGTCGACCGGCAGCAGGTCGGGAGTCAAGAAAACGGCCGGCCTCAGCATTCGCCGTCGCGGGGTCCGAGGCTTGAGCGAGGAGCGAGCGCTCAGCCGAGCCAGAGCAGCAGCGCGGGGACCCAGAGCGCGATCGCGATGCACACCACCGCGGTGTAACCGACGATCTCGCGCGCCTTCAGCCCCATGATCCCGAGCAGCGGGAGCGCCCAGAAGGGCTGGAGCAGGTTCGTCCAAGCGTCGCCGTAGGCGAACGCCATCACGGTCGTGGCGGGCGCGACGCCGAGCTCGCCCCCCGCCGAGAAGAGGATCTCGCCTTGGACGGCCCACTGGCCGCCGCCGCTCGGCACGAAGAGGTTGAGCGCGCCCGCGCCGAGGAACGCGACGAGCGGGAAGGTCTCCGCCGACGCGAGCGAGACGATCGCCTCGCTCAGCCAGTCGATGAGGCCCGCCGAACGCATCACGCCGAGCACGCCGAAGTAGAGCGGGAACTGAACGATGATCGCCCCCGCGCCGCGCGCGCCCTCCGCGACCGCGTCGACGTAGCGCCGCACCCCGCCCTGCCCCGCGAGGCCCGCGAAGAAGAACGTGAGGTTCACGAGGTCGAGGTCGAAGCGGAGCACGCCGCTCGCCGCGCCGATCACGACGACCCCGAGGCCGAGGGCGCCGACGGTCGCGCCGAAGCGAGGTGACTCCGTGAGGCGCGCGTGCCACGGCAGCTCGGACTCGGTGTCGTTGACCGAGTCCGCGTCCGCGTCCGTGTCCGCGTCCGTGTCCGCGCCCGCGTCCGAGTTCGAGTCCGAGTTCGAGTCCGAGTTCGAGTCCGAGTTCGAGTCCGAGTTCGAGTCCGAGTTCGAGTCCGAGTCCGAGTCCGAGCCCGAGCCCGAGTCCGAGTCCGAGCCCGAGCCCGCGTCCGCGTCCGAGTGCGAGTCCGAACCCGTGTCCGCTCTCCCCATCATCCAAAAGAGCATCGGGATGAGCACGACGAGGCTGCCCGTGACGACGACGTTGAGCGTCGAGAAGAGCGTCTCGCTCACGGGGATCGTGCCGACCTGCGCGGCGGCGAAGTGCCCCTCCTCGGCCACCTTCAGCGGCGCCGAGCCGGAGAGCCCGCCGTGCCAGACGGCAAAGCCCGAGTAGGCCGCCGCGCCGAGGAGCGGGAGATCGAGGGCTCGCCCCGACGCCCGCGCGTGCCGCGTCATCTCGCGCGCGAGGAAGGCGCCCACGATGGCCCCGAGGCCCCAATGGACGAACGCGGCGATACACGACACGAAGGCCACGAGCGCCGCGCTCTCCCGCGGGCCGAGCTCGACGCGGGCCAGCCGGCCGATGGCCCGCGAGACGGGCGGGCTCGTCGCGAGGGCGTGACCCGTGACCAGCACGAGGCACATCTGCAGCGCGAAGGCGAGCAGGGGTGGGGACGCGAAGCCTCCCATCCAGCCCTCGAGCAGCGTGGACGCCACCGGCCGGCCGGCCTCGTGCAGCCGGAGCCCGCCGAGGAGGAGCACGACCACCGTCAGCCCGAGCGCGAGCACGAAGGGGTCGGGCATGGTGCGGTGGGCGACGCGAGTGAGCGCCGCGCCGACCCGCGCGACGATCCGTCCGCGGCTCACGCCGGGACGCCCGCCGCCCCGCGCGCGTCGAGGGCGCGATGGATCTCGCCGATCACCTCGTCGGGCTCGCTGCCCATCTCGACGGCGCGGTTCGCGAGGGAGGCCTCGAAGGGCAAGCGCCCCTCGTGGTACGCGGCCTTGAACTCGGTGAACTTCAAGCCGTGCGCGGTCGAGATGACGACGACGCGATCGTCCGCGCCGATCGTGCCGCGCGCGACGAGCTTCTCGAGGCACGCGAGCGCGACGCCGGTGTGCGGGCAGTTGAACATGCCCGTCCGGTCGGCGCGGGCGACGGCGTCGGCGAGCTCCTGCTCGCTCGCTTGCTCGACGATGCCGCGGGAGCGGACCAACGCGCGGACCGCCTTCGGGAGCGAGACCGGGTTGCCGATCCGGATGGCGCTCGCGAGCGTCTCGCCCGCGACCATCGGCTCGAAGTCGCCCTCCTCGAGGTCACGCCCTTCGCCCTGCGCGCGCTGGTACGCCTGGTAGAGAGGGTTCGCGCGCTCGGCCTGGCAACAGACGAGGCGCGGGAGCTTCGAGATGAGGCCGACCTCCTTCATCTCGGCGAAGCCCTTCGCGATGGCGGAGACGTTGCCGAGGTTGCCGCCCGGGACGAGCACCCAGTCGGGCACCTCCCAGTCGAACTGCTGCACGATCTCGAACGAGATCGTCTTCTGCCCCTCGACCCGGAGGCTGTTCATCGAGTTCGCGAGGTAGATCCCGGAGTCCTCGGTGAGCCGCTGCACGACGCGCATGCAGCCGTCGAAGTCCGTGTCGAGCGCGCAGACGAGCGCCCCGTTCGCCATGGGCTGCAGCAGCTGCGCGGCCGTGATCTTGCCGCGCGGCAAGAGCACCACCACGGGGATGCCCGCCGCCGCGCCGTACGCCGCGAGCGCCGCGCTCGTGTCTCCGGTCGACGCGCAGGCGACCGCGCGGATCGGCTTCCCCTCGGCGATCATCTGCTTCACCGACGAGACGAGCACCGTCATGCCGAGGTCCTTGAAGGACCCCGTGTGGCTCGTCCCGCACTGCTTCACCCAGAGGTCGGGGAGCTTCAGGTGCTGCTTGCCGTAGCGCTCGGCCCAGAAGAGGTTCGTGTTGCCCTCGTAGAGCGAGACGACGTTCTCCTTGGCGACGTGCGGTTGCACCCACTCGTGCTTGGACCACACGCCGCTGCCGTAGGGCCACGACGTACGCCCGTAGCGCTCGTCGAAGAGGCGCATCCACGCGGCAGGGGTCCGGCCACGGAGCGCGTCGAGATCGTGCACGACCTCGAGCAGCGATCCGGTCTTCGGGTCGCGGTAGAGGACCTCGTTGAGGGGGTAGCGCTCGGGGTCTCCGGAGACGCTCTGAAACCACGCGCGGGGTCGAGTCATCGCGGGCGGAGCCTACTTCCGACTCGCCCGTCGCGCGAGGCGCACCTGCCACGCACCACGACGAAAACCGGCGCAGCAAGCTGCGCCGGTCTCGCGAGTGGCCTCGGGGCCATGACGGGCGTTCGCCCGCGCCTCACTTCGGAGGGTGAATCGGGAACTTCGGCGTGGTGCCGTTCTTCTCGAGCTGCTTCTTGCGGTCCTTGCCGGCGGCGCGGTGCTTGGCCTGACGGCGGGCTTCGGTCTTGCTGGTGTCGCTCATGATCGTCCTCGCGGGTCGCGGCACTTAGCGCGCTCGCGCGGCGACGTCAAACGTCGGCGCGCCCTCGCGGGGTCAGGCGCCCCTCCAGCCCCGCTTCGTACGCGCTCGCGAGCGCCTCGAAGAAGGGCCCTCGGATCGCGGGGAGCGCGGCGTCGTCGACGGCGCGCACCGGCATGAGCCCGCGGGTCGCGCTCGTGAGGAACGCCTCGCTCGCCCGGCGGAGCGCCGCCTCGGGGACCGGCCCGACCTCGTGGGGGAGGCCGAGCGCCGCCGCGAGCTCGAGCACGATGCCCCGCGTGATGCCGGGGAGCACCCCCTCCGCGGCGGTGCGGAGCGCGCCGTCGACGACGACGAAGAGGTTGCTCGTCGCGCCCTCGAGGACCTGACCGTCGTCGATGAAGATCGCCTCGTGCGCGCCTCGCGCCTTCGCCTCTCGGGTCGCGAGCACGCTCACGAGGTAGCTCCCGGCCTTCGCGCTCGGGAACGCCCGCCCCCCAGGAACGGTGCAGATCGGCGCGCCGTCGCGGTAGTAGGCCTCCGGGTGCCCCGCGAAGGGGGCCGCCACGATCACCCGCCGTGCGGGCCCGTCGTCGCCGAGGCCCGCGGCGTCGCCGCGCGTGACGACGAGCCGCACCCTCCGCTCGCGACCTTCGGCGGCGTCGGCCACATCGAGGATCGCGCCGATCTCGGCGACGAGGGCCGAGGGCGTGATCGCCGGGTCGATGCCGAGGGCCGCCGCCGAGCGCGCGAGCCGCGCGAGGTGTCGATCGAGGGCGTGCGCGCGCCCCCCATAGGTGCGGAAGGTCTCGAAGACCGAGTCGCCGAGCAGGAACCCGCGGTCGGTCACGGGCACTTGGGCCCGCTCTGGGGGGACGATCACGCCGTCGATGGCGACGACGAGATCGCTCGCGCTCACCGACGACCTCGCGTGGTGCCGCGGACGCGGATCCACGTCCCTGGCACCGCCTCGGTCGGGTATGCGGAGTGCCACCCTTCGGGGAGCGGAGGGTCCGCGAAGTTGAAGATGTAGCGCGCGTCCTCAGGCGCGAGGTTCACGCAGCCGTGGCTGCGTGGATAACCGAAGCCGTCGTGCCAGAACGCCGTGTGCATCGCGTAGGCGAGCTCGAAGTACATCACGTAGGGGACGTCATCGACGCTGTAGGGGCCGTCGACCGCGGTGTCGCCGTCCATCGTGTCCGTGAGGTGCTTGGAGCGGATGCGCCACAGCCCGGTCGGCGTCTCCCAGCTCCCGCCAGGGCGCGGCTCGCCGCGATCGGCCTTCCCCGACGAGACGAGCGTCGTGTAGACGGCTCGGTCACCAACCATCGCGACGAGCACCTGGCTCTCGAGCTCGACGTCGATCCACTTCTCGTCCTCGCCGACCTCCGAGGGACGGTCGGGGATGGTGGCGACCCGGACGTCCCGATCGCGCACCCAGCGGCCGTCGGCGCTCTCGAAGTAGACGATCCCCCGCTCCTCCTCTTGGACGCCGGTCAGCGCGAAGCCCTCGCGGCGCTCGACCCGCCCTCGGGCGCGGCGGAACCCGCCGCGCTCCGTGCGCTCGTAGGCCGCGGGCGGGTTCGCGAGCACCCAAGCGTAGAGCGGCGAGCCTGGCGCCCGGAGCACCCCCGCGCCCGCCTCGCCGAGCGACGCCCCCTCCACCGCGCCCTCCGCGTCGGCGGCGGGCGCGGCGGGGGCGGCCAGCGCGGCGCCCTGGAAGGTGCTGCCGGTGCGCGGCACGATGGCAGCGTAGGGAACGAAGCCGTTCGACTGGGTGCGCCAATACCGCCGCGAGCCGCGTCGGAAGTCCCGATCGAGGCTGACGAAGAAGCCCTTGAGGAGCCAGCGCGCGACGACGGAGCGCCGGTCGCCCATGAGCGTGGCGAGCGTCGGCGAGTCCTCGGCGTCGTCGGCGGCGTCGCTCTGTTGCTGCGCAGCCGGCGAGGGCGCGGGGGCCGTCGCGGCGAGCGTGGTCCCCGCCCGCGACGTCGCCGCCATCGCGATCGCCTCGGCCATCGTCGCCCCTTCGCCCCGCTCCGTGGCGGCCCGCTCCGTGGCGCCCCGCTCCGTGGCGGCCCTCTCCGTGGCGCTCTCCGCCGCTGCCCCCTCTGTTGCCATCGACGAGGCGGCCATCGACGACGCCCCTTCGGCGCCCCGCTCCGGCTCCGCGCCTTGCACTCGCGCGACCGCCGGAGCACCAGCCTCGGCGCCTCCACCCTGCGCCTCGCCCTCGCCGGGCTCCGGCTCGGCGCCGGGGATCCGGTACCCCTCGTACTGCGCCGCCTCCTCGTCGGTCGGCGGCCGACGGTACATCGGCACCTTCGCCCGGCGGACGGCGCCGTACTCGTAGGGCAGGGGCGCGTCGCGGTCGGGCTGACGCCCCCGCACGGCGGGCAAGCGGCGCCCCTCGAACGCGGTGACGTGCGGGCCATTGCAGACGAACCCACCCGTCGTAAGCTCGTACCACCCCTCCGCGCAGCGCTCGAAGCCGACTGGCTCCGCGGTGGTCGCCTGGAGCACCGCGCCTGCACGAAGAAACCCGATGCGCTCAGCATCTCGAGAAGGAGCCGACCGCACCGGCACCACGAACTTCTTCGCGAAGATTCGCTTCGGCGGACCCGTCGGGACGGGCTCCTCGGGTTCCGCTTCGTCGTCGCGCTCGTCGCTCGCCTCGGCGATCTCGACGACCTCCTCTTCCGCCTCTTCGGCGTCGTCGGCGCCGCAGGCGACGGCGAGCACGGAGGCGAGGGTGGAGGCCGCCAAGAGGGCGATCGTTCGGGCTTTCGTCATGAGCTTCTCGCGAGTCTTCGTCGGAGCCAGGGCGCATCGCACGTCGACGACGAGGGGCCGCAGGTCCGAGGCCGGGCGCGCGCGGCGCCCCGAGTCGGGGCTTGTTGATCACACGGGGTCCGGCCCTCGTCAAACCGAGGCCATGTGCTCGGAGGGGGCCCGATGACGCCGATCGCCGAGCCCAGGCGGGCCAGACGCGCCCTCGTGCTCGGCACGATCGGGTCGATCGTCGCCCACGCGCTCTTCGCGATCGTCCTGATGGACGTCACGAACGCCCCGAGCTTCGACTTCGACCTCGAGCTCCCAGACACCATCGAGCTGGGGCTGACCGACGAGCTCGAGGCGTACCAGGGCGGACGCGAGGCACCCGAGCCCGAGCCGGAGGCCAGCGCGGGTGTCGCGGCCGGGGACGGTTTCGCGGATGCAGGCGTCCCTGACGCTGGCATCACGGACGCGGGCGTCGACGCCGGCCGCCGTCGCGACGCGGGCGTCGACGCCGGTCCGGCGGTCGCCAGCGCCGAGGGGGACGGTGAGGGCACGGGCGCGGGCGAGGGCACCTCGCGCATCCCGGCGGGCGCCCAGCTCGCCGTGCGCATCGACCTCGCGACCGTCCGCGCCTCGCCGCTCGCGGACGACGTGCGCCGCTTCTTGATGGCGATCCCGGACTGGCAGCTCATCCTCGAAGGGAGCGGGCTCGACCCGCTCGACGATCTCGACCGCCTCCTCATCGCCTCCCCGAACCTGCAGCGCGCGCAGATGGTGATGGCGGGCCGGCACGCCCACGCGAGCGAGGGCGAGGACGGCTCGGGCTACGTCCGTGAGGTGGTCGCGCGCTTCGGCGCCGCGCGGGGGGCCGCCACCCCTTGGCGCACCGAGCATGGGCTCCCCGTCGCGCCCTGGCCGAACGAGGACGTCACCGCGCGCGTGGTCGCGCTCGTGGGGCCGCGCCATTTCGTGCTCTGCCGCCCCGAGGACCTCCAGCGCGTTCTCTCCATCGCGCGGGCCCGCGAGGAGCGCGCGCAAGGCGACGACGACCTCGAGGACGCGAGCGGCCCCGAGGCGCTCCTCGCGATGGGCGCGGGCGAGGCGCTCTCCTTCGAGGCCGAGGGGGCCCGGCGCTTCGTCCGCGGCGGCGACCCCACGCTCTTCCCGGCGAGCCTGCGCGCGGCCGCCCGGCCCACCGACGACGGACGGGTGAACCTGCGCGCGTCCGCGCGCTTCGAGGACGAGGACGAGGCCCAGCGCGCGCTCGAATATTGGGGCGACCAGCGCGAGCGGCTCGCCGAGCAGACCATGATCCGCCTGCTCGGCTTCGCCTCGCTGCTCCGCAGCACCCGCCTCGAGCGCGAGGGACGCACGCTCGAGGTCGACGCCACCCTCACCGCCTCGCAGATGCGCGCGATCCTCGGCTTCTTGGAGGGCGCGATCCGCCGCCCGAGGCGCGGGGCGACGCCTGGGCCGACCCCTGGGCCCGCGACGATGGCTCCGGCCGGGCCCGCGACGATGGCCCCTGCGGCCGAGGGCTCTGGCTCTGCGGGCGCTGGCTCGGGGTCGGCTGGCGCTGGCTCGGGGTCGACTGCGTCCCCTGCGCCCGCGGAGCCCTGACCCCGCGCCGTCCACAACGACGAAGGTCCACAACGACGAAGGGGAGCCACCCTCTCGGGCGCTCCCCTCCGTCGTCACCCGGGCCCGCAGGCCCGAGGTGGCCCTCAGACCATGAGATCCTTGAGCTTCTTGACCGGCGTCGCGCGGAGCTTGGTGCTCTTCGGGAAGCTCTTGAGAGACTCCTCGCCCGTGCCGGGGTTGCGAACCTTGACGTTCTTGCGCGCCGGAACCTCGGTGAGCTTCAGCTTGACGAGGTCGGGGATCACGAAGTCCTTGTACTTCGCGACCACCTTGCCGTCCTTGCTGCGCTCCGCCCAGGGCGTCCGCTTGCCGAGCTCGCGCTTGATGACGTCCTTGAGACCTTCGAACACCGCGTTGACCTCACGCTTGGTGAGCCCGGTCTTCTCCGAGAGCTCCCCAACGATCTGGGCCTTCGTCATACGCTTGGCAGCTGCCATCGCTCCCTCCATAACCGCCTCCGGATCCCCCGCGAAATGCGAGTGATTGAGCATAGCTCACCGAAGTCATGGCGTGTATGCCCGGGGGTTTCGGGGCTGACAAGAAGAATTTGTCGCGAGAAGCGAGAAAGAACCTCGCCCTTCCCCGCGAACTCCCCACCCATCGACCCCTCGAGGCGCGTCGCGCGCCGGAGTCCGAGCACGTGCGTCAACCGGGCCGGGGCGGGGCGAGCGGCGTCGGGATCCCCAGCCTGTGGAAAACCCGTGGACCCCGAAGTCGTCGCGACCGAGAAAGCTAAACGCTTGCTTCAACTGGACTTTTTGGAGCCGGACCGGCGCTTTGCCGGCGGTTTTTCCACCGACTTCGCGCGTTTCTCCACAAGCGCCGCCGTGCCCCTCGCGCCCCGCACGACCGCCACGAGCTCCTCGGTCTTCGCGTTCATGACGCGCTCCTCGGCGTCATCGCGGTGGTCGTATCCCACGAGATGCAGGAGCCCGTGGGCGAGCAAAAAAATCACCTCGAAGGCGATCGCCAGCCCCCGCTCGGCGGCTTGTCGGCGGGCCGTTTCGAGCGAGATCACGACGTCGCCGAGGAGCTCCCCCGCGAGTTCGCCCCCCTCGCCCTCCGCCATCGCGAAGGCGAGGACGTCGGTCGGGCGGTCCTTCGCGCGGTAGGTCTGGTTCAGCTCGTGGATGGTCGCGTCGTCGCAGAGGAGGATCGACAGCTCGGCGTCCGGACGACCGAGCGCCTCGAGCATTCGCTCGGCGGCGCGGCGTACGGCGGCGGGCCGGACGGGAGGCGACGGGACACGCGTCGTGCTGACCAGGACGGGCATGGGTCAGACGTGGGCGGATGTGTCGCGCGGCGCCAGCCCAATCCGCGCCCACGCGCCCCGCTCCGCGCAGACGCTTGATAGTAACTCTCCATCGAGTTACTAGCGCCCATACGTTGACTCCGAGGCTCGCTCTGGTATCCCGCCCGACGTGCACCGTGGACGCTCCACGGCACGTCGGCGCCACGCTCTGGCGCCCAACGATGGACGCCGCGTGTGGCGCGGGGACGAGCCCCGGCGTTCGGGAGGAAGCTGACATCATGACCGAGATTCTTCGAGTCCACGCGCGCACGATCCTGGATTCGCGCGGCAACCCCACCCTCGAGGTGGACGTCGAGCTGGCGAGCGGCGCAGGCGGCCGGGCAGCGGTGCCCTCGGGCGCGTCGACGGGTGAGCACGAGGCGCACGAGCTCCGCGACGAGGACGCCACGCGCTACCTCGGCAAGGGCGTGGAGAAGGCGAAGCAGAACGTCATCGAGGTGATCGCGCCCGAGATCCTCGGGATGGACGCGCTCGATCAGACCGCCCTCGACCGCGCGATGATCGCGCTCGACGGCACGCCGACCAAGTCGAAGCTCGGCGCGAACGCGATCCTCGGCGTCTCGATGGCGACCGCGCGCGCGGCCGCGAACGCGGTCGGGCTGCCGCTCTGGCGCTACCTCGGCGGCTCGCAGGCGCGGGTGATCCCGACGCCGATGATGAACATCCTGAACGGCGGCGCGCACGCGGACAGCGGGCTCGACATCCAGGAGTTCATGATCATGCCGGTCGGCCTGCCGAGCTTCTCGGAGGCCCTGCGCGCCGGCGCCGAGATCTTCCACCACCTCAAGAAGCTGCTCGCGGCCGAGGGCCTCTCGACGAGCGTCGGCGACGAAGGCGGGTTCGCCCCGCGGCTCGCCAAGAACGAGGACGCGCTCGTCTGGATCGCGCGCGCGGTCGAGAAGGCCGGCTACCAGCTTGGCGACCAGATCGCCATCGCGCTCGACTGCGCGGCGAGCGAGTTCTACGACGCCGGCAAGTCTCGCTACTCCTTCGACGGCAAGGAGATCGACGCGGACGGTCTGGTCGAGGTCTACGCGAGCTACTGTGAGAAGTTCCCGATCGTCTCGATCGAGGACGGCTGCGACGAGAACGACTGGGAGGGCTGGAGCGCCATGACCGACCGCCTCGGCGAAGAGGTGCAGCTCGTCGGCGACGACCTCTTCGTGACGAACGTCGAGCGCCTCAAGCGCGGGATCGAGGAGGAGGTCGCCAACGCGATCCTCATCAAGGTCAACCAGATCGGCTCGCTCACGGAGACGCTCGAGACCATCCACCTCGGCGAGCTCAACGGCTACGCGAGCGTCATCTCGCACCGCAGCGGCGAGACCGAGGACACCTTCATCGCCGACCTCGCGGTCGCGACGGGGGTCGGGCAGATCAAGACGGGCTCGCTCTGCCGCTCCGAGCGCATCGCGAAGTACAACCAACTCCTGCGCATCGAGGAGCAGCTCGGCGACGCCGCGCTCTTCGCCGGCGCGAGCACCTTGGCCTGAGGCGCGCGACCATGCCCTTCGGGAAGATCCTCATCGCTCGCCGCGGTGAGGCCGCCGCCCGCGTGGCGCGGACGTGCAAGCGGCTCGGCGTCGAGACCGTCGCGCTCTACACGCACCGCGCCGAGAGCGTGCACGTCGAGGCCTGCGACGAGGCGATCCAGGTCCCGGCCCCGGAGGGCAAGGTCTCGGCAGCGGACGTGATCGCCGCCGCGCGCGAGACGGGGGTGGACGCCATCTACCCCGGCTACGCGTCCTATACAATGCACCTCGACCTCGCCGAGCGCGCAGAGTCCGAGGACTTCGTCTGCGTCGGGCTCGACCCCGACCTGCTGCGGCTCGTCCGCGATCGGGCCGCGGTCGCGGCGCTGGCCGAGGAGGTCGGCGCGCGCCCGGTCCCGTGGGCCGCGGCGGCCGACGAGAAGGAGGCGTACCGGCTCTCCGACGACATCGGCTACCCCTTGCTGGTGAAGGGGCCGCTCACCGCGATGGGCGTCGGTCGTCACATCGCGAGCGACGACGACGAGACGGTCGAGGCCTTCCGCGCGGTCCGCGCGATCGCGCCCGAGGGCGCCCTCATCCTCGAGCGCGAGATCGAGCGCGCGCGCGACATCGAGGTGCTCGTCGCGAGCGACACGCACGGAGAAGTCATCGCGCTCTGCGAGCAGGAGACGAGCATCGTCAGCGCCGGCCGCGGGCTCCTGCGCGAGTGCCCCTCGCCAGAGCTCGTCTTCCGCGGCGGGGGCGAAGCCGTCCGCGAGATGATGTACGACGTCGCCGTCCGCGTTGCGTCGAAGCTCGCGAGCGCCGGCCTCGTCGGCGTGCGCCTCTTGCTCGATCCGAGCGGGCGCTTCTACGTGCGCGGCCTGCGGCTCGGCCTCCCGAGCCTCCACGCCGCCGCCGAGCTCGTCACAGGGCTCGACCTCGTCGAGCTCCAGCTCCGCATCGCGGCCGGCGAGGCGCTCCCCGACGAGGTCCGGCACCTCGAGATCTCGGGCCACGCGGTCGCCGCGCAGATCCTCGCGACGGATCGCGACGCGCGCGACGTGCCGCTCTCGGACCTCCAGTTCCCCAACCTCCCCCACCGCACCGTGCGCGTGGAGCCGAGCGTCCTGCCGGGCTGCTCGGTCCCGCCCGACGACTGGCCTCGCATCGCCAAGCTCGCGTGCGTCGCGCCGATCCGCCACCAGGCCCTGCTCAGCCTCGACCGCCTCGTCGCGGCCACGAGCGCTCCGCCCCTCGCGCTGAACAGCCAGACCATCCGTCACGTCCTCACGCACGAGGGCTTCCGCGCTGGGCAGTACGACTGCTCGCTCGTGGCGTCGCTCGAGCGTGATCCGCCTCAGGCGCGTCCGCTCCCACCCGTCTCGACGGGCGGCCGCTCGGAGTCCGGGCGCGGCGATCGCGGCGATCGCGGCGATCGCGGCGACCGCGGTGGCGACCGTGGACGCGGTGGTCGCGACCGCAGCGGACGCGACCGACGCGGAGGCGGCGATCGGGGACGCCCGCCGGCCGAGCGCACCGAGCGGGCCCGCGAGCCTGCGGAGCGTGGCCCGGAGTCGGGCGCGCGCGAGGAGCGCCCGAGCGGAGAGTCGTCGGATCGCCCCGAGGGTGGGCGACGGCGGCGACGCGGCCGGGGCGGCGGTCGCTGAACGAGATCCGCCCGCGCAGGCTTCAGCCCTGTGGAGGAGGGGCCGGGCGGCCGCGCCTCTCAGCGCGGCTTGGGGTCGCGGAGGAGCTCGCTCGCGGTGATGCGGCTCCAGGTCGGGACGAGGACGCTCGGTGAGACGGTGACGACGTGCAGCCGCAAGACCACGCGGCTGACGGTCGACGTCCGCGAGAAATTCCCCCGCGTGCCCTTGGGGTGCTCGAAGACCGCCTCGGTGCCTGGGCGCGGGAAGGGGTAGCTGATCTCGAAGGTCTCCCCGTCACGGTGCTGCCCCCCGACCAGGCGGTAGCCGACGAAGGGGTGAGCGCGATCGACCACGCCCGTGGCGCGATCCGCGACGCCGACGCAGAGGAGCTGAGGGTCCATCGTGTAGATGCGGTTCTGCGTCCACACCTCGAGCGTCTGTTGGGGGTGCTCCATCCGCGGCGCGGAGCCGTGCTGGTGGACGACCTCGACCTCGACGAGCGGCGTGCTGTCGTGCACCGACTCGGTGAGCTTCGTGCCGGGCGGGAGGTAGAGTTCGCCGCTCTCGTCGGGCCCAATGGGCGTCGCGCCGCTCGGGGGGGACGCGAGCGGCGTGCTCCCGCTGGGGGGCGCCGGGTCCAGGGTGGTGGGCTCGGACTCCCACTCGCCGTGGGTCGGCGGCTGGCCGACGCCTGGATGCGCGTAGCCCCGGTAGGTCTTCTGGGGCGGTCGGCCGCGCTCCTCGTCGTCCTCGCTCATCGCCACGCGATGCTACCCGCAGCGCGGGGCGTTGCGAAGCCTCGTGAGGTGGGTCAGGCCGGCGGCTCGGCGGGCCGGGCGGCGTCCACCGTCTTGGCGGGGTAGCAGCCGAGCACGCGCAGATCGCTCGTCTCGGCGGCGAAGGCGCCGAGGGCCGAGCGCACGTCGGGATCGGCCAGGTTGCCCTCGAAGTCGAGGTAGAAGCGGTACTCCCACGCGGCGTTCGGCCGCGGGCGCGACTCGAGCTTCGTGAGGTTCAGCCCGTGCTCGGCGAGGATCGCGATGCTCCGCGCGAGCGCGCCGCGGGCGTGCCGCGTCGAGAAGACGACGCTCGTCTTGCACGGGATCCGCGGATCGAACGTCTCGGGCTCACGCGCGACGACGACCATGCGGGTGAAGTTCCCCTTCTGGTCCTGGATCCCGCGGCGGAGGATCGGCAGGCCATGCACCCGCGCCGCCTCTGCGCTCGCGATGGCCGCCTGCGTCGCGTCTCCGTCGGCGCGGACCTTGTCGACCGCGAGGGCGGTGTCGAGGTAGCTCGTCGCCTCGCAGCCATGCGCCGCGAGCTCGGCCAAGGTGTTGCGGCATTGCGCGAGCGCGACCGGGTGAGAGAAGACGCGCCGGAGCTTCGCGAGCGGGACGTCCTCGAGGCCGATGAGGCAGAGCTCGACCTCCTGGATCTCCTCGCCGACGAGGTGCAGATCCATCTCCGCGAGCAGGTCGTAGCTCTCGTTGATCGAGCCTGCGGTGGTGTTCTCGATCGGGAGGAGGGCGTAGTCGAGGTCGCCGGCTCGGACGGCCTCCAGCATCGCGCGGAACGAGGGCCAGCCGCGGAACGAGACGTCCTCGCGGACCCCGAAGAAGCGCTGCGCGGCGAGGTAGCTGAACGCGCCCTCCCCGCCCTGGTAGCCCACGACGAGCGGCCTCGCCCCGCGGGCGGGGTCGGCGCTCCGCGCGAGCAGCTCGTGCTGAAAGCGCAGTGAGTGATCGAGGATCTCCCGGAAGACGCGCGTGACGAAGTAGGGCTCGAGCCCGAGCGTCTTGCCAATCGAGACGAGGCGCCCGAGCAAGCTCTCCTCGCGCCCTCGATCGCGGAGGACGGCCTCGGTGTCGGTCTTGTAGGCCGCGACCTCGGCGACCAGAGCGCGCCGCTCGGCGAGCGTCTCGAGCAGGCTTCGGTCGACTTCATCGAGCCGCTTGCGCAGCTCGGGCAGGGGGCGGGGGCGTTCGGACATGGGCGCGCTGGGCATGTAGCACACGCGAGAGTTCGCTCACAACCGCCGCTCACGTGCCCGCGCGGAACGCGCGGACCCGGGGACACTCCGGATCGGGGGAGAAGTCCTCCCCGTCGGGGACTTCCTCGCCTCGTGGGAGCGCCCCGGCCACGATGCGGCACCCGCCTCGGCAGACGGGCGCGAGCGCGCAGGTCGCGCAGGGCTCGGGAAGCGACGCCGCGAAGGCGCGGAACGCGCCGAGCGTCGCGTCGTCCCGCCAGCTCGAGGGCGTGAGCGGCTCGGCGGGGCGGTCGCGCCAGAACGAGCACGGCCGCACGTCACCGTGCACGTCGACGGTGGCCAGTGATCGGCCGGGCTCGCAGCCGATCACGCCGAAGCGCGCGAGCGCCTCGGCGCTGATCACTGGGTCGTCGGCGAAGAAGGGGACCATCGCGCAGTCCACGCGGATCGCGAAGGCGTGCTGGGCCGAGAGCGCGCGCAAGCGCGCGGGCATCGAGGCGACCTGCGCCGGCGTGAGGCGGGTCGCCAGATAGTCGAGCCTCCCGCGCCCGCTCGGCTTGAAGCGCAAGAGCTGCAGCTCGACGACGCCGAGCGCCTCCGCGCGCGCCGCCGTCGCTTCGAGGTGCGGCAGCGAGGCGCGCGTGAGCACCACGTTCATCCCGGTGGGCACCCCCACCTCGCGGAGCGCGGCGATGGCGCGCTCCGCGGTGGCGGCGCCGCGATACCCGCGGACCACCTCGTACACGCCTGGCGGTCCGTCGTAGCTCACGTTCACCTGCGCCAGCCCGCGCAGCTGCGCGGCCCGCGCCGGCGTCATGCCGAGGCCGCTCGTCGTCAGCGTCGGCACGAGCCCCAGCGCGCGAGCGTGGGCGACGAGCGCGGGGAGGTCGTCGCGCAGCGCGCCCTCGCCGCCCCCGAACGCGACGGAGAACGCGCCGAGGGCCGCGATGGTGTCGAGGCGCGCCCGCAGCGCGTCGAGCTCGGGCTCCGCGCCGTCCGGGCGCGCGTCCGCGTAGCACCCCGAGCAGGTCGCGGGGCAGCGCTCGGTCACCGCGAGGTGGACCTCGGTCGGCCCCGTCAGCACGCTCACCCGCTCGCGCGGCGCCGGCTCCGCCCAGAGCGTCCCACCGTCGACGCCGAGCCGCCTCGCCAGGACGCGGTCGACCGAGACGAGCGCGGCCGGCGACTCCGTGGCGACGAGGGCGCCGAAGCGCTCGGGGCGCGTGCGGCGGATGACCGTCACGAGGGCTCCGGGAAGCCGCGGAGCGACGAGACGTAGACCCCGAGGGCGACGACCACGACGCAGAGCGCGGCGGCGCCCGCGAACGAGAGGGCGGCGAGCTGTCGGAGGCGCCGGTCGCGGGGCGGGGCGAGCAGGCCCGCGGCGGCGCCGCCGAGCGCCAACACCACCACCGCCCACGCGAGGTGCTCCTTGGTCTCGAAGAGCAGGCCCGCCGCGCGATCGTATTGGAAGAGACCGCGTTTGACGTGCTCGCGGTAGGCCTCGTAGATGCCCACCCCGAGCCCGAACGCGGCGGCGGTGACGGCGCCCGTGAGGCCGACGCTCCACCGCGCCCCGCGCGAGAGCGGGACGCCCTCGCGCAGCAGGATGGCAGGGTGCAGCAGCGCCGCGACGGCGAGCACGCCGAAGAGCCCGTGCACGCTCTCGAGCACCCGCCAGAGGATCACGGCCACCTCCAGCTCGCCAGCGCGAGGAAGGACGTGAAGGCGAAGAGGCCGAGCGCGCTCCACCGCCAAGCTGCGGTGGTGAGGGGCGCGTGCCGCGCCGCGTGGACGCCGTAGAGCACGAGCACAAGGCCGACGCCGCCCCACCAGGCCGCGTTCGCGCAGCGCCAGTAGTAGCTGGTGTGCGCCTCGCGGACGACCATCAGCGGGTCCACCGCGCCGCCCGCCGCCCGCTCGTAGAGACGCTGCCCGACGTAGGCGAACGCGGCGACGAAGCCGAACGCGAGCGCAGCGCGCCCGAGCCGAGAGCGGAGCGCGTCGCTCATCGGGCGCCTCCCGTGCTCGTGCTCGTGTCCAACTCCGACGCCGAGTCCGAGTCCGAGTCCGAGTCC
>JAHBWH010000192.1 GCA_019637115.1 Myxococcales bacterium | reverse complement strand
TCCGCGTCCGGGTCCGCGTCCGGGTCCGCGTCCGGGTCCGCGTCCGGGTCCGCGTCCGGGTCCGCGTCCGGGTCAGCGTCCGGGTCAGCGTCCGGGTCAGCGTCCGGGTCCGAGGTCCGAGGTTCGGGTCCGCGTCCGGGTCCGAGGTCTGGGTCCGAGGTCTGGGTCCGAGGTCGGCGGTCGCCGCGGGGTCAGGTGGTGGTCCAGCCTCCGTCGACGACGAGCGTGTGGCCGGTGACGTAGCGGCTCTCGTCCGCGGCCAGGAAGACCGCCGCGCCGGCGATGTCTTCGGGCTGCGCGAGCCGCTTGAGCGTGGTGCGGTCGAGGACCATCTGGCGGATTGCGGGGTTCGCGGTCAGGGCGGAGGCGAAGCGCGTCTCGACGAGGCCGGGCGCGATGGCATTGACGCGGATGCCCCTCGGGCCGAGCTCGGCGGAGAGGGTCTCGGTCATCGAGATGACCGCCGCCTTCGTCATGCCGTAGACGCCTTGGAGCGGGGCGGCCATCTGCCCGAGGACGCTCGTCACATTGACGAGGCTGCCCTCCGCCTTGCGGTCGAGCAGGTGCCGCGCGACGGCGCGTGCGCACATGAAGTAGCCCTTCAGGTTGACCTCGAAGGTCTTCTCCCAAGCGCCCCACTCGACGTTCATCATCGGCCCGAAGTAGGGGTTCGTCGCCGCGTTGTTCACCAGCACGTCGACCTGCCCGAAGCGCTCGACGGTGGCCTCGACGAGCGCGTCGACGTCCTCCTCTTTGCCGGTGTGGCACGCGACCGCGTGGGCGGCGTCGCCGAGCTTCTCGGCGACGGCGTGCAGCGCGTCTGGTTTGCGCGCCGCGAGCACCACCTTCGCGCCCTCGGCGACCATCGCGGCGGCGATCGCCTCGCCGATGCCTCGGCTCGCGCCCGTGACGATCGCGACCTTCCCTCGGAGCCTGTCGGTCATGGCGGCTGCTTACCACGCCCGTCTCGCTGGCGCGCGTGAGGAAACGCCAGCGGTCATGGCCGACCTGGCTCGGACCGCTCCCCAGCGAGCCGCGGCCTGCCGATCCTTTGGAGCCCGATCGGCGGGCTGCTACCGTGCCCCAGTGCAGGTCGACGACCGTCCCCCGAGCGCGCCCTCTCGCGCCGAGCTCGAAGCCGAGAAGCGGGCGCGCGACGTCATCGCGCGCTTCGCGCGTGAGCTAGGAGCGCGCCTGCCCTTCTCGGGCGATCGGGAGCGCATCGAGGAGCTCGAGCGCGAGGTGCGGCCCGCCGTCGCGTCGCTCGACCTCGCGCTCGCGGTCGAGGTGGCGGGCGACGAGGCGTCGTTCGCGCACCACGAGGGGCTCGCGATGATCCACCTGCTCGGGCGACGGGCCGCTGAGCTCGACGTGAGCCCCTTTGCAGCGGCGCAGCTCGTCCCGGCGCTGGCGGCGGCCTTCGAAGGAGCGCTCCCGGCGCGATTCGTCTCGCTCCTCGGCGCGACGTGCATCGAAGGATTCGTGCGGGGCCGCGAGGAAGTCGTCGAGGGGCGGGCCCGTCGCCGCGCGGCCGAGGGGCTGCCGAGCCTGCGCATCGCGCCGACCTGTCAGGTCCTCGTGCTCGCGGGGGACGTCGAGGCGGACGCGATCGAAGCGCGCGGCCAAGCGTTCGCGCGCGAGCTCTTCGCTGCCGAGGCGGCGTCCGCAGTACTCGACCTCTCTCGCCTCGTCGCGCTCGACCGCCCGATGGCCGGCGCGCTCGCAGAGGCCGTGACCAGCGCGCGCGTCATCGGCGTGACGTGCCACCTCTCCGGGGTCGACGAGGCGCGGCGCGCGCTGCTCGGCGACTTCGGTTTCGCGCCGGAGCAGCTCCACGCGCGCTTCGACGACGCACTCCGCGCGGCGCTCGACGTCGCGGGGCTCGAAGTGCGGCCGAAGGGTGGGCTCCGGCGGCTGCTCGGGCGGTAGGCGTCGCAGGCGGGGCACTCAGCGCATCTCGCAGACCTGGCGGCCGAAGAGGCGCTCGAGGCCCGAGAGGAGGGCGTCCGAGGGCTCGACGCAGAGCCCCGTCTCCGAGAGGCTCACCGACCACGAGCCCGGCTCGGTGAGCTCGAGCGAGACCGGGATGGGGCCGGGGTGTTTCAGCAGCGTGGCGCGGAGCGACTCGAGCTTGCGGCGGTCGAGGCCCTCGACCTCGACCCGGACCGTGACGGTGCGTGTCTTCTTCGAGAGCACCTCTTGGAGCAAGACCGCCTCGTCGAGCACGAGCTTCGCCTCGGTCTCCTCGGAGCCTTGGGATTGCTCGTGCTTGACCCGTCCGGTGACGATGACGGGCTCGCCGCTCGAGAGGACCTCGCGCAGGCCGGGCTTCTCGACCTCGCGCGGCCGCACGATCACCTCGACGCGGCCGCTCGGATCCTCGAGCTCGAAGAAGGCCATCGTCCCACCGGTCTTCGTGCGTCGCTCGCGGTAGCCCTCGACGGAGCCGCCCATCGTGATCTTCGCGCCGCGGCCCATCTGCTCGAGGGACTCGGCCGTCGCGTTGCAGAAGCGGCGCAGCTCGGCGAGGTAGCGATCGAGCGGGTGGCCCGAGACGTAGAAGCCGAGCGTGGCCTTCTCGCGCGCGAGCTGATCGCGCGAGTCCCACGACTCGACGCCCGTCGGGAAGACGCCACCGGCGCGCGCGAAGCTCTGCGTCTCCTCCGCGCCCCCGAGCAGCCCGAAGAGGCTCGTCTGCCCGCTCGCGCGTTCGGACGCCGCCTTCTTGCCCCGCTCGATGGCCGTCTCGATGGCGGCGTAGGCCTGCGCGCGGTGGACGGCGCTGGGCTCGTGACAGCCGTCGAAGGCCCCCGATTGCACGAGCGCTTCGCAGACGCCCTTGTTCACGCGGCGCAGATCCACACGATCGCAGAAGTCGAAGAGGTCGACGAAGCGGGCCTTGCCGCCCTCGTCCGTGCGCGCCTCGAAGACGGCCTCGAGCGCCGACTCGCCGACGCCTTTGAGCGCGCCGAGGCCGAAGCGGATCTTCGGGCCCGTCGGATCGCGCAGGACGCCCTTCTCGCTGGCGGGTCGCGTGATGGAGCGCTTCGGGCCGGTCGCCGAGCTCGCGTCGTAGACGACGCTGAAGTCGATCTCGGACTCGTTCACGTCGGGCGGCAAGACGGTGATACCGAGCGCGCGGGCCTCGGCGACGGTGCGCACGACCTTGTCGGACTTGTCCTTGTCCGCCGTCATCGTCGCGCAGCAAAACTCGGCCGGGTAGTGCGCCTTCAGGTAGGCGGTCTGGTAGGTGATGAGGGCGTACGCGGCCGAGTGCGATTTGTTGAAGCCGTACTGCGCGAAGCCCTCCATGAGGTTGAAGACATTCTCGGCCTCGGTCGGGTCGAAGCCGCGCTCGGTCGCGCCCGAGACGAAGATGGCCTTCTGCTTCTCCATCTCGGAGGCCTTCTTCTTGCCCATCGCTCGGCGCAGGATGTCGGCGCCACCGAGCGAGTAGCCGGCCATCTCGCGCGCGATGCGCATGACCTGCTCCTGGTAGACGATGACGCCGCGCGTGTCTTCGAGGATCGGCTCGAGGCTCGGGTGCGGGTACTCCACGCGCTTGCGGCCGTGCTTTCGCTCGACGAAATCCGTGTGCATGTCGGCGCTCATCGGGCCAGGTCGATAGAGCGCGACGGCGGCGACGATGTCCTCGAAGCGATCGGGCTTGAGCGCCTTGAAGAGCTGCTGCATGCCCTGCGACTCGAGCTGGAAGACGTTCGTCGTCTCGCCGCTCTGCAAGAGCGCGTACGCGGCCGCGTCGTCCATCGGGATCGCGTCGATGTCGAAGGTCTCGTGGCGGTCGGGGCGTTTGTTGACGAGCTGCACGGCGATGTCGATGACCGTGAGCGTCTTGAGGCCGAGGAAGTCGAACTTCACGAGGCCGGCCGCCTCGACGTCGTCCTTGTGGTATTGCGTGACGAGCGTGCCCGGCGCGGGGCAGAAGACGGGCACGTGGTCCCAGATCGGTCCCTCCGAGATCACGACGCCCGCCGCGTGCATCCCGGCGTGTCGCGTGAGGTTCTCGATCTGCTGTGCGGTGTCGATGAGCTCCTTGACCTGCGGGTCCTCGTCGTAGACCTGCTTGAAGCGGGGCTCGGTCGCGAGCGCCTCGGGGATGGTGGCGCTCTTGCCCGGACCGAGCTCCGGGATGAGCCCGGCGAGCCGCCCCGCCTCGGCCGGCGCGAAGCCCATCACGCGGCCGACGTCGCGGACCACGCTCTTGCTCTTGAGCTGGTGGAAGGTCGCGATCTGACCGACGGACTCTTCGCCGTACTTCTGCTTCACGTATTGGATGACGCGGTCGCGCCGATCCATGCAGAAGTCGACGTCGAAGTCCGGCATCGACACGCGCTCGGGGTTGAGGAAGCGCTCGAAGAGCAGGCCGTAGGGGAGGGGGTCGAGGTTCGTGATGCGCAGCGCGTACGCGACGAGCGAGCCTGCGCCCGACCCGCGGCCCGGGCCGACCGGGACGCCGTTCTCCTTCGCCCAGACGATGAAGTCCTGAACGATCAGGAAGTAGCCGGGAAAGCCCATCTGGATGATGACGTCGAGCTCCATGTCGAGGCGTGCGACGTACTCGGGTTCGTTTGGGGACTGACCGAGCTTGCGCATCTCCTCGAAGCGCTCGCGGAGGCCGCGGTGGGAGAGCTCGCGGAGCCAGCCGGCTTCGGTCTGGCCGTCGGGGACGGGGAAGCGTGGGAGCTTCGGGGGGCTCAGCGGGTTGCACTGGCCCGCGGTCATCTCCGCGATGAGCAGCGTGTTCTTCGTCGCCTCGGGCAGGTCGGCGAAGAGCTCGACCATCTGCGCGGCCGACTTGAGGTACATCTCCGCGGAGTTGTGGTGCATCGCGGACATCTCGCGGAGCGTGCGCGAGGCGCCGATGCACTGGAGCGCGAGCTGGGCGGGCGCGAGCTCGCGGTCGAGGAAGTGCGCGCAGTTCGTCGCGACGACGGGGAGGTCGCAGCGGCGCGCGAGATCGACCAGCACGGAGTTGAGCGGGCGGTTCTCGGGGAAGCCGTGGTCCTCGAGCTCGACGAAGAAGTGGCCCTTCTCGAAGCAGTCCGAGAGCTGACCGAGCGCGCGCAGGCCCGCCTCGGGGCCTTGCATCAGGACGACCTGCGGCAGCCAACCGGCCAAGCACGCGGAGAGGCCCACGACGCCCTTCGAGTGCCGCGCGAGCAGCTCGAAGTCGATCCGGGGCTCGTCGTCGATCAGCCCCTCGACCCAGCCGAGGCTGACGAGGCGGACGACGTTCTGGTAGCCCTCCTGGCCGGCCGCGAGGGTGACGAGATGGCCGGCGTCCTTCGCGGCGCGATCGCCTCGGTGCCCGCTCGTCAGGCTGAGCTCGGCCCCGAGGATGGGCCTCACGTCCGTGCCCTTGCAGGCGTTGTGGAGCTGCACCCCCGCGTACATGTTCGCGCGGTCGGTGATCGCGACGGCGGGCATGCCGAGCTCGCCGCAGCGCTTCACGAGCTCGGGGACGCGGATGGCCCCCTCGAGCATCGTGTACTCGGAGTGGACGTGCAGGTGGACGAACTCCGCGGACATCGGGCCGAGCGTAGCCGGAACCTGCGACGAGGGGAGCCGACTCGTGCTGGCTGGCGGCGAGGCGACGAAGGTGCGCCACGACCACTGGCCCTCGAGGCGCTCGGCGCTCGTCAGGGTCTTGCGCGGGACCTGCCCCGCTGCTAGACCGCGCGGCCCCGTGGATTGGAGGATCTCCCCGCGGGGGTCCGGGCCTCGCCCGACCGATTCCCCTACGGTGGGTTGCCTCTCGAGCGCCCGCCTGGAGCTAGACCGATGAAGCTTTCCCCCCTTCAAGCCGCCAAGAAGCGCTTCGGCATCGAAGAGAGCAACTCGACCCTCGCCCGCAAGGCCGCGAAGGAGAAGCTCGTGGACGCCGTGCAGAAGCTCTCCGACGAGGGCCTCTGGATCGACCGCGTGAACGGCGACAAGGGCCTCATGGCGGTCTCCAACCGCAAGCTGCTTCGCCTCCTCGAGGTCCTCGAGAGCGTGAAGGCGGCCGGCGGACGCGAGAAGCTCGTCGCCGCGCTCAGCGAGGCGGCCGGCCGCGCGAAGGATCCGAGCTACAAGGTCCGCTTCGAGCGCTGGTCGACCCCGCGCCTGTGGGACCACTACAGCGCAGCCCAGAAGAAGCAGCGCGCCGCGAGCTGAGGCTCGGGGTTCCGCTCTTCGGTAAAGCCCGGCGCTTCGGCGACCGGGCTTTCCGCGCTCCGTCATCTCGCTTCGACGGCGGGACCAATGACCCAAGTCCGACGATCGCGTCCGATGACCGCGTCCGATGACCGCGTCCGATGACCGCGTCCGATGACCGCGTCCGATGACCGCGTCCGATGACCGCGTCCGATGACCGCGTCCGATGACCGCGTCCGAGGCCGCGTCCGATGATGACCAACTCCTAGCCGGGCAGCTCGGCGTCCGAGATCGCGCGGTAGTCCTTTCGATCCTTCAGCGCCCGCGTGGCCGCAAAGACGTCGAGGGGGGTCTCGAGCACGCGATCGTCGAAGGCCGCCGCGACCGTTGCGCGCACGGTCGGAGAGTGATGTCGAAGGAAGGGGTTGCTCTCGCGCTCGGTGGCGATGGTGCTCGGGACCGTGGACTCACCGCGGGCGCGGATCGCACGGCTCGCGCGGATCCGCGCCTCGAGCGCCGGGTTGTCCGGCTCGACGCTCCACGCGAAGCGGAGGTTGTCGAGGGTGTACTCGTGGGCGCAGCAGACCTTCGTCGCCGGATCGAGCTGGGCGATCCGCTCGAGGCTCGCGTGCATCTTGGCGGGCGGTCCGTCGAAGAGGAAGCCGCAGCCAGCGCCGAACATCGTGTCGCCGCAGAAGATCACGTCGCCGAAGACGAAGCTCACGTGGCCGTCCATGTGCCCCTCCGTGAGCCAGACCCGGCCCTCGAGCGCGCCGACGCGGACGGTGTCGCCCTCGCCCACGCCCAACGTCAGCCCCGGCACCTGCGCGGCCTTCTGGGCCGGCCCGAAGACGTCGAGGCCCTCGAGCCGACCTTGCCGCGCGAGATCGTGGTTGATCCCCACGTGATCCCCGTGGGTGTGTGTGTTCAGGATCGCGCGCAGCGCGATCCCGCGCGCCTCGAGGTAGGGGGTCAGCTCCTTCGCGCTCGGTCCGTCCACCACGGCCGCCGCACCTGTCGCGCGACACACGATCAACCAGACGAGGTTGTCCTGCATCGCGGGGATCTGGTGGACCTCGAAGCGATCGTCGGCGGAGCGGAACGGAGGCGTCGGCGTGGTCACGTCGTGCGGCATACCGAGGGTATACACGCCACGACCCAACGCTTCGATTGGGATCCCATCATCGGACGGTCATTGGACGCGGTCCTCGGACGCGGTCTTCGGACGCGGTCTTCGGACGTGGCTCACGGCGTGGCGGTGGCCGTGTCTCGCTCGACTCGGCGCTCGGCCCAGCGGATCGCTGCGGCCAGCTCGCTCGTGACGAAGGTGGGGAAGGGCGGCGGCGCGTACCAGTACAGCGCGCGCAGCACGCCGCGGGTGATGAGCGAGGGGGTGAAGTGGGCGACGCCGACCAGGGCGCGCGCCAGCTCTTCGTACAAGAGTGTCATCCGAGCTGCGGCGTACCGGCGCTGCGCGATCGTGGGACGGCCGAAGTCGCGCATGTCCATGACGATCGAGAAGCGCTGGCCTCTCCGCTGCGCCGCCCGCGCGACCTCGAGCACCTCGGCGAAGTGGAGGTCCACCTCGTGGTCCTCGAGGGCGCCACGCCACGTCATGGTGAGCACGGGCCACCGCGCCTCGTCCAGCCGGGGTCTCACGATCCTCCACTCCCTCGCGACACCGTACCGGGTCGGCAGCCAGATCTCCATCGGCGCAGCCCGTTCTCGTGGCAGCGGACGCGGAGGGGCGGGCGAAGGGCTGCCGGAGGGCCTGGCCGGGCGTGGATGGGCTGGACCCAGCCGGGGGCCCGGTGATAGCGTTCGGGCGCTCGAGAGAACTTCCGGCGTCGCGTGGGGTCGAAGAGGCCAGCACCCGACACCGCCCAGGCCGCCAGCGACGCCCCGCGCGCGACGTCCTGGGTGCCGACGAGGACACTGATGGCTCAGCAACCGCAGGGACCGCAACAGACCAAGGGGGGTGGCAAGCAACGCCCCGGCGCGATGACCATGGCCATGCAGGCCGTGGCCGTGAAGCCCCAAGGGCCCAAGGTCCTCCGTATCGGGCTCATCCAAGACGGCAAGATCGTCGAAGAGCGCATCATCCGGAAGCGCGAGACGGTCTCGATCGGCAGCTCCGAGAAGAACCACTTCGTCGTCCCGGCCGCGAACCTCCCGGCCCGCTTCGACGTCTTCCAGCTCGTCGGTGACGACTACATCCTGAACTTCACGTCCGAGATGAGCGGCCGCGTCGCGCTCCCCGGTGGCGTGCAGCAGCTCGACCAGCTCCGCACCTCGGGTGGCGCGCGCAACGCGGGCTCGCACTGGCAGGTGAAGCTCAACGACAACTCCCGCGGCAAGATCGTCGTCGGGAACACGACGCTGCTCTTCCAGTTCGTCGTGCCGCCGCCCGTGACGCCGCGGCCGCAGCTCCCCGCCGCCGCACGTGGCGGTCTCGTCGCGGGCATCGACTGGCTCTTCACGGCCTTCGTCGTGTTCAGCTACATGACATTCTTCGGCTTCGTCATCTATTTGGAGAACGCCGACTGGGAGATCCGCGCCGAGATGACGGCGCTCCCCGAGAACATCGCGCGCTTGATGTTCCAGGAGCCCCCGCCGCCGCCCGAGCCGCAGGAGACCCCGGAGACGACCGAGACGACCGACGAGGCGACCGACGAGGTGGCGGACGCCACTCCGTCGCCCTCGACCAGCAGCTCTGCGGTCTCCGATCGCGGCGGCGCGTCGGGCGATCCATCGACGAACGCCGAAGCGCGCGCCCGGATCGCGGAGCAAGCGGCGGCCGCCGCCGAGGCCATGATCCTCGGCGCGCTCGACGCGAGCGGTGGCGCGCTCGCCAACGTCCTCGCGGGCGGCGCGGTGACGGGCAGTCAAGAAGACATCCTCGCAGCCGCGGGCGGCGTTGGCGTCGCGACGAGCAGCTCGGGCGGAACGCTGCGCGAGGGCTCGGGCGGCGGCACCGGCTCGGGCGAGGGCGGCGATCTCGGCCAGCTCGGCATGGGCGGGAGCGGCGCGGTCGGCATGACGGTCACCACGAGCGGTCCTGCGGAGCGCCAGATCCGTGGTCGCCTCACGCTGCAGGCCGGCGGTGACATCGGCGGCTCGGGTGACTTCGACGCGCGGCTCGTCGTCTCGCAGATCCGGGCGCGGCTCTCGGCCATCCAGCGCTGCTACGAGACGGAGCTTCGCCGCAACCCGACCCTCGCCGGCAAGGTGACCGTACAGTTCACGATCGAGGTCCGCGGCAACGTGACCGGTGCGCGCGCGACCGAGAACACCACCGGGAGCCCAGCCGTCGCGGATTGTGTCGTGAGCACCGTCTCTCGGTTCCGGTTCAACCCGGGCCCGGAGGGGGGCAGCGTGAGCTTCAGCTACCCGTTCGTCTTCGCCCCCCAGAACTGACGTGGCGCGACGTCCTTCGCTCGCGGCGCGTCGGCGGTCGACGCCCCCTTCGTGGCGACGCGGGGGCCCGGCTCGGTGGCTCCTGGCGCCGCTCGTCGCGCTCGTCCTCCCCGCGTGCATCGACACCGAGCTCTCCGTCGAGGTCACGGTCCGAGGAGGAACCGTGGTGGTCTCCGCCGATGGGGACGTGAGCGCCACACTGGACGTCGAGGTGCGGGTCGGGCGCTATGCGCTCTCGGGGGACGATGTCGCCCTCTCGCGCGCCAGCTTCTTCATCGGGGAGACCCCCGCCGTCGACTTCGTTCTGAGTCGGCCCGACGATTTCGGGCGCGTGGAGCCAGGAGAGCGAGTCCGGGTCGAGGTCAGCGGGGCGGCCGCCGCGACCGCGTTCCCGAGCGCGCGCGAGGTGCTCTGCGCCGCCGCCGAGGCGACGGCGCTCGTGACCTGGACGGCGCGAGAGCAGCCGGACGACCCGCTCGACCCCCCGCTGATGTCGTTCGGGAGCAGCGAAGGCACCGTCGCGGTCCGCTGCGACTGATGGGGCGTAGGAACTGGTCGCGGCTGCGACTGAACCTGATGTCGTCGGGAGGAACGGACGAACCGTCGCGGTTCGTCGCGACCGATGGCGCTCGGGCGTAGGAACCGGTCGCGGCTGCCACTGAACCTGATGTCGTCCGGGAGGAGCGAGGGAACCGGTCGCGACTGCGACTGACGCTGGTGTCAGGAGTCCCCTGATGCGTGACCGCGGTTCCCAGAATGCGCTGCAATTTCATCGGCCGGTCTCGGGGCAGGGCCGGGCTTGGGGCCGCTTCGAGCGCGTGAACCATCGACGCCAAGGCTCCCGCGGGGTGATAAGCTCGGCCCGATGAGTCGAGGCTCCTCCGCTCCCGGAAGACCGCGCCGCGAGGACGACGAAGGGCCGCCTTCGCGTACCCTCCGTCGGATTCCGATGGACGACCCGCTCATTGGCCGCGTGCTCGACGGCCGCTACCGAATCGAGATGGTGCTCGGGGCGGGCGGGGTGGGCGTCGTCTACCGCGCCGAGCACACAGGCCTGCGGCGGCCGGTCGCGCTGAAGGTGCTTCGCCACGGCTTCGAGGACTTCCCGCACATGCGCAAGCGCTTCGAGCGAGAGGCGCGCGTGCTCTCGCAGCTCTCGCACCCGAACGTCGTCGGGCTGACGGACTACGGGATCGCGGACGACTTGCCCTACCTCGTGATGGAGCTGCTCGAGGGGCGGACGCTCGAGGAGCTCCTCGAGGAGGAGGGCCCCCCCGCCCCAGAGCGGTCGCTCGAGATCGTGCGCGCGGTCGTGCGAGGGCTCGCGTTCGCCCACGACCGCGGCGTGCTTCATCGCGACCTGAAGCCGGGAAACGTCTTCTTGCAGGCGCTCCCCGACGATCCGGACCACGTGAAGCTCCTCGACTTCGGCCTCGCGAAGATCCTCGTGGACGAGGACGAGGGCAGCGGCGAGGAGCCCACGCTGACCAAGACGGGCACCATCGTCGGCACCCCCGCGTACATGTCTCCCGAGCAGGCGTCCGGCTCGCGCGTCGATCCACGGAGCGACGTCTACGCTTGCGGCGTGCTCCTCTTCGAGCTGCTCGCGGGCCGTGTCCCCTTCCGCGAGAGCCGTCGGGCGGACCTCCTGCGCGCGCATCTCGTCGAGCCCGTCCCTGATCCCGAGGGTTTTCGCCCCGGGTTGGTGCTCGCGCGCGAGCTGCAAGAGCTCCTCCTCCGCTGTCTAGCGAAGGAGCCCGCCGAGCGCTTCGCCGACGGGCGCGCGCTGCTCGACGCGCTCGACGCGCTGCCGCCAGGCGTCGCGCGCTTCGAGGCGGCGCGCGCGAGGGAGACCACGGAGCCGACGCGGCGGTCGCTCGCCGACGCACGCGCCGTGCTGGCCCCCTCGCGCAAGCGCTCTTGGGGCCCCGTGGGGCTCGTCGCGGCGCTCGCGCTCGGCATCGTGGGGGCCTACTTCGCGTCGCGCGCGACGAACGACACGAGCGCGACCGGAGAGCGCTCGGTCGGTTCGGCGGAGGCGTCCGCGGGCTCGTCGTCGGCCGACCCCAGTGAGGCCGCTGCTCCGAGGGCCACGAGCGCCGACGAGACGCCCGCGGTGGCGCGCTCGGAGACGCGCTCGGAGGCGCGCTCGGAGGCGTCGCTCGAGGACGACGAAGCCGATGACGTGGAGGCCGTCGCCGCGCGGGGCGCGAGCCCCTTCGTGCCGAGCCGAGATCCCTTCGAGTTGCCGATGAGCCCGGAGCTCGGGCAGCTCGCGGACGCGCTCCATCGCGCGACGTCGCTCGATCGGAACCTCCATCGTCGGCTTCGTGTGCACCAACGGCAGAACCCCACCGACCCTCGCCCTTCGCTGCTGCTCGCGCACGACCTCGCCAATCGGGGCCAGTGGGTCGGCGCGATTCAGCGGTATGGGCTCGCGTATCACTACGATCCGAGCGCCCGCAATGACCCGCGCATGCTCGAGGATCTCCTTCGCGCGGCGCAGATCGAGGCGCACGCCCCCGCGGCCCGTCAGGCGATCCTCTCCATCTTCGGCGCGGCCGTGCGGCCCCGCGTGGAGGAGCTCTACCAGCGCACCGAGCACCGGCCGACCCGGCTCCTGCTCGGCGCACTTCGTGACGAGCTCGCGGACTGAAGGGCGGGCCGAACGAAGGGCGGCGCGGGCGGTTTTGGGTATAGTGCGGGCGTGCGAGCGCGTTCGAGTGTCCTTCTGGGCTTTCTGCCGAACTTCTTGGGGGTGAGCTGCCTCTCGATTGCGACGCTCGTTTGGTCGAGCGCCGCGGGGGCGCAGGACGGCGGCGTGACCTGCCCCGACACGACCGTCCGTGGACCGTACGAGGTCACGCCAGCGAGCGGCGCGGGCGGCGTGTCGGTGAACTCGTACGTCCAGGTGCTCTACGGGGACGGCTATTTCGCGCCGGGCTTCGACCCGACTGGTACCTTCGAGCTCAAGCGATGCCGGGATCTCCCGCTGCTCGACTGCGAGGTCTCGGGTGAGGCGGTCGAAGGTCGCGTGGAGGTGGTCGGGGACCGCTGGCTCTTCTTCGTCCCGACGGGGGAGCTCCCGCCGAACGAGCCCTTCGTGGGCCTCGCCCGCGGGATCGAGCGCGACCTGAACTTCAACTTCCGCACCGGGGGTCTGCGGGACGTCGCTCCGCCAATGTTCTCCGGGTTGACGGGGGGGCCTACGACCTCTCGTGTCGATCCGACGTGCGATGGTCGCTCCGGCTATCGCGTCGATGTCCGATTCGCGCCGGCCCGGGACGACGGACCTGCAGGGAGCCTCGAGTACCTGCTCTATCTGACCCGGGGTCCAAACCTGCGCGCCCCCGAGCTCCGCGCGCGCCTCCGGAACTTCACGACCGAAGAGGTCACGATGGCCTTCGTCCTCGACGATGAGGAGGCGACGGGGCCTTCGTGCGTCGTCGTGCACGTCGTCGACGGCGTCGGCCGGGTCAACCGCGAGATGGCCCCCGCGTGTTTCCTCCCTGGGTCCGGGACCTTCTTCGAGGCCTGCGCCGTCGGCGCCCCGGGCGGTGGCAGCGGCGCGGGCGCGGCGGCGTTTCTCTCGCTCGTCGTGGTGGGCGTCCTGGTGGGCCGACGGAGGCGTCGATGAGCTGGCCGGACGCGAAGCTCGATGGCTTCTTGCTCGCGGAGATCCTTCGCGGCCGGGCCAGCCGCGATCGCTTGAGGCCGGGCGTCGCCGAGGCGCTCGCGCGGCGAGCGCCGCCCGAGCCGCGAGCGTTCATCCACGCCCTCGCGCCGACGGTGCGGCCTGCGCCTCCCTTCGAGGCGTTCGCCGAGGCACCCGACCGGGTCCGGACGCTGCTCGGGCGCAGCGGGCCCCCGACGCGCGCGCGCTACGCGCCACCGGCAGGCCTGGCGGAGACGCTCCGGCGCCTGTTGACCATCGAGCCCTCTTCCTCGCCCGAGGAAGAGGCCGTGGCTGCCCTCGGGGAGCCGTCATGAGCCGGATCATCCGAAGCGGCCGCGCCGCCCCGAGCAGCGGGATCATGGAGGCGCGCGGCCAGGCGGAGGCGCTGCTCGAGGCCGCGCGCGCCGAGGCGGCCGCGCTCGTCGAGGCTGCGCATGCGGACGCGGCGTCGCGCCGCAACCAGGCCTGGGAGGCGGGCGAGCAGGCGGCGCGCGCGGAGGCGGCCGCGCTCGTCGCGCGGGCGCGCGCGCTCCACGACCACGCGCGCGCACAGGCAGAGCAAGATCTCGTCCGACTCGCGGTCGGCGTGGCGGAGCGCCTCCTGGGCGCCGAGCTCTCGCTCGATCCCTCGCGCATCCGGGACATCGTCCGCGAGGTCCTCTCGCGCGCGCCGCGCGCGGTGCCGCTGCGCGTCTTCGTCCACCCCGACGACGCCGCGCGCGTGGCCTCCCTCTCCGAGCTCGCGGGCGCCACGGTCATCGGCGACGCTGGCCTGGCGCTCGGCGATTGCATCATCGAGACGGACCTCGGCCAGCTCGACGGTCGCCTCTCGCTCCGGCTGGCCGCGCTCGAGCGAGCCCTGCTCGGATGAGCGCGGAGCGACGCGAGGAGCTCGTGATGAGTCGAGCGGCGAGCGCGCACGGGTGGCGGGAGTGGCGCCTGCCGATCGTCCTCTTCGTCGCGACCCTCGGGACCACCCTCTACGCAGGCGCGACGATGGAGCGCGGCGAGGTCGAGACGCTCGCGGATCTCGCGGCCGGTTGGGTCTTCGCCGTGCCACTCCTGGCGATCTTGTTGACGCACGAGCTCGGGCATTACGTCGCAGGACGGATCCACGGCGTGGACATCTCGCCACCGCACTTCATCCCGCTGCCCACGTCGTTCGGGACGCTCGGCGCGGTCATCCGGATGCGCGGGCGGATTCGCCGGCGCGACGAGCTGCTGGACGTGGGCGCCGCGGGGCCGCTCGCGGGCATCGTCGTCGCCGTGCCCATCTTGATCTACGGCATCGCGACGTCCGAGGTGCGCGCGATGGAGCCGCGCTCGGTGGACCACATGGTCCTGCTGGAGGGGCACTCGTTGCTCTACCGGGCGCTCCTCTGGCTCGTCCATGGCCCGATCCCCGAGGGCCACGACATCTTCCTCACGTCGACCGCGCTCGCGGGATGGACGGGCCTCTTGCTGACCCTCATCAACCTCGTGCCCTTCGGGCAGCTCGACGGGGGACACATCGCCTACGCGCTCTTCGGAGCGCGCCAGGACCGCGTCTCGCGCGTGGTGCTGCGCACGTTGCCGGTGATCGGCGTCGCCGTCGGGCTCTATTACGGCGTTCCGTCGCTGCTCGAGAAGGCGCCGTGGACCTTCGTGCTGCGCGATCTCTTCGCGGGGATGAACTGGATCTTGTGGGCGGGGGTGCTCGTCATCCTGAGCCGCGTCGGGGGAGGCTCGCGCCATCCGCCGACCGACGATGACGTGCTCTCGCCGAAGCGGCGCGCCGTGGCGTGGGCCTGCGCGGCCCTCTTCGTCGCCCTCTTCATGCCGAGCTGGATGCGGGTGTACTGACCCCGCCCCGAGATCTGGCGAGCTGCCCTTCGGACCCGGGGCCGGACGCGGCCCCTTCAGACGCGGCCCCCGCGTTTACCGCCCTTCGAGCCGCGCCTCGACCGCGCGGAGGTGGCGCTCGGCCAGCCCGCGCCAAGGATCGTCCCTGGGCGCGAGCGTGAGGTATTGGCGCCAGCTCGTCCGGGCGCGCGCGAGGTGCGCGCGGCGCTCGTCGAGGGGCGCGTGCGCCGCGAGCGCGAGGTGCCCGAGCCCTTCGTAATAGTGGATCTCGGACGCGGGCTCGAAGAAGACCCCTTCTTGGCGGAGCACGCCCATCGAGCCGCCCATGACGCTCTGCGCTCGTGAGGCGTGGTCCAGGGCGCTCGCGTGCTCCCCGAGCCGGTCGAGGGCGACCGCCGCGCCGAAGAGCGCGAGCGAGAGCGTCGGGCCCGCGCCTGGCGAGCTGTCGCGCTCGGCGAGCGTCACCGCTCGCGCGTATTCCTCCACCGCGCGCTCGAGGCGACCCGCCATCATGTGGACCTCCGCGAGGTTCGCGCGGGTGGTGGCCGCGAACCCGTCCGGGACGACGCGCGCGAGCGCCGCCTCGTACTCCGCCGCCGCGCGGTCGAAGTCGCCGGCCTTCGTGTAGAGGATCCCGAGCTCGAAACCGACCTCGTCCGGGGCGAAGTCGGGATCGACGGCGCGGAGCTCCTCCCAGAGCGCGATCGACTCCTGGTCCCGTCGCTCCGTCGACCCATCGTCGCGAGGTCGCTCGTAGCGCGCCGTCGAACGGGCCAAGAGGTAGAGGGGCTCGGGGTCTGCCGGGACGAGCTCGTGCGCGCGGCGGAAGCGGAGGATCGCGCCTTCCAGGATGGCGGCGCGGACGTGCGGACGCCGCTCGTCCATCGCCCGCACGAGCATGCGCTGCCCGAGGCGCGTCAGCTCGCGCGACCGTCGATATCCAGGCTGCCGGACCTCCCGCCAGAAGTCCGCGGTCTGGTCGAGCGGGCGCGCGGGGGCGTCCTGAGCGACGAGGGGAGCGGGGAGGGCGAGGAGGAGGAGCGCGGCGCACCAGGCGTGCCTCGAGGCGCGTCTGGCCGAGACCGAGACCGTGTCCGAGACCGTGTCCGAGACCGTGTCCG